>NZ_JAUZVK010000013.1:0-161968 GCF_031844505.1 Gordonia sp. AC31
ATCACGTTCGACGACGAGATTTCTCCACAGACCTCATCGTCATCGAATCCTGTTGCACCGCAGTCGCTGTCACTCACTCCTCAGCGGTGAACGGTGGTGAACTGTGGTGAACAAAAACCCCACCAGTCACATAGCGTCAGCGTCTGCGACCCAACAACCACCGTGGTAGAGCTCAGACGAACTGCTTCAGCGAGCCGGCCCGACCTCGCACTGCATCCGGCTCCGACCGATGAACTCGAACTCGACGGATGCACTTCGAGCGAAGTCCATCGGTCGAGTTGAGGTCCATCAGTCGGGGGTGCTCGGCGGACCCTGCGTGACGCGCCCTCCGCAAGCTCCGGGCACTCCTCAGGGAACGGGCGTGACGCACACTCCGGGCAATCCTCAGTATCCGAGGCCTGGCGACCCGTCGTGGAGACGAAAGAACTCCGCTCCCTGAGGAGGCCGGAGCTTGCGGAGGCCGTCACAAAGGGTCCTGGCGAGATGCGTCGCCAACCCTTCGAGGCTCGTCGCTATCGCTCCTCGCGCCTAAGGGAGCAGAGGGAAGGCATCGCCGGCGCTCCTCGCGCCTCAGGGAGCAGAGGGAAGGCATCGCCGGCGCTCCTCGCACCTCAGGGACCAATGGTCATGTCGTTCTTCGGATCTGGGAGCAGGGTTGACGCACCCTCCCTCAGCGCCGCCCGATGATCAGCCGTCCCAGGATCCCGACGGCGAACATCGCGACGCCCACGCCGCCGACGATCAGTGCGACCCGGGTGACGTCGTCGTAGGCGCCGTCGATGATGAGCTCGGCGACCTGGCGGCCCGAGCGCTCTGCGCCGGCCACCTCCTGCTTGGCGCGGTCGGCGAAGAACAGGCCCATGGCCCAGGTCGAGACGCCGGCTGCAAGCACGCCGAGCCCGAGCCACGCGAAGACGGTTCCGCGTCGTCGGGCGATCAGCAGCGCGAGCACGGCTGCGATCACGGCCACCGCCGCCGAGCCCCAGGCGAGCAGCGTGATCTGGCTACCCACCTCCGCGTACCGGCCCGCCTCGAGGCCCGAGGAGCCGTTGGTCAACTCGACGACCACCGGCCCCTGGATCGCGTTGCCACCGGTCAGGTTCAGGGAGCGGTTGATCATGTTCGTGATGTCGAGTTGCATCACCGAGGTGTCCGAACCGGGCGCCGGCTCCTCGAACAGGAACGCGTGCTGCTGGCCGACGACATCGGCGAAGTCCTGCTGGAACTGTTCAGTCTCGGTGTAGCGGCCCGCCAGCGGCCGCACCAGGACGCCGGCGATCGGCAGGTCTGTCCGCGCGGTCGCCTGCGCGGCGATCTCATCTGCGAGGTAGTCCTTGACCTGCTGGTTCTCGGCCATCGGCGCGACCGTGGCGACGAACCCCGCCTGGTCGACGATGCGTTGATCCAGCCAGAAAGACGGTACGGCGAGAACGGTCGCCGCGATCGCGACAAGTGTCAACAGGGCACTCAGGAAGCTACGCACAGCCACGAGGCTACCGAGCCGGGGAACTACTCCCCGATCACATCCGCGGCGCGGCCGACGATCAGCGGGTCGGGCGTGCCCACGAAGGACTCGTTCTTGCCGTCGTAGTCGAAGAGACTCAGCACGTGACGCATGGCGTTGATGCGCGCCCGCTTCTTGTCGTTGGACTTCACCACCGTCCAGGGTGCGTGGTCGGTGTCGGTGGTGGCGAACATCGCCTCTTTCGCCTCGGTGTAGGCATCCCACTTGTCCAGCGACGCCAGGTCCATGGGCGACAGCTTCCACTGGCGCACCGGGTCGATCTGACGGATCGCGAACCGGGTCCGCTGCTCGAGCGGGGTGACCGAGAACCAGAACTTGACCAGGTTGATCCCGTCGTCGACGAGCATCTTCTCGAACGCCGGGACCTGGGCGACGAACTGCGTGTACTGCTGCGGACTGCAGAACCCCATGACCCGTTCGACGCCGGCGCGGTTGTACCAGGAGCGATCGAAGAACACCATCTCCCCGCCGGCGGGCAGGTGCTGCACATACCGCTGGAAGTACCACTCGGTGGCCTCGCGTTCGCTGGGCTTCTCCAGGGCGATCGTGCGTGCGCCGCGCGGGTTGAGGTGCTCGTTGAATCGTTTGATGGTGCCGCCCTTGCCCGCCGCGTCTCGGCCCTCGAAGACCAGCAGATGCCGCTGCCCGGTCTGCTTGGACCACTTCTGCAGCTTCAGCAGTTCGATCTGCAGCCGCCGCTTGGTGACCTCGTACTCGCGGCGGCTCATGCGCTCCTCGTACGGGTAGTCCTCGCGCCAGGTGTCGACGACATTCCGTTCGGGCAGGGTCAGCAGGACCGGATCGTCGTCATCGTCGTCGTTGACCGTGAAGTGCGTGGTGTCGTGGAGGTCGACGAGTTGCTGAAGTGCTTCGCGGCCGTTGAGCACGCTGAAGTCGGGGCCGATCTGTGTCTCGGGATCGTGGAGGTCGGTCACTCCACAACGATAGGTCGAAGCGGCGAACGACGCCCGACGCTCCGGTGAACTACCGTCGCGCCGGGCGTGTTCTGTCTCTCAGGTGTCGTGAGGTGGAGCCGCTCAGTTCCGCAGGTCGATCGAACCGGCGTGCAGACATGCCTTACCGGTGCTGGTGTCGAACGCGGTCGCGAAACCGCCACTGCAGCGGGCACCTTCGGGACCGGCGTAGGCCTCGCC
Organism: Gordonia sp. AC31; assembly: GCF_031844505.1. Lineage (NCBI taxonomy): Bacteria > Bacillati > Actinomycetota > Actinomycetes > Mycobacteriales > Gordoniaceae > Gordonia > Gordonia sp. AC31. Next base: position 2,680 of record NZ_JAUZVK010000013.1, read on the forward strand.
GCCCCAACCGCCGATCGCGACCGTCGTACCGCCGCGACGCGCCTGCGCGACGGACAGCGCGCTCGGGCCGGTCGTGACCGAATAGGCGTTGCCCCGGCTGTTGGCGCCGGCGAGCGCCGTCGAACCGGGCTGCAGGTTGTAGGCCGCGGCGTTGCCGCCGTTGTCCGAGACCGAGACCGCGGTGCCCCGACCGCTGTATTCGTCGGCACTCGCGCGACTGCCGACTCCGGCCTTGGCGCCGCAACCGCTGCGCCCCTCGACACGCTCGACCTGATGACCGTTCGACACCGAGCAACGCGTGTCCGCCGCGGCGACCCCTTCGCCCGACAACCCGGCGAAACCAACACATCCGGCGAGCCCCGCCGCCAGGACCAGGCCGCGAACGGCAAACTTCTTGATTCTCAACTGCTTTGGCCTCCATAGCTCGGGCGCCCGGTAAGGAACGCCCTCAGCGTACAGGGGCCGGCGCCGTGGAGGAGACGATCGACTCGTCACGTCCCGGTCACGATCGTCCTCAGGCCGCCGCGCGCTTCTCCACTTCCGCGGTGAGTCCCTTGCGCGCGGTGTCCACGGCCATCTTCTGGGCGCGTTTCACGATGAGTCCGGGCAGCTTGATCTTCAGCTCGACGGCCAGGTCGAAGCGGACATGGGCACCCTTGTCGGATTCGGTGACGGTGTACTTGCCGTGCTGCTCGCTCAACTGATTCGACTCGATGAGGTGCCATTCGCACGAGTTCTCGGTCCAGTCATAGGTGCAGGTCTGCTCGTCGGAGATACCCGCGGCGGTGACGACCATCCGCACCTTCTGCGGCGTGCCGTCGTCGTAGCTGGACAGGATCTCGGCTTCCTTGTGCGGGCCCGACCAGTCCGGTAGGGACTCGATGTCCATGAGCACTTCCATCACCACCGAGACCGGGGCGGCGACGTCGAATTCGATGTTCGCTGAGACAGCCATGCGCTGAACCTACCGCGCGCCCGTTCCGCCTATGCAACGAACTGTCGAGGCTGTGTCGAGCCGCGACGGAGTCGCCCTGGATTGCCGCGACGGAGTCGCCCTGGATCGAACCGTTCAGCTCTCGCGGTCGACCAGGTTGACCGGCCACGCCTCGTCCGGGATGTCACGCAACGAGCACGCCTGGTCGACGGCGGTGAACCAGCCGCGGAAGTGCATGATCTCGCCGATGACCGGGTTGCGGACGGTCGCGTCGCAGCGGAATCGATCCCGTTTCTCGTCCCACCCCTCGATGTACTTCATCTGTGCGGTGAACAGCCCCTTCATCCCGACCTTGGGTCCGCGTCCGAGCCAGCGCATCGGTCCGCTCTCGAGCAACAGTTCGCCGGATCGCGTCACCGACGGCTCGATCGGATACAGGAACTCGGGGCCGTCGCCGAAGTAGTCGACCAGGCCCGTGCGCCCGGCCACCAGCAGGGAGTTCAGCTTGCGCGGGCCGGTCGTGTACTGGAAATTCCGCAGCACCGCGAGCGACTCGCGCCCCAGCTCGTCGGAGTAGCAGTAGTAACCCTGGGTGAACGGCACCATGCGACTGGTCTTCGAGGGCAGCGCATTGCGCTTGGCGTAATGCCACAGGGCGGGCGGCGGCAGCGCCGACGACACGTAGACCGACTCGTAGATTCCGCTACAGACCTGCGCGACACCGGAAGTCGAGTCGATGCCGTAGCGCCATGCGACGTTGGGATGCAGACGGTCGAAGTCCGAACCCAGCGCATGCCGGAAGACCGGCGTCATGGCGCAACCTCCCCGAGCTCACCCACCGATTCGAGCCCGTCCCGACGATGAACGGATACAGGCCAGACGCCACCACGGCGGTGACGACATGGTGAACCTACTAACGGAGCACACCTGTGTCCAACGTCTCGCCCCGGATCAGACCCGATCGACGGCCGCGTCGCAGAGGCTCGCCAGTTCGGCGATGACGCGATCGAGGGGTTCGACGCTGCGCCGCGTCTGGCAGAGCCCGACCGCTCCCTCGACCGCCGCGATGATGAGGTTGGCCAGTGAGTCGGCACGGTCGCTGTCGACGCCGTCGACCACCAGCCGCGCGGTGACCAGGTCGGCCCAGCGCTGCAGGATCTCGGCGGATGCGTCCGCCACCGCGGGTTCGCTGCGGCGGGCGAGTCCGCCGGCCAGCACGGGGCAGCCGAACTGGAAGTCGGTATTGACCAGTAGTCGCCGCCACACCCCGCCGATCTCGCGCACCGTGTCCGCCGGGGTCATCGTGGTCGGACGCCCGATGCGTTCGGCGATGAACTCACCGGCGTACCGGACGGCTTCGGTCATCAGTTGGGTCTTACCGCCCGGGAAATGGTGGTAGATCGATCCCCGTGGTGCGGAACTCGCCGAGATCACGTCGCCGATGGAGGTGGCAGCGACCCCGTCGCGGCCGATCAGATCGGCCGCGTGCACGACCATGCGTTCGCGGGGGCCGCGGTCGTCCGCGCCGGTGATCACGGACTCGGCGGGATGTGACGCCATGCAGCAACAACTCCTATGCCGACCCTCATACACCCGATGTCGTGGCCAGCATACATAGCATCGGCCGAGGTCATCCCGTATGCGGCGCAGCCTCGCCGATATGCAGACCTTCATAACCACGGCGGAGTATGCAACCATGCATAGTCATGACGACCACGACTGACGCACCCACCGACCCCACCGCCATGTCCGGACTCGAGCTGCTGCGAGCCTGGCAGGCGGGCGGCGCGGGCTCCGACCGTCCGAGCATCGGCCGCCTCCTGGGCATGGTGCCCAAGCAGATCGACGAGGGCGCGGTCACCTTCGCCGTGACTCCGCAGCCCGACTTCGCCAACCCCCTCGGCACCGTTCACGGCGGCATCTGCGCCACGCTGCTGGACTCGGTGATGGGGTGCGCCGTCCACACCACCCTGCCCGCCGGGGTCGGCTACACGACGCTGGAGCTGAAGGTGAACTACATCCGCTCGGTCGCCGTGGACGCCGGGGAGCTGACCGGCGTGGGTACCGTCATCCACGCCGGCCGCACCACCGCGACCGCCGAGGGCAAGGTGTTCTCCGCCGACGGCAAGCTCGTCGCCCACGGGACCACCACCTGCATCGTGTTCCGGTAGCCGGATCCAAGTCCGGCTGCATCAGCTGGCGAAGAGCCGAGGCGACATCTGTGCATGTCGCATGCCGAACAGCTCGAGCGCGAAGCTGCTGGAGCTCAGCGCGTCGAGCGGAGCCCGCTCGACGTCGGCGGCAAGGTCGACGAGAGCGGGTGTCGCCGCGACCAGTGCACGCTGTGCGCCGAGCGAACCGAGCCTGCCGAGACGTACGCACGCGCTGAACGCGGATGCCATCGACGAACGCAGCGTCCCCAGGGTCGCGATGCGCCGGTCGATCCCGAGTCCCGCCTGGACCACGGCTTCGACGACGGCCAGATTGCCCGGTGCATTCGCCGACGACACCGCGCGAAGGTAATCCGCGCGAGCACAGTCCGGCACTCCGCAGATCATCCCGACACGAGCTGCGGTGTCGGCGAGCTGACGCCCCGGCTTGAGCGACGCGTCTCGCGCGTTCTCCGAGGTCTTGTAGCTGAGCAACTCCCGATCGAGGCCCGTGAGCATCGCGAGATCGTCACTCGCCCAAGCGTGGACACCGACAACCGCATCGAGTGTCGCGACCGAGGTCGCCACGTAATCCACGACGAGCTCGACGATCTGATCGGGCCCGGCGTCGGGAAACGCACGCAGCCAGCTCTCGATGCCGTTGCTGTGGACCAGACGGCCCGCGGGAAAAGCGCTGTCGTGCAGGTTCAGCCAGCCGACGGCCGCCGCGAAGGAATCGGGCACAGAGCAATCGGACACAGCGGAGTCGATCGCGGTCCTCGGGCAGCAACTGATGACGGGTCGATCAGTCATGATGGTGATGATGGTGATGATCGGCCGACGTGTTCGACCATCCGTGTGAGGCGAGCGGGACGTCGGCCACCACACCCTGCAGACGCAGTGCGGCGAGGGTGTCCTTCGCGGTCGTCGCGCTCGTCATCAGCGGCGTCGACACCTGGTGCGCCGAGACATCCAGCGGGGCATGCTGGTTGCCCAGCAGATAACCCAGCAACAGCATTCGCCGCGCACCGTCGGGTCCGCCGTTGGCATCGAAGTCGACGACGATGGCGGGCTCGGCAGCACGACGTACCACGGTGATGGTCTCGCCGTCGTCGGCCAGGACCGCGCCGTCGTCGAGAAAGGAACCTCGTGGGAGGCGGAGCCGCACCGTCGATCCCGATGCGGTCGTGAGCATCTGTCGGTGCTTACGCGCGTCCCCCCAACCGATCTCGACGAGGTCGAGTCGACGTCCGTGGAACTCTTCATCACACTCACGTCCCAGGAGGTGGGTCACTTCCCGCGCCTGCTCGGTGGATTCAGTGGTCATGGGGTGTCCTCTCAGATCAATCGCCTTGGGGGCGGTGCCAGCATCAACAGTTCGGACCGGATTGACGCCAGACACACGGCGAGCGCCTCACGCATCGCGGGTGCTCTCGTGCCGAGCACGCGCACGATCGCACCACTCTCGCCCGGCAGTGCGCTGACGCCGCTGACCACATCCAACGCGTCCAGGGCCGATTGCAGTGCATTCTGTAATGCACCGGTGCTTCTCGTGGGAGCTACTACCAGCAACGTAGCGCAGTAGTTCGCGCCGATCAGCCGCTCCGGCAGCGAACCGGCGTCGTCGACCCGCCCTTCGGGTCGACTGAACCGAAGCGCGTCCCGCGCAACGACCTCACCGTCGACCCGCACCGTGGTCCGGCAGACGAGAGACCGGTACCGGAACCGCTCCCCACGGCCGATCCGCCCGGAAGCGAGCATCTCCCATCCGACGAAGAGCCCCGAACCCCGGACGTCGATCTCGGTGTACTGAGCGAACCGGGAGTCGGCCTGCGGAATGATCTCGCGCGGTACGAACTCGACCACCGATCGATCTGTGACCCGGATCCGTTGGTGGTGGGTTGCCCCCGGTCCGTCGTGCCCGTCGAACACCTGGGTTGCCGCCTGGGACGTGAACAGGAGATGGCTGCCGGGGCCGGCCGCCACAGTCGTGTGCAACGAGTCGTCGGCGAAGATCCCCCCGGACGGATTCTGTACGCAGAGATAGGCGATCCGTGGGTCGACGTCGACATACAGCGGTGTGGTGACCCGTTGCGGGTAGGCCTGCCGCAGATGCCGCACCCGAGTCCTTCCGCAGATATCGGCGACCACGTCGACATCGAGAACCCCCGGCTCGATCATGCCCTCGGTGGCGTGGGAAGCATTGCTCCCTTGACTATCTCGTCGGCCACCTCGACGACGCCCACCTGATGCCGTAGGTCGGTGAACAGTGTGGGTTTACTCGGCCGGGCAACCGAACAGTCGTGTCGCATGCGATCCAGGTCGGCTCCGACCATCTCGGCGAGATCGATCTTGTTCACCAGGAGCAGGTCAGCCTGCAGAAGGCCGATACCCTGCTTCCGCGGGATGTCGTCGCCGGCGGCGGTGTCGATGACGAAGATCCAGTAGTCGACGAGATCACTGCTGAACGTGGCAGCGAGATTGTCTCCGCCGGACTCGATCAGCACCGCGTCGAGGCCTGGGTAGGCAGCCGCCAGGTCATCCACGGCGGCCAGATTGACCGATGGGTCCTCGCGGATCGCGGTGTGCGGGCACGCACCGGTCTCGACGGCTCGGACCCGCGCGGGGTCGATGATGCCGCTGCGTCGTACACGCTGGGCGTCCTCGTCGGTCACCAGGTCATTGGTGATCACTGCGAGATCGACCCCGCGTTCTGTGAGGACGGGGACCAATGACTCGACCAGCCTGGTCTTGCCAGAGCCGACCGGTCCGCCGATTCCGATACGGATCGGATCCGAACTCATGCTCTCCTCCTATTTGAGCGTGTACCGGCGTCCGAGCGGGACGCTCGACATCGGTGTGCTCGTGCAGATCTCCCCGTTCACCACCACCCGGTAGGTATCGGGTTCGATGGAGATCTCGGGCAGGTGGTCGTTGTGGACGAAGTCCGCCTTGGTCAAGGCTCTCGATCCCGTGCAGCCGATCAGCGGGGTGTCGAGGCCGAGTCGTTCCCCGAGGCCCGAGTCGAGGGCCGCACGTCCGACGAAGTTGACCGACACGTCAACCGGCGACTTGCCGAAAGCCGCCCATTGCGGGCGATACTTCAGCGGTTCGCAGGTCATCAGCGAGGCGTTCGATTCGCCCATCACCGACCACGCCGGGAAGCCACCTTTGAACACCACTTCTGGACGGATACCGAAGAACTTCGGCTCCCACAGCACGATGTCGGCGAGCTTGCCGGGCTCCAGCGAGCCGACCTCGTGGTCGATGCCGAACATCTTCGCCGGATTCAACGTCAGCTTGGCGATGTAACGCAAGATGCGCTGATTGTCCGCGCCGGTACCGGCGTCGTCCGGCAACGGCCCACGCGTGGCGCGCATGTGCGAGGCGAGTTGCCATGTACGGGCGATGGTTTCGCCGATGCGGCCCATCCCTTGCGAGTCCGAGCCGATCGCGGAGATGGCGCCAAGATCGTGCAGGACGTCCTCGGCGGCGATCGTCTCTCGCCGGATACGCGACTCGGCGAAAGCCACATCCTCCGGTATCCGCGCATTGAGGTGATGGCACACCATGACCATGTCGAGATGCTCGTCGAAGGTGTTGAGCGTATACGGGTTGGTCGGATTCGTGGACGACGGAAGGCAATTCGGCTCACCCACGACCCGCATGATGTCCGGGGCGTGTCCACCGCCCGCACCTTCGGCGTGATAGGTGTGGATCGTGCGCCCACCGATTGCGCGCATGGTGTCCTCATAGAAGCCCGACTCGTTCAGGGTGTCACTGTGGATCTGCACCTGTAGGTCGAGTTCGTCGCCCGCGTCGAGCGAGGCGCGGATCGATGCCGGCGTCGCACCCCAGTCCTCGTGGATCTTGTATCCGATCGCACCGGCGAGTCCCTGCTCGATCAACGGTGCTGTGGATGCGGCACTTCCGTTCGCGATGAATCCGAAGTTCATCGGGAATGCCTCTGCTGCCCGAAGCATCCTTGCCAGATTACGTGGCCCCGAGCTGGTGATCCCCACCGTGACCGGACCCAGGCCCCCACCGATCATGGTGGTGATACCGCTCGAGATGGCTTCCTCGACCAGTCCGGCGCTGTCGAAGTGCACGTGGACGTCGATGGCTCCCGCGGTCGCGATCATGCCTTCACCCGAACGGATGTCGGTGCCGGCTCCGATCACCAGCTCGGCATCGACCCCATCCATGGTGGCGGGGTTGCCGGACTTGCCGATGCCGGCAATGCGCCCGTCCTTGATCCCGATGTCGGCCTTACGAATCCCCAGCACAGCATCGATGATGAGGACGTTCGTGATCACGAAGTCCAGTGCGCCTTCGGCATTCGTGATCGCATTGTGCACGGCCATGCCCTCACGCATGGTCTTGCCGCCGCCGAACACCGACTCGTCGCCGTATACGGTGGCGTCGGACTCCACGCGCGCCAGGAGTTCGGTGTCGGCCAGACGCACCCTGTCGCCGGTCGTCGGCCCGAACAGCTCCGCATAGTGCCTACGCGTCAGTCTCTGCACCATAGTCCCCTCCTGAAGTGGTCCTCCCGGTTACGTCTCCCGCGGACGTGTCCAGGAATCCCGCTGCGCGCAGGTCGCGTAGCGTCGCGGCGGGCAGCGCAACATCGGTTGGGCCGTTGGTCATGTCGTTGAGGCCGGTGATGACGCGCTCGCCGCCGAAGGCGACGAGTTCGACATCGTGCTCGGCCCCGGGCTCGAATCGGACGGCGGTGCCCGACGGGATGTCCAGACGCATCCCGAAGGCTTCCCGTCGATCGAACAGCAGCGCCCGGTTGGCCTCGAAAAAGTGGAAGTGCGAGCCGACCTGGACCGGTCGATCACCGGTGTTGACCACCGTGATCGCTGCTGTGTCCCGCCCGTCGTTGATCACGACGTCTTCGTCGACGAGCAGATACTCCCCGGGCGTGTGCTCGTCACCGTCCAGTCGCGTCGGCGCAGGGCCGGTTCCCGGCCGGATCGGGTCGTGAACGGTCACGAGCTTCTGGCCGTCGTCGAAAAATCCCTCCACCTGCACCGACCCCAGGAGGGCTGCGACCCCGGGGGCCACGTCGTCATCGGTGAGGAGCGACGCACCGAGTGCCGCCGCCTCCGAGACGCTGGCTCCCCCACGAGCGGCTTCCGCCACCTCGTCGGCGATGAGCGCACGCGCTTCCGGATACGTCAGTCGCAGTCCGCGCGACCGGCGTCTGCGTGAGAGCTCAGCTGCGAGGAAAAGCAGCAGCCGGTCCTCGTCCTTCGGTGTGAGATGCACAGGTGTTCCCTCTCAGATGGCCGACACGTCCGGGGTCAGCGGGTCAGGCCCCGACGCCCTCAGCCCACGGATAACTGTCGAGGAAAGGGTCGGGTTCGATCGGTCCGTCAGAACTCCACACCACATCGAACTGACCGTCTGCGGTCACTCGGCCGATCCGTGCCGTCTTGGTGACATGGTGGTTCTCGCCGTCGACGGTGACCAGTCCCTCGGGCGCTTCGTAACTGACGCCGGCTGCAGCAGCGGACACCTCTTCCGGTGTGAACGTATCCGCCTTCTCGACCATCTGCTTCCACAGGTGCACAGCGGTGTAGGCCGATTCCATCGGATCCGAGGTCACACTCGACGACCCGAACCGCTCCTTGAAGGCGGCAACGAACTCGTTGTTCACCGGATTGTCCAGTGACTGGAAGTAATTCCACGACGACAACTGACCGACGAGATTCTGGGCTCCGATGCTCCTGACCTCTTCCTCGCCGACGCACATCGACATGACCGGCATCGTCGAAGCGTTCAGGCCGACGTTGTTGTACTCGCGGAAGAACGCGGCCAACGAGTCGCCGACAACCACGTTGAACACGGCATCGGCGTCGGATCGACGGATCTTGTTGACGACCGTCGAGAAGTCGGTGGAGCCGAGCGGAGCGTAATCCTCACCGGCGATGGTCATTCCGTTCTCCTCCGCGTAAGCGCGCACAATCGCGTTCGAGGTGCGGGGGAAGACGTAGTCACTGCCCACGAGGTAGATCGACTTCACTCCTTGTTCGCGGAGGTAGTCCAGTGAGGGGACGATCTGCTGATTGGTCGTGGCACCCGTGTAGAAGATGTTCGGAGAGCTCTCCAGCCCCTCGTACTGCTGGCCGTAGTAGAGCAGCGCACCGGTGTCCTCGAACACGGGAAGCATCGCCTTCCGGCTGGCAGAGGTGTATCCGCCGAAAACTGCTGCGACACAGTCGCTCGCAACGAGCTTCTGGGCCTTCTGAGCGAAGATGGCGGGATCGGATGCACCGTCCTCGGAGATCTGCCGCAGTTGCTTTCCGAGTACACCTCCTTCCGCGTTGATCTGCTCCACGGCGAGCGTGATGGCGTCGTGGATCACGACTTCACTCACTGCGGTGCCACCGCTGAGCGAGTTGATCGATCCCACCGCGACCGAGTCTCCGCTCGTATCGAGACAGTCGACGCGGCCCGCGGCACTGTCACTGTCGGAAGCCGCACTCCCGCACGCGGACAGCATGACACCGGCCACCGCCACAGCGGTGATCGACATCGTCATGCGCCATCGGGAACGTTCATGTGAAGAGTCCGTGGTCATCGGTAACTCCTGGCTTGTCGGCCGGAGGTGCTCCGGGCCGTGTGAGATCAATCGGTCACCGGCCGCACAGCGGTGTGCGACCCGTGCCTCGAATCTAAGGACCGAGACCTGCCGCGCGAATCGGGAGAATTCCCCATCTTTCCCACTTCGATTGTTAACAGCTGGTTTCCGGATCGACAACGAGTGTTGCGTCGCCGGCCTGATGGGAAACATCGCCGAAACGCGCCTGCGGAACAATGCAACCCATCGAATGATCATCGTCGGGGGGTTACGGAGAGCGCATGAGATCGTCGACCACCGGCCCCTACCACGAGGCACTGGGGAGCGCGGCCGACCTCAACACACGCGCCGACGAGCTGCTGTGCGCGCTCGGTGAGCGCGTGTCGTCGTCGGCAAGCGCGATCAGTCTGTGGGATCCGGTCGCGGGCCGGCACCTGACCCTCGCCAATCACGACTATCCCGATTCGGTCATGAGCCACTTCAACAGCTGGTTCGTCTCGAACGACCCATTGTTCAAAGAGATGGAGAGAACCCGCTCCGGCGCGTTGCGCTGGCGTGACTTCCCCGGGTACCGACGGACCCACTCGGTCACCAACGTGTTCACCCCGGCCGGATTCGACGAGGGACTGTCCGCCCGCCTGGTCACCGCACAAGGCACTTATGCCGGGACCTTGCACGTCAATTCCGACGACCGCCGCTACCCCCGCGACGTGGACGTCACCGAGATCAACGAGCTCCGCAGCAGTGTCGCGTCGCTTCTCGACACGACGATGCGTCCGGTGATGGTGGCTGACTTCCTCTCTCCAGGGAGCCCCGCGTGGCTCATCGACAGGTCGGGAAACTGCCGGGCCCTGCACGATCAGCTCATACCAGATGTCGACCCCGAACTGCTCTCGATCGTCGCACGACTCGCCGGTACCGAGCGCAAGTTCCGATGGTGCGACCCCGGGGGAACCTGGCATCTGGTCCGGCTGCTCCCGGCGACGCCGCGATATCGGGCCGCCACCCCCGTGGCCCTGACCTTCGCCACGCCCGAGCCGCTCCCATTCGACCTCACCGGACGGGAGCTGGAGGTCCTCACCCTCGTGGCGAACGGTCTGACCTCGGCGCAGGTCGCCGGTGCGCTCGTCATCAGCGCCAAGACAGTCGGCCGCCACATAGAGCATCTACTCGGCAAGACCGGGGTCGCCAACCGCGTCGGACTGGCAACGCTGGCGCATCAGCACGGTCTCCTCAGCGGACGCCAGATGCAGCCTTGAATCGCCGGCGTGGTGTCGGAGGTACCCGGCCGGTCAGTCCGTGCGTGCCGCCGCGATGATCGCGGCGATGTCCTCGTCCCGCATCCCGAACCCGGCGAGGCGTCCGAGCGGTATCGACGCCATCATCCGTGCCATGTCAACGCCGAGGGCGTCGTCGGAGCTCGCCAGCGGGTTGTCCTCGAACCGGGACGCGAGCGCCTGCGCCGCAGCAGGATTCGCCAGGACCTCGCCGAGGGTCGAGTTCTCGTCGATTGCGAGATGAACCTCGTCGCCCGCGATCTCGACGGTGGTGGTCAGCCGGATGTCCCGACTCGACGCGCCGACGTCCACCCCGTACTCACCCGGTTCGACGACCCAGCGGTCGACGCGGGTGTCCCAGTACGCGAGGTCGTTACGGTCGATCGCGATCGAGATCCTCTGCGACTCACCGGGTTCGAGGTCGCGGGTGGTCGCGAAGCCCGTCAGCTCGCGCGGCGGTCGTCCGACTCGTGAGTCCGGCTTCGACGTGTAGACCTGGACGATGTCACGTCCGGCTCGAGAACCGGTGTTGGTCACCGTCAGCCCGACGACCACTCCGTCGACGCCCGGATCATCCGATGCGACAGACAGATCCGAGTACTCGAAGGTCGTGTAGGACAATCCGTGCCCGAACGGGTAGGCGACCTCGATGTCCCGGGCGTCGTACCAGCGGTAGCCGACGAAAATGCCCTCGCCGTAGCGGATGTGCGAGTTCTCGTTCGGGAAATTCAGGTATGCCGGGGTGTCCTGCAACCTGACCGGCACGGTCTCGGTGAGCCGACCCGACGGGTTGACGACCCCGAAGAGCACGTCGGCGATGGCCCCGCCCCCGGCCTGGCCGAGGAGCGCGCCGTCGAGGATTGCCGGGGCCGCGGCGATCGATCCGAGGCGGAGGACGCCTCCGTGAGCGAGCACGACGACCGTTCGCGGTTGCACCGCCAGGATCGCGGTCAGCAACTCGACCTGGTCCGCCGGCCGTTCGATGTCGTCGCGGTCGAAGCCCTCCGACTCCTGTGCGGCCGCCAGTCCCAGGAACAGCACGGCGGCATCGGCGCCCGCCGCCGCGGCGAACGCGCCCGCCGTATCCACCCGCGAGCCGTCGGTGCTGAAACCCGGGGCGTAGGTCACCGTGCCGCCGGCTGCCCGGATCTCGTCCACCGGTACGTCGAGGCGCGTCGGGTTCACGTGCGAACTGCCGCCGCCCTGATAACGGGGGTCGTGCGCGAACGAGCCGACGACCGCGACGGAGCGTCCGGGGCTCAACGGGAGCAGATCGCCGTCGTTCTTGAGCAGGACGATGGACCGTGATGCGGCCTCGCGCGCGAGTCGGTGGTGGAGATCGAAGTCGACGACGGACCGGTTCGCCCGGCCCGCGGCGGCCCGCTCCGCGAGTTCCCGGACCGCCCGGGCCGACCGGTCCAGCGCCGCCTCGTCGAGGGTTCCGTTCCGGACCGCGTCCACGACCTGCGCGTCGGTGCGGTCCCCCGGGCCGGGCATCTCGAGATCCAGGCCGGCGGCGACCGCCCGAACGCGGTCGGCGACCGCACCCCAGTCGGAGACCACCACGCCGTCGTAGCCCCACTCACCCCGCAACAAGTCGGTGAGGAGCCACCGGTTCTCCGCCGCGTACGTGCCGTTGATGCGGTTGTAGGAGCACATCACGGTCCACGGGTTCGCCGTGCGGATGATGTGCGCGAAGGCGCGGAGGTAGATCTCCCGCATCGGGCGCGGGTCGACGTCCGAACTCGACCGCATCCGGTCGTCCTCGGCGTTGTTCAGCGCGAAGTGTTTGAGCGACGTGCCGACCCCGATGCTCTGTACGCCGCTCACCCACGCCGCGCCGAGCCGGCCCGTGACGAACGTATCCTCGGAGAAGTACTCGAAATTGCGGCCGCACCGGGGATCTCGCTTGATGTTCACGCCCGGGCCGAGCATCACGTCGACGTCGAGACCGCGTGCCTCGCGTCCGAGCGCTTCGCCGACACGACGGATCAGCCCGGTGTCCCAACTCTGGCCGAGTCCGACCGCGGGCGGGAAGCAGGTGGCGGGTTCGCTGCCGGCGAGGCCGAGGTGGTCGGCGGCGCCGGTCTGTTTCCGGACCCCGTGCGGACCGTCGGTGAGTGTCAGCGCGGGAACGGAACCGACCGATTTGGTGGTCCAGAAATCGGCGCCGCTGCCCAGCGCGGCCTTCTCGGTCAAGCTGAATTCACTCACTCCAAGACACTACCGACGATCGTCGGGCGGTCAGCTCGCTCCCGGGCAGTTCACGGTGTAGTCCCACTCCGTGTTCCGGTCCGGCCCGGTCACTCGCACCACGACCGAGGTGTCGCCACCGGGTGGCACCGTGATCCGGACACTGCCGGTTCCCTGGTTGATGTCGTCTCCGACGTAACCGGTGTTGTAGATCTGCCGGCCACCGTAGAACACGCGGATCTCGTCCGGGATGTCGTAGGTGTCGTAGTTCAGCGTGAAGCTCGTCGGGCCTCGCAGGCCGAGGATGTGCCGGGTCTCGGTGACACCGTAGCCGCCGGACTTGGTCTCGGAGTTGCACCGCTGGGTCGACGGCGGAGCCTGATTGCCCCCGAGACTCCCGAAATAGTCGAGGCCGCCCAGACCGTATTCCTCGAGACTGCCCCCGTCGACGCTTCCGCCGTCGAGGCTCCCGGACTCGAGTGGCGCGGCATCGGCGATCGCGGCCGGGACGACCGCAGCGGTCGCCGTCGCGGCCAGGATGAGGGCAGCTCGAACGAAAATGGTTGTGCGCATCGATTTCTCCGGCAGTCGAGTCGTTTCGGGGGTGGTTCCGACGCTAACGCGACCTGCCATCCGCGGATATCCCCTCATCGGGTGAAAGCACGACGACCAGATGACACCCGTGCGGGTGACACCTCGCTGCCACAGCGTCTCGGGCGGCCAGCCCCTACGTCAGATATCGGTCCCGGAGCGCCTTCTGGTCCGCGGCACCCAGACCCAACGCCTCGCCGAAGTAACCCTCGATTCCGCCGTACCGCTTGTCCACCTCGCCGAACGCGGCGTCGAGATAGCCGGAGTCGACGCCCAGCACGCCGACGAGCAGCTCGGGATCGCCCCCGGCGGCGGCGAACCCGTCGAAGATGGGTGTGAGCGACGGGATCAGACGTTCATTGGTGAGCAGGTAGTCGCGATAGACGTCGTCCTTCGGCACCCCGAGCAGTGTCAGCAGAGACGCTGCGGCCCAACCTGTTCGGTCCTTGCCGGTGGTGCAGTGCATGAGGGCCGGCGTCGAGCCGTCGATCAGTCCACGAAACAGCTGCGTGTACGACGCCGTCGCACTGGGCAGGGTGATCATCTCGCGATAGGTCCCGGAGATCATCTCGCGCGCCTTGCCGCCGGACAGCATCTCGTCGGCCTGCGCGACGACGGCGGGATCGGCGAGGACAGCACCGATGTTGGCGGGAATCGACATCTGCGCATCGGCGAGGACATCGAGTGCGATGTTCGACGCGCCGGGCAGGACGGGGTCGGGGATGGCCTCGCTCTCGTGCGCCGATCTCAGGTCGTAGACGGTCTTCAGGCCGAGCGACTCGAGCGCGGAGACGTCGGCGGCGTCGAGCGCGGAGAAATCCGTGGACCGGTACAGCACGCCGGATCGAACCGTCTGCCCGTCCCCGGTCCGCCAGCCGCCGAGATCGCGGAGGTTGGGCATGCTGGAGATGGGGCTGGGCGCGCCGGGGGTCGCAGTCACGGTCACATCGTGACAGATTGTGCGGCGGTCAGTCGGTGAGCGCGCTTTCGAGCATCGGCCACGACTTCACGAGCTGGTCCTGCCAGTAGGGCCAGGCGTGCGTCCCCGGTGCATAGTCGACGGTCGCGGGAATGCCGAGTTGCTTGAGTCGACGATCGAGATTGAGCGTGCACTGGTGGGTGGCGGCCTCGATGGCGCCGCCGACCGCGATCTGGTCGATGTAGATCGTGGTCTTCCCGTCGATTCCCTGGCCCTGCAACCGGTCGTGCGGTCCGGGGACCCCCGTGCCGGTGCTGATGTAGATCGCCTTGCCGCGCAGCTTGTAGGCGTTGACGACCGGGTCGTGCGCCCGCCACCCCGGGGAGCCGACCGGGCCCCAGATGTTGGCGATGTCGCCACCGCCGCGTCCTTCGACGACCGCGCGGATGGCGAGCCGGCCGAGATTCGTACTCGTCTCCGCACAACCGCTGTAGGAGGCGACCGCGCGGTAGAGCTGAGGTGCGGCTTGGGCAAGACTCAACGACGACGTTCCCGCCATGGAGATCCCCGCGATCGCATTCACGCCGGTGGTGTTCAGCTTCCGATCGATGAGCGGCGGTAATTCGCTGGTCAGAAACGTTGTCCATTTGTTTCGCCCCAGCACCGGGTCGACTTTCACCCAGTCGGTGTAATAGCTGTACGCACCGCGCATCGGCACGACGACATTCACATTCTTGTCGGCGACGAAATCAACGATGTCGGTTTGCTCGAACCAGTGTCCGGTGCCCTCGCCGCCACCCGCGCCATTCAGCAGATACAGCGTCGGTCGGGGCACCGAGCGGTCGGCGGGCACGAGAACCCGGACCGGTACGTGACGTTTCATCGACGGCGAATACACCGACAGGTCCAGGACCCGGCCATCGGCGACAGCGCGGGCCAGCGCCTTCGCCCGGGACGAGGAATCTCCCGAGTCGGCGCCGGCGAACGACGGAACAGCAAGCGCGACAACGAGTACAACGATCGAGACCGTTGTGGCGACCAGGCGTCGGCGGAACAGACCACCCACTGCGGACATCACAGTCCCTTCACATCACTACATGCTCACATCACTACCGCGCCGCCGTCTCGACAACGGAATTCACACACGCAGATATCGATCCGAATACGTTTCACCATACGCACCGGAGACGGCCCCGTCCGGATTACCACGGCCGGGGGTCATCGCTGTTCACCTTGCGATTGCGCGCACCATGGTCATTATTGGAGGCGATTTCACGATGACTGATCCCGACCGGTCGAGACGTCGTGCTCCTGAACAGCCGATCTCGTGCGAGCGAGCCGGCCGTGATCGTCTCTGCCGTCGAAAAACGACCGGCCACTTCGAAAGGCGCCGGGAACGCATTCACCGACCACCCGGTGCCAGATTCGGCCGATCGGACTACAACCGGACCGCCTCTGATCGCACCGACACCGGAAACAGCATTCGTGGATTCTGGAGCAGCGCCGGCGGGGCGACGGCCGACCGCTCGAGCGTGCCGGTCCAGCGGACCCGACGCCGATGCGGGGTGAGCGCCCTGCCTCGGCGGGAGAACTCGTACTCGCCGATCAACGTCCCCAGGGGCAGCACGTCCGGATCGGTGGGGTCGACGACGGCGACCTCGTCCCCCACCCGCAGATCGGAGACGAACGATGCGAGCACGCGGAGGTCCTTGCCCGGCCGCCGCCCGGGACTTCGCTCCTTCAGCAACACGCGCAGGCCGGTCTCGGTGCCCACCGAGGCGTCGGTGTCGATGCCGGATTCGACGCCCAATCCGACGATCTGCCGGCGTCGGAACTGAGCGAACTGTTCGTCGGATCCGGCCCGGATGATCCACACGGTGCGGGTCGGTTCGTCCAGATCGTGCGCGTCGGTGGCCGGCGGATCCGGCCAGAAGTACGGCATCTCGTCGTCAATGTCGACGTCGTGGAACACGGAGCCGTAGAAGTCCGGCGCCTTGCGGAGCAGCGCCGAACGGTGACTGCGATGGAGTCGCTCGTCGCCGAGCCACGCGGGCATCAGACCCTGCGCGGTCAGCTCGGCTTGGGACGCACCCACCACCTCGGGCGCGAACTCGGCGATCATCGGAGCAGTGGTGTCTGCACGACCGCCGCCGGTCCACACGTCGACGAAAGCGAGCCCGTAGGCGACCAACGCCGGGGTGTGCCCGCGCCACATCGTGACCGCGGGATGGCTGGCCCAGCCGTAATCGAAGAGTTCGAGCGCCCGCAGGATCTGCAACGTCTCCACGCGCTGCTTACCGAGGCGCGCGGGGTCCAGGACCTCGGCAGATCGTCGAAAGTCCGGGTAGGGCAGGAACGTCTGCATGGCGCTCGCATACCCACTTCGGACGGGCGCTCACACCCGGCGGAGCCGCGCGGCGCCGAACTCAGAGTTGTCAGCTGCTACCGAAGATCGGCGATCCCGGCCCCGGCGTCACACCAGGACCGGCTCAACCAGCGGCGGGTGCGACCTACTGCCGCGCAGCGTGGACCGAGGTCACCTCGGTGGCTTCGACTCGGCTCAACCAGCGGTGGGTGCGATCTTCTGCCGCGCAGCGTCAGCCGAAGCCCGCGATGGCCTCGAGGAGGTGATCGACGCTCGGACTTCGGGGCTCAGTCGGATGCGGAGTCCGACGCGTCGGTCCCGACCTCCGGCACCGCACACACGCCGTCGACGCAGACGGCCGCGTCGTCGTCGCCGATCATCTCGAAGGGCACCACCGGGTCAGACACGGTCGGACTCCTCTGCGCGGACCTTGTCGAGGGCCTGCGCGAAGGTTTCCGGCGCCTGGGCTCCGGAGATACCGTACTTGCCGTTGATCACGAAGAAGGGAACCCCGCTGATCCCGTATGCACGGGCCTGGTCGATGTCGGCTTCTACGGCCGCGGCGTACTCGCCCGACTCGAGCGCGGCGAGCACGGCGTCGCGCTCGAGACCGACATCGGCCGCCAGATCGGCGAGTTCGTCGGCGCGGCCGATGTGGCGCCCCTGCTCGAAGTACGCCTGGAACAGACGCTCGGCCAGATCCGCCTGCCGGCCATGCGCTTTCGCGAAGTGCAGGGCCTCATGCGCTTTCAGGGTCTTGGTGTGCTGCAGCCGGTCGAAGTCGTAGTCGAGACCGACCTCGGCGGCGATCCCGCGGACCTGGTCGAGCATCCCCCGGACCTGATCGGCCGGCATGCCCTTGTGCCGGACGAGGAAGTCGACCTCTGAACCGTCGAAGTCGACCGGCGTATCCGGTGCGAGCTCGAAGCTGTGGTAGGTCACCTCGACGTCGTCGCGTCCGTCGAACTCGGCGAGGCCCGCCTCGAACTTCCGTTTGCCGATGTAGCACCAGGGGCAGGCGATGTCGGACCAGATGTCGACGGTGATGGGAGCGCTCATTGCCCTCTCAACACCTCGCGGATCGAGAACGTTCCCGGGAGTGCCTCACATGCGATCAGCCGACCCGCGCGCGTCGAGCAGGTCGTCGAGATGCGTTCGCGACCAGTCGCACAGGCCGTGGACCGTCGTGACGAGGTCGCGGCCGGCGTCGGTCAGCGTGTAGTCCACCCGTGGGTTGGCGGTGCGATGGTCGTGCCGATGGATCAGGCCGTGCGTCTCGAGGTCACGCAGCGTCTGGGTGAGCACCTTGTCGCTGATCGTCCCGATCGACCGCTTCAACTCGCGAAACCGGCGGGGTCGCTGCCGGATCTCCTCGAGGACGGTCAGACCCCATTTCGTCGACACGACGCTGAACACCGACCGCGCGAGTTGTCGGGCGCGCTCTTCGGCCCCGGACGACGGCGCGGCGTCCCCGCTCACCTCGAAGTGCGTACTGCCGCTCATCCGCCTGCGCTCCTAGCGTGGGGTCGATGCGAGTGCTGAAGACCTACGCCAGGATATTCGTCGCCGACCTCGACGAGTCTCTACCGCTGTACGAGACGATCGTCGGCGCATCCGCCGATCTGCGGTTCACCTTCGAGAAGGCCGAACTCGCCGCCGTCGGAAACTTCCTCCTCATCGCGGGAGCCGACGACGACGTCGAGGCCTACCGGTCGACCGTCGGACCGGTCATCGTCGACGATCTAGACGCCTTGATCTCGCAGGTCAGTGGCGAAGCCGGGGCCGAGGTCATCGGCGAATCCGAGAGCACGACAGGACGATTCGCCTACCTTCGCCATACCGACGGTGCGGTCCTCGAGTATGTCCAGTGGTCGCGGGAAGTCGCCGAAGCCGTGCTCGGAACGCCGAAGGCCGGCCCCCCGCTCGGGTGACCGGCCTTCGGTTGGTGCTGCGTGAGTGGACGCAGGGATCTGATCAGGAGATCAGAAGCCCATCCCGCCCATCTCGTCGCCACCCGGCATGGCCGGTGCGGCGTTCTTCTCGGGCTTGTCGGCGACGACGGCCTCGGTGGTGAGGAACAGAGCCGCGATCGAGGCTGCGTTCTGCAGCGCCGAGCGGGTGACCTTCACCGGGTCGTTGATGCCGGCCTTGAGCAGGTCCTCGTACACACCGGTGGCGGCGTTGAGGCCGGTGCCGGTGGGCGAGTTGAGGACCTTGTCGGCGACGACGCCCGGCTCGAGGCCGGCGTTGATCGCGATCTGCTTGGCCGGAGCCGACAGGGCGACCTTGACGATGTTGGCGCCGGTGGCCTCGTCACCCTCGAGCGAGAGTGCGTCGATGGCCGGCTCCGACTGCAGCAGGGCCACGCCACCGCCGGCGACGATGCCCTCTTCGACGGCAGCCTTCGCGTTGCGGACGGCGTCCTCGATGCGGTGCTTGCGCTCCTTGAGCTCGACCTCGGTGGCCGCGCCCGCCTTGATGACCGCAACACCGCCGGCCAGCTTGGCCAGACGCTCCTGCAGCTTCTCACGGTCGTAGTCGGAGTCGCTGTTCTCGATCTCGCCGCGGATCTGGGCGACACGACCGGCGATGGCGTCGGGATCGCCCGAGCCCTCGACGATGGTGGTCTCGTCCTTGGTCACGACGACCTTGCGAGCGGTACCGAGCAGCTCGATGCCCGCGCCCTCGAGCGAGAGGCCGACCTCTTCGCTGATGACCTCGCCACCGGTGAGGATGGCGATGTCGGCCAGCATGGCCTTGCGGCGGTCACCGAAGCCCGGGGCCTTGACGGCGACGGACTTGAAGGTGCCCTTGAGCTTGTTGACGACAAGGGTCGAGAGAGCTTCGCCCTCGACGTCCTCGGCGATGATCAGCAGCGGCTTGCCGGCCTGGATGACCTTCTCCAGCAGCGGCAGCAGGTCCTTGATGGTCGAGACCTTGCCCGAGACCAGCAGGATGTACGGGTCGTCGAGGACGGCTTCCTGGCGGTCGGCGTCGGTGACGAAGTAACCCGAGATGTAGCCCTTGTCGAAGCGCATGCCCTCGGTGAGCTCGAGCTGCAGGCCGAAGGTGTTGGACTCCTCGACCGTGATGACGCCTTCCTTGCCGACCTTGTCCATCGCCTCGGCGATGAGCTCGCCGATCGAGGCGTCGCCGGCCGAGATACCGGCGGTGGCAGCGATCTGCTCCTTGGTCTCGACCTCCTTGGCGCTCTTCAGCAGCGACTCGGTGACGGCCTCGACGGCCTTCTCGATGCCGCGCTTCAGACCCAGCGGGTTGGCGCCGGCGGCGACGTTGCGCAGACCCTCACGGACGAGAGCCTGGGCGAGAACGGTGGCGGTGGTGGTGCCGTCGCCCGCGACATCGTCGGTCTTCTTGGCGACTTCCTTGACCAGCTCGGCGCCGATCTTCTCGTACGGGTCCTCCAGCTCGATCTCCTTGGCGATGGACACACCATCGTTGGTGATCGTGGGGGCGCCCCACTTCTTCTCCAGGACGACGTTGCGACCCTTGGGTCCCAACGTCACCTTGACGGCGTCGGCAAGGCTGTTGAGGCCCCGCTCGAGGCCGCGACGGGCCTCTTCGTCGAACGCAATTTGCTTGGCCATGGGTAAGTGATCCTCCGAAGGGGGTGACACTAGGTTCGTATGGCCGGAACTCGGTGCCCGCGACGGACGACCGGTGTGTCATTCGGTACCGGCCTCACCGTCCCGACCTGGCACTCACAGCTCGCGAGTGCCAACCTCGTTTTTAGCACTCGACCAGTGCGAGTGCAAGGCTGGTTCAGGTGTCCCCGTCGGCGGCGTGGTCGGCCGCCGCGACGCTGACTACGTTGAGGACATGTCACTCGCCTCCAGGGAGTTCAGGTTCGGGGTCAACATGCTCGCGGCCGACACCGCGTCGTCGTGGCAGACGCGTGCCCGATCGGTCGAGGAACTCGGCTGCGACGTCCTGCTCGTCCCCGACCACCTGGGCATCCCGAGCCCGTGGCCGGCACTGGCCGTCGCGGCCACCGCGACGCAGCGCCTGCGCGTCGGCCCGTTCGTCCTCAACGCCGCGTTCACCAACCCCGCGCTGCTCGCCCGGGACGCCGCCACCGTCGACCGGTTGTCCGACGGCCGCGTGGAACTCGGACTGGGCACCGGCTACGCCCGGGAGGAGTTCGACGCAGCCGGGATCGAATACCGGTCCGCGGGCCGGCGCGTCGATCACCTGTCGGCGACCGCCGCCCGCGTGACAGAGCTGCTCGCCGACGAGGATCATCAGCCCCGACCCGTGCAGCCGAGGATTCCGCTCCTGCTCGCCGGCAACGGCGACCGCGTGCTGACGATGGCCGCCGGACACGCCGACATCGTCGGCTTCACCGCGGCCCGAACGGGACCCGACGGCGATCTGGAACCGCTGTCCGCCGGCGATTTCGACGAACGGGTGGCCTTCGCACGCGCCGCCGCCGGGGACCGCGCCGTCGAGGTGGAGTGGAATCTCCTGCTACAGATCGTCACCGTGACCGATGATCCGACGGCGGTGGCCGACGAGCTCATCGCGAAGCACGAACTGTCGATGAGCGCCCAGGAGTTCCTGGGCCTGCCGTCGGTGCTCATCGGATCGGTCTCCGACATCGCCGCCCGCCTCGTCGACCTCCGGGAGCGGACCGGGATCAGCTATCTCACCGTGCTCGAACCCGCGCTCGAGGTGTTCGCCCCGGTGATCGCGGAGCTGCGCGCCGTCGACGCCGGAGGGCGGTGAGGCGGTCACGGTCATTCGCACCCCCGACGACCGACGTCCCGCAAGCTGCCGGTCGACTAGGGTCTACAACCGTGGAATTCCTGCTGATCATCATCGTGGCGCTGCTGGCGATCATCGCGGTGGTCGTCATCTTCAACTTCCTGGGCAATCGGCGGGCCCGGCAGGCCGAGCAGGACGCCCTGCGTGAGCGGACCTATCGCCCCGGCGATCCGTTCTCGTCGGCCGACGACGATTCCGTCTACGGCGACCCCCGCGATCTCAAACCCGGCGATCTCGTCGAACTGCGCGGTCAGACCTACGCGGTCCGGGGCACCCTGCGCCTGACGCAGGACGGCTACACCTGGACCGAGAACTTCCTCGACACCGGTGTCGGGTCCAAGGCCTGGATCTCGGTCGAGGACGATCCCGACCTCGAGGTCGTGCTGTGGCACGAGGTACCCGGTGCCGCCGTCACCCCCGGCCCCGACACCGTGGAGCTCGAGGGGCGTCGATACCAGTCGGAGGAGGCGGGCTCGGCGCGTTTCACCTCCGCGGGGACCACCGGCGTCGCGACCTCGGGCCGGATGGCCTATCACGACTACCAGGCCGGCGACGACCGTCTGTCCTTCGAGGACTACGGCAGCGGCTGGGAATGCGCCCGCGGCGAACTGTTGTCCCGCGCGGACTACCGCATCTACCCCACCAACCCGGCTCCGGAAACACCCTGACGGCGGCCCCGACGCCCGCCCATCCACACGACGCCCTGAGCACGGAGACCCCACACCGCATGACCGAGAATTCCGAACATCCCGGCGACCCCGCCGCGCAACTCGCGGTGGCCTACGCCGACACCAGCGCGAGCCAGCTCGGCTTCTCGCTGAGCGCACCCTTGCAGGAGCCCCTGGCACAAGAGGATCGCGAGATCGACGGCATCACGGTGTCGGTGCGGTTGCTCGGCGCGAGCCATCAGGTACTCGTCGAGGACGGGGTGCAGCGGATCTGCGAGACCGTCGCCTGCCTGCCGGAGGTGACCTCGGCACTGCCGGAGAGTTTCCAGGAGAGCGGTTACTACTTCAGTTCCCGTGTGGAACAGGTGAATCCCGACCAGCTCGCCGCCCTCGTCGAACAGCTGAGCGCCCGCGTCACCGAACAGCTGGCCACCGGACACCCGTGCGTGATGGGACGGTTCCCGGGGGAGCCGCACGCCGTCACCGCGATCGTGTCGGAGTCCACCGATGACTCCATCAGCTGGCACACCTGGCACACCTATCCCAAGGCCGCCGAGGTCGTGATCACCTCCAGCAGGATCGACCGCGGTCCGGTGGCCCGTCCATGACCGGGCAACCACCGCCCGGCGGCCCGCCGGACCCACGCCGTCGTCTGAACAAGACCCGCAACATCATCATCGGCGTGATCGTCGTGCTCACCATCTTCGCGCTGATCGGTGCGTGCACCGCGCGAGTTGCCCGTGGCGGCGGAATCGGCGGGTCGGCGCGCGACTACATCACGCAGAACTACGAGCGCGACACCTCCCTCGACGAGGGCGACGTCGACGCCTATGTCGCCGACGGGACACCGGAGCAGGTCGCGGCCGAGATCCGCGACGCCGAACGTCCCAGCGACCAGCGGAGCGGCGCCGCCGGCGCGGGCAACATCGCCGGCACGCAGTTCCTCCAATACCCCGACTACCTCGTCGGCCTGTTCCCGCTGGCGGCCGGCGCCACCCGGGTGATGCTCAGCCGGGATTACCGGTCGGGGTATCACCACTACCACCCCTACGTCGGCGCGTTCTGGGTCCCGACCCCCCGCTATGCGGGTAGCGGCAGCGGAAACCGCGGCGGCGGGAGCGGTGGTGGCGGTAAATGATCGTCGTCCGTCCGGCACGTGCCATCGAATTCGTCCGACCAACCAACGGAGAAGACCATGCTCGCTGATATCGCTGAGAACGCCTACGCTGCAGGCGCTTACGCCGGTGTCGGCGTGATCCTGATGATCGTCTCGTTCGGCATCCTCGACCTGCTCACGCCCGGGAAGCTCCGTTCGCAGCTGTGGACGGACCGCAACCGCAACGCCGGCATCCTGGTGGGTTCCAACATGCTCGCCGTCGCCGTGATCGTCACCGCCGCCATCGTCGCGAGCGAGGGACGACTGCTCGAGGGGCTCACCTACACCGCGGTGTACTCGGCGATCGGCCTGGTCGTGATGGCGGTGACCTTCCTCGTCATCGACCTGCTGACCCCCGGCAATCTCGGCGAGTTGCTGGTCCACCCGGAGAGCCACCCGGCGGTGTGGGTGCAGGGCGTCGCACACATCGGGGTGTCGATCATCGTGGCCGCCTCCATCCTGTGACCGGGTTCCCGCACTCCCCCGTTTGTCCGTGACCGGTCACGACTCCGCTGCCGCCGATGCCGAACCGGTGACGACCGAACCCGTTCCGGACGTGCTGGCGATGCGACCGCGATTCGCCCGCGCCGGACTGCTGGCCGTCGTCTTCGTCTGCGCCGCCTGCGGGTTGGTGTACGAGCTCGCGCTGGTCTCGCTCGGCTCGTTCCTGATCGGCAACACCGCGACGCAGGCGTCGATCGTCCTCGCGGTCATGGTCTTCGCGATGGGCATCGGGTCACTCGCCGCGAAACCGCTCCAGCCACAATCGGTCACGGCCTTCGCGGTCATCGAACTGCTGCTCGCCCTCATCGGCGGATTGTCGGTGATGGCGCTCTACGCGGCGTTCGCCTACCTGGAGTTGTACACGCCCGCCCTCGTCCTGGTGGCCTTCGTGCTCGGCATCCTGATCGGTGCCGAGATCCCGCTGCTGATGGTTCTGCTGCAACGGATTCGACGCCAGGAGGCGGGTTCGGCGGTCGCCGACATGTTCGCGGTCGACTATATCGGCGCCCTCATCGGCGGCCTGTGCTTCCCGTTCCTGTTGCTGCCGTTCTTCGGCCAGTTGCGGGGTGCTCTGGTGGTCGGGCTGGTCAACGCCGCGGCCGGCTGCTTCCTCGTCTTCGTCATCTTCCGCAAGTCGTTGTCGCGCACCCAGATGGGTGTCCTCTCCGCGTCGGCCGTCGCCGTCGTCGCCGTCCTGATCGCCGGCCTGCTGCTGTCCGGCCGCTTCGAGATCACCGCGCGCCAAGCGCTGTACCGCGATCCCATCGTCGCCGCCGAACGTAGTGCGTACCAGGACATCGTCATCACCGAGAACCGTTTCGGCGCAACGGCCGACACCCGCCTGTACCTGAACGGCGACCTGCAGTTCTCCTCGGTCGACGAACATCGCTACCACGAGACGCTGGTGCATCCGGCGATGTCCGGGAACCACGACTCCGTGCTGATCCTCGGCGGCGGTGACGGACTCGCGCTCCGCGAGGTGCTCACCTACCCCGACGCCCGCGACGTCACGCTCGTCGAACTCGACCCGGAAATGATCCGACTCGCCCGGACCGACGAGCGTCTCACCACGTTGAACCGGGGATCGATGACCGACCCCCGAGCCGAGGTGATCGCCGCCGACGCCTTCTCCTGGCTGCGCGGCACCGACCGCCGGTTCGACGTCATCATCGTCGACATGCCCGACCCCGACGACTCGGCCACCGCGAAGCTGTACTCCACCGAGTTCTACGCGATGGTCCGGGCGCATCTCGCCGAGGCGGGCCGCACCGTGGTCCAGGCCGGGTCCCCGTACTTCGCGCCGAAGTCGTTCTGGTGCGTGGCCTCGACCATGCGCGCGGCCGGACTGGACCCGACCCCGTACCACGTCGACGTGCCGGCCTTCGGCGACTGGGGATTCCACCTGGCCGGCGCCGGGGGCAGGGTGACCCCGACCGTGGCGGCGCCCGGCCCCCTCCGGTTCCTCAGTCCCGAACAGTTGGCGGCGGCCACGGTTTTCCCGCTCGACCGGCAGCGACTGGATCTGCCGCCGTCCACCCTGATGGATCCCCGGATCCTGCGGTACGCACAGGGCGAGTGGGCGACCTACTGACGCCGCAACGCCTCCGCGCGCAGATACTCCAGGTGATTCCACAGGTCGCGCTCACGATCGAGGTCATGACTCTCCGCGGATGACTCCGACACCCGCCCGCGATCGATGTAGGCACCGGTAACCGCGTGCGGCACACCGTGAATCGTCTCGGCGAGCCGTCGACCGGCCGTCGGCACCCGATCGAACGGCCCGACCAGGGCCAGACCCGGCAGGACCCATCTGTTCGCAAGACGCTGCGGTGCGCTCGCCGCCCGGGCCAGGTCCGTACCGGGCACGTAACCCGGGTTGTACGAGACGATCTCGACGCCGTCGGGGAGCCGGCGTGCCCACTCGTGGACGAGATGGATGGCCGCCAGTTTGCTCGTCGAGTACGCGGTGCGGCCAGCGGCCGGACTCGAACCCCCGAACGCACCCGGCCGGAACAGGCGTGCCGGGCTCGTCCACCGCGGCGCGGGGACCATCCCGAGGTTGTGCCGGAGATCGCCGAAGTGCGTGTCGCTCACCGTGATGGTGATCCGGGAGCCACGGGTCAGATGTCCGCCGAGCTCACCGATCAGCAGGTGGTTCGCGAGTACGTTGACCGCGAAGGTCGCCTCCAGTCCGTCGGCGGTGACGTGGTCGTCGTCGAGGTACTGGATGCCCGCGTTGCCTGCCAGCCCGCGCAGCGGCGGCAGCGTCGCGTCGTCGAGCATCCGCCGGATCTCCGCCGCCGCCCTCATCGTCCCGGCGGTGTCGGCGAGATCGGTGTCGACGGCGACGACGCGCCCGGCGCCCTCGCCGAAGCCGTCGACGAACCCCGCGGGCCCGCCGCCGCGAGCGAGGACCAGGAGATGACATGACCGGTCCGTCGACACGATGGACCGGGCGGCGACCAGACCGAGCCCGCGGGTGGCTCCCGTCATGACCAGCGTCCAGTCCGGATTCGGGGTGAGTGGTCGAGTCATGTCGACTCCCGCCGCTTGAGTTGACGTTGTCAACACCAGAAGACGCCATTCGGTTGACGATGTCAACTGTAAGGTCGGGTGATGACCACGAGGGCGGAGAGCGCGGCACACACCAGGCAGGCACTGCTGGCCGCGGCGTCGGCACTTCTCGACCGCGGCGGGCCGGAGGCGGTGACCCTACGCGAAGTCGGCAGTGGCGCCGGGGTTTCCCGCTCGGCCGCCTACCGCCATTTCATCGGGAAAGAGGAACTGCTGGCGGCCCTCGCCACCGACGCATGGGCGGTCGTCGCTTACGGTCTCGACGCCATCGCCGCCGACCCGGAACTGTCGCCCGAGGATGCGGTCCGATCGGCGCTGCACGCGCTGTCAGACCTCGGACTGGGCCGGCCGCACCTGTACCGGCTCATGTTCGCGACCCCGGCCGGCACGCCGTCGATCCCCGCAGCGGCACGCGCTCAGGACGGCCTGGTGTCCCTCGTGGGCCGCATCGTCGGCGCCGATGCCGCGCGACACCACGCAGCGCTGCTCTTCGCGGCGGCCCACGGCCTCACCGACCTCGACACCCACGGCCATCTGCCGCCCGACAAGTGGCACGCCGATCGGCACACCCTCATCGACCTCGCCGTGTCGTCGTTGCCGCACACCACGGACGCCGATCGGGGCATCGATGTCTAGCGGCGTGACCATTGCTCTCGTTCTCCTCGGCGTGCTCGCGTGCGTCGGCGCAGTCGCGCTGATCCGCACCCGGCGCGTCGTGCGGACCCCGGCCGAGCGGGCAGTTCATCTGGCGCTGCACACCGCGTCGCTCGCCGCCCGCTCACTGCGCACCGGACTGTCGGCGGAGTCGGCTCGCGAAGCACTGCCGCACCTGCACACCCTGACCGGCGCCGAAGCGGTCGCACTGTACGACGGCGAACCGAGCCGCCTCGCCCACGAGCCGGATGGCGAGGCCATCTGGGACGCCGAGATGCTCGGCCATGCCGACCGTGCGGCGGCGTCCGCGCTGGGTGACCTCCGGCGCGTGCTGCTCACCGACCCCAGCGGCGCCGAGTCGCCCGTGCGCGCGCTGGTGGCCCAGCCGCTCCTCGCCGACGACGTCGGGGTCGGGGTCCTCGTGGTCGCCACCACGCGACGACCCGGACCCGGGATGCTCGGCGCCATCGCCGAAGTCGCGCGGTACGCGTCGAGCCAGATCGAACTCGCCGACCTCGACGCATCCCGCGCACGGCTCAACCGCGCCGAGGTCCTCGCCCTGCGCGCGCAGATCAGTCCGCACTTCATCTACAACGCGCTCAACACCATCGCCTCGTTCGTGCGGACCGACCCCGACCGGGCGCGCGATCTCGTCCTCGACTTCGCCGACTTCACCCGCTACTCGTTCCGGGCCGCCGGCGAATACACCGTGCTGGCCGACGAGCTGCGGAACATCGACCGCTACCTCACCCTCGAACGAGCCCGCTTCGGCAATGCCCTGGACGTCAAACTGCATGTCGCACCGGAGGTCCTGAACGTCGTCGTGCCGTTCCTCGCCTTGCAGCCGCTCGTCGAGAACGCCGTCCGGCACGGTCTCGCGTCGAAGGGCGGCGGCACGATCACCATCGTCGCGGCCGACGAGGGCACCGACTGTGTCATCACGGTCGAGGACGACGGCGTGGGCATGGAACCGGAGCTCCTGCGCAGCGGCGCTCTCGACGCCCTCGACCACAGCGAGGGTGCCCACGTGGGCCTGACCAACGTCGACCACCGGCTCCGCGCCGCGTTCGGCAACGACTACGGCCTCGTCGTCGAGACGGCGGTCGGCGCCGGCACCAAGGTGGGGATGCGTGTCCCGAAGTTCCGCGCGGGCATCCGGGCGTGAAACGCAACGCCGGAGTTCCGGCAGTGCCCGAACTCCAGGGCGGTAAACTGCGGGCTGTCGTCGAGGCGGGAGGTGTTCCATGACCGCACTGGTCGTACTCGCGGTCGACGACGAACCACCAGCTCTCGACGAGCTCGGCTACCTGTTGAACCGGCAGGACGACGTCGCCGAGGTCCGCTCCGCGTCCGACGCCACCGGCGCCCTCCGCGAACTCAACGAGCACCGCATCGACGCGATCTTCCTCGACATCAACATGCCCGGCCTGTCGGGACTCGAACTCGCCGGCGTCCTCGCGAAATACGCCTCGCCCCCGGCGATCGTGTTCGTCACGGCCCACGACGACCGGGCCGTCGACGCCTTCGAGGTCGGAGCGGTCGACTATCTGCTCAAACCCCTACGCGAACAACGTCTCACCCAGGCGGTCGACCGGGTCCGCGCGAGCCTCGACAGTCGGGAGCGTGCACCCGAGCCCGCGCAACCGACCGTTCGCCCGGAGCGTCGCGCCGCATCGGACGAGGTCATCCCGGTGGAGATGAGCGGCGTGACCTCGCTCGTCCGGCGCGATTCGATCTCCTGGGTCGAGGCCGTCGGCGACTACGCCCGACTGCACGCCGACTCGGGCGCACACCTCGTCCGCATCCCGTTGTCGACGCTCGAATCCCGCTGGCAGGAGACCGGATTCGCCCGGGTACACCGGTCCTACCTCGTCGCGCTGCCGATGGTCACCGGATTGCGGACGGTCGGCGGCGGCACGGTGGTGTGCGTCCGCGCGAACGGCGCGTCCGAGGCCGTCGAGCTGCCCGTGAGCCGCCGACAGGTCCGCGAACTCAAGGACCGCCTCATCCGGGACCCGCTGCGCCAGTACCGTTCCCCCACCGCACGGGACGATGGCTGAGCACCCGCCTCAGCGCGAACGGGTGGTGCTCGCCTCCCGCCGCGGGGCGCGAATGGTCCGCACCCGCGTCGAGGTCCAGGAACAGACCGAGGTCGGCGACGCGCTCGTCCGCGGCCTCATGCGCGCCCAACTCGGTCTCGGCCTGCGGCTCGGGGGCGCCCTGCTCGCCGTTGCTGCCGCCATACCCGTTGCCGCCTGGGCGTTTCCGGGGATCGCCGACGCCGGCGTCTTCGGGATTCGACTCATCTGGCTGATGCTGGGAGTACTCGCCTTCCCACTCCTGTATCTGACCGGACGGCTCTACGTCCATCTCGCCGAGCAGGCCGAACGCGACTTCATGGGCCTCGTGGATGACGATCTGTCCGACGCACCCGAACCAGGTCCGCCGTGACGACCGACGTCCACGCCCTCACCGCGATCGGCCTGTTCGCCGCCGCCATCGCCACGATCGCGGTCGGCGCGTGGGGCGGCCGCTTCTCCCGGACCACGTCGGACTTCCTGGTGGCGTCGCGGAGCGTCGGCTCGCGCTGGAACGCCGCCGCGGTGTCCGGTGAATACCTGTCGGCAGCATCGTTTCTCGGCGTGGCGGGCCTCATCGCGAAGTACGGTGCGGACGCACTCTGGTACCCCGTCGGGTTCACCGCCGGCTACCTGGGCCTGCTGCTGTTCGTGGCCGCACCCCTGCGCCGTTCCGGGGCCTACACAGTGCCCGACTTCGCCGAGTTCCGCCTCGCCTCGCCGGCAGCGCGGAAGACCGCGATGCTCGTCGTGGTCGTCGTCTGCGTGCTGTACCTCATCCCGCAGTTCCAGGGCGCGGGACTCACCCTCAACATCCTTCTCGGCGCACCGGTGTGGGCCGGCGTGGTCGGCGTCGGACTGATCGTGATCGTGAACGTGGTGGGCGGCGGCATGCGATCGATCACCTTCGTGCAGGCCTTCCAGTACTGGCTCAAGCTGACCGCGATCGCGGTCCCCGCGCTCGTCCTGATCGGCGTCTTCGCCCAGGACCCCACTCGCGTCGGCGAACCCGCGCCGCCGCGCATCACCACCGCGACGACCGTCGACGTGACCACCGACGTCTCGGTCACCGTCGCCGAGACCACCGGCGTGCGGGTCACCGGGACGCTCGACGGGGTCGTCGTCGACGACGCGCCGGTGGACACCACCGGACCCCACGTCATCTCCGCGGGCTCGACGATCTTCCTCGACGCCGGTGCGGCCACTCCGGTCGTCGCGGGCGCGCCGGCACAGAACGCGGACTGGATCGCCCCCGGCGGGGGCTTCGGCGGCAGTCACCCGCTGTACCAGGTGCTGTCGCTCATCATCGCGAT
Source organism: Gordonia sp. AC31 (assembly GCF_031844505.1). Taxonomy (NCBI): domain Bacteria; kingdom Bacillati; phylum Actinomycetota; class Actinomycetes; order Mycobacteriales; family Gordoniaceae; genus Gordonia; species Gordonia sp. AC31. The sequence continues at coordinate 33,433 of NZ_JAUZVK010000013.1, forward strand.
GTTCCTCGGCGTGATGGGTCTGCCCCACGTGCTGGTGCGCTTCTACACCAACCCCGACGGGCGATCGGCGCGGCGAACCGCGCTGGCCGTCATCGCACTGCTCTCGTTGTTCTACCTGTTCCCCATCCTGCTGGGGGTGTTCGCACGGCTCTATGTCCCCGAACTGCTGATCACCGGCACCGCCGACGCCGCGGTCCTGTTGCTGCCGAGCGCGGCGGTTGGCGGGATCGCCGGTCAGATCCTGGCCGCGCTCGTCGCCGCCGGGGCGATCGCCGCCTTCCTCGCCACGTCGTCGGGACTGCTGGTGTCGGTCGCCGGGGCGCTCGCCACCGACCTGCTGCGCGGCCGGGTGCGCGACTTCCGGGTGGCCGCGGTCATCGGCGGACTGATCCCGATCGGCTTGTCGCTGGCCGCCGCGTCCCTGGAACTGTCCCGGACCGTCGGGTTGGTGTTCGCCGTCGCCGCGTCGACGCTGTGCCCGCTGCTGGTCCTCGGGATCTGGTGGCGCGGACTCACGGCCGTCGGCGCGATCGCCGGACTCGTCGTCGGCGGCGCGTCGTCGGGGTCGGCGACGATGCTGGCGATCGCCGGGGTCGTCGACGACGACGTGCTGGGCGGGTGGCTTGCGGTCGTGATCGGCTACCCGGCCGCTGTGACGGTCCCACTCGCGTTCGGCACGATGGTGCTGGTCAGCAAGGCAACCCGGGGACGGGTACCCGTCGACCTCGCACGGACCTTTGCCCGGATGCACGTCCCGGAACGCGTCGGGATGGGGCTCGATCGCACCCCGGGACGGGCCCCGGACGAGCGGGCGACCTGACCGTTCGGACAGGTGACCGTTCGCCGCTCGTCGGATCTCACCGACCGTCCGGCGCACGGACCGCGGGTTTCGGCGTGTGACCCAGGCCACCCGATTGTCTGTGATCTGCACCTCATTCAGGCTGACTTCCGTAGAGCCATCACACATGTGGCCACGTCACCCTGGGAGGAAACGTGTCGACCGTCGACCAACCACCACCGGCGCCACACGCGCCGACCGGCGAAGAGTTCATCGAGATGCAGGCCAGTCCGGAGTTCCAGGAGCTGCGGCGGACGCTGCGGAAGTTCGTCTTCCCGCTGACCGCGTTCTTCCTGATCTGGTACGCCCTCTACGTGCTGCTCGGCGCCTTCGCGCATGACTTCATGGCGACCCAGGTCTGGGGCAACATCAACCTCGGCCTGATCCTCGGTCTGTTGCAGTTCGTCAGCACCTTCGTCATCACCGGCATGTACGTACGCTTCGCCAATCGCAATCTCGACCCGAAGGCCGAGGCGATCCGCAACGAGATGGAAGGCGGGCCCGCACTGTGAACACCACTGCCGTACCCACCACCGACGTGACCGTCCTCGCGGCGACCGTCGGCAGCCCGGCCGCCAACATCGCCATCTTCGCCGCGTTCGTCGCGGTCACGATGTTCGTGGTCATCAAGGCCAGCAAGAACAACAACACCGCCGCCGACTTCTTCACCGGCGGTCGCGGCTTCTCCGGACCGCAGAACGGCGTCGCCATCGCCGGCGACTACCTGTCGGCGGCCAGCTTCCTCGGCATCGCGGGCGCCATCGCGGTCTACGGCTACGACGGCTTCCTCTACTCCATCGGGTTCCTCGTCGCGTGGCTGGTCGCGCTGCTGCTCGTGGCGGAACTGCTGCGCAACACCGGCAAGTTCACGATGGCGGACGTCCTCAGCTTCCGCCTCAAGCAACGCCCGGTGCGTCTGGCCGCGGCGATCTCCACCCTCGCGGTGTCGCTGTTCTACCTGCTCGCCCAGATGGCCGGCGCCGGCGGCCTGGTCGCGTTGCTCCTCGACATCGAGGGGCGCCTCGGCCAGTCCATCGTCATCGCCGTCGTCGGTGCGCTGATGATCGTCTACGTGCTCATCGGCGGCATGAAGGGCACCACCTGGGTGCAGATCATCAAGGCCGTCCTGCTCATCGCGGGTGCCGGCATCATGACCGTCATCGTGCTGGCCAAGTTCGGCATGAACCTGTCGTCGATCCTCGGTGCGGCACAGGACGCGGTGACCGACTCGACCAGCGAAAAGGTCGCCGCGCGTGACGTTCTCGCTCCCGGTGCCCAGTATGGCGGGTCCCTGACGAGCCAGATCAACTTCATCTCGCTCGCCATCGCGCTCGTCCTCGGCACCGCGGGCCTCCCGCACGTGCTGATGCGGTTCTACACCGTGCCGACCGCGAAAGAGGCTCGCAAGTCGGTGGTCTGGGCCATCGCCCTCATCGGCGCCTTCTACCTGTTCACCCTGGTTCTCGGTTACGGAGCGGCCGCCCTGGTCGGACCGGACAAGATCCTCGACGCCGCCGGCGGACAGAACTCGGCCGCACCGTTGCTCGCGTTCGAACTCGGTGGCGTGGTCCTGCTGGGCATCATCTCGGCGGTCGCCTTCGCGACGATCCTCGCCGTGGTCGCCGGCCTCGCCATCACCGCGTCGGCGTCGTTCGCCCACGACATCTACGCCTCGGTGATCAAGCGCAACAAGGCAAGTGAGGACGACCAGGTCCGCGTCTCGCGATACACCGTCGTGGTCCTCGGCATCGTCAGCATCGTCCTCGGCATCCTCGCCAACGGCCAGAACATCGCCTTCCTGGTGGCGCTGGCCTTCGCGATCGCCGCGGCCGCGAACCTGCCGACGATCGTCTACTCGCTCTACTGGAAGCGGTTCAACACCCGCGGCGCCCTGTGGAGCATGTACGGCGGCCTGATCTCGACGATCGTGCTGATCGTCTTCTCCCCCGCCGTCTCCGGGTCGTCGACCGCCATGATCTCCGGCGCCGACTTCGCCTGGTTCCCGCTGGCCAACCCGGGCATCATCTCGATCCCGCTGGCCTTCGTCCTCGGCATCGTCGGCACGCTGACCAGCCCGTCGGACAACGGCACCCCGGAACGCAACGCCGAGATGGAGGTTCGCTCCCTCACCGGCATCGGGGCCGAGAAGGCCGTGCAGCACTAGGTCATTCGCAAACCCACCCCTGTTCCGTGAACCCACTGCCTTGCAAGGCGGTGGGTGTGCGGAACAGGGGTGGATTTGTGGGGGCACGCTCAGCTATCCGGGCGAAGTGCCGCCACACTCACCGGTGAGCTGAGATCACCGGGATCGCCGAAGCATGTGACCAGCACGGCTCCCGGAACGGGTACGACGCCACCCAACGTCTGCCCGCACGGCGACGGTACGGACGCGATCGAACCGCCCGGGTGGATCGTCGTCAGGTCGTACCGCCCCTGGTTCTCGAGAGGTCGCTTCAGTTGGGCCGTCACCACGGAGTCGTGCAGAAGAACCCAGCTCTGCGACTCCGGGATCGGATCGCGTGGCCAGTCGGTACCTTTCGGGATCGTGACGCGGGTCGACGAGCGAGAATCCAGATGTCCGATGACTACCGCCCCGGGCTGGTCGAAGTACATACCCCAGGACGGCTGCGCGTTCACATGGATCCCCGTCATCCGGCGCCCTCGAGCATCTGAACCCCACCACCATCTGTCCACCGGCTCGTGTCCGCCGTTCGCTATGGAGACCACCAATGCCCGGGGGACGTCATCGAGGTCCCACAGGTGAGCCACGAACTCGGAGTCGCCTGTCTCGCCGACGCTGACGTCGAACCGCTCGTCCGCCGCCGTGATTGCGATGCGATGGGTCCGATCCGCTCCGGTCAGGGCGTCGAAGACAACGACCTTCACATGACCCCTGTCAGGAGTCACATAGACCACATGATGACCGGCAGCGAAGACCGAGCGCGGATGCGGGTTCGGTTCATCACGTCCGGTCGGCGGCGACACACGTCGCTGCCATCTGACCTCTCCGCTCCGAGGTTCGAGAACTGCCATCTCGCCGTCACGGATCACAGCCACTGGCTGATCGACGCGTCCGGCGCGTGGTACGTCGGAAATCAGAATCCACGGCGAATCGTTGGTCCAGAGGACCTGTCCTGTCATCGCATCGATCCCGGTCGTGAAATACCCCACCCGCCCTGCGCGGGCGTAGTCACAACCGACCACGACCACTGAATCGGTTCCCGTTCCGGTACTGGTGACGCGATCGAACCCTCGCTCAGCGCAATTCGCCGCTCCGACGCCATCGGGAGTGAGGCTCCACCGTGGTCGGCCCGTCGTGCCGTCGTAGGCGACCAGGATGTCATCGACGACTGCGGCGAAGCCCGGGCCGGCCGGGGTGATCGACCAGGGATCGACATCATCCACTCGGTAGGCTGGTTCCCCGGTGACCGAAGGCGGCACTTCGGGAATCCGAATGGCGTCGGCCCCCGTCGCTCCACTGCGCTCGAACGGCATGAGACCGATCGCCAGTGTCACGACGAGAGCGACAACGGCGATTGCGCCGACCTCTCTTAGAGACAATCGATCTCGTCGAAACGTCGCCGCGACCGCGGCGACGAGCAGGCACGCCCACGCCGCCAGGACCGTTCGTACCACGTCATGTCCGCCCGGGCCTCCCGTCAGCGCCGCGATGGTATCGACCGCCTCGGATCGGACCGAATAGGCGAGGCAGACCCCCGAGACCAGGGCCGACCCGATTGCCGGACCGCGACCGACGAAGCTGAGCAGTACGACACCAATCACGAGCGACAACCCGAGTGATACTCCGAGCACGAGTGTTGTTGCGGCCCATTGTGGTCCGGTCCAGAATCCGTCAGACACCCGACCCGACGGAGCCCGTTGAACAAACGCCAGCCCGGAGAGGACGATTCCGGCAACCGCGGAAACAGTAGTCACGTAGCCGGCGAAGCGGGATGCGGCGGACGACCTTCGATAACTTCCGCCCACCGTGACGCCACAATGTCCGGCGCTGATCGTCTCGGACTCTTGCGCCATCCCATGACCGTTCATCCCACCCCCGTCGACTGAACTCATTCGGTGCTGCCGGGCAGACTATCGGAGTTCGGCATCTCGGTCAGTCGCGCGTCCCCAGGCCGACCAACACTCCCGCGGCGCAGTTTCCGTCGTGCTTATAGGATCCAATAAGCGCGACGGAAACGTCACCGCGGGAACGAATTACGTATCTCAGGCGTCCTGAATCCGCGCGAACGGCCGGGCCGCCTCGAGTTCGAAGGCCAACTCGAGGAGGGTGCGTTCCTGGCCGAGGTCGGCCGCGAAGTGGATGCCCACGGGCATGCCCGATTCCGTCTGTCCCAGCGGCAGACTGATCGCCGGGGTGCCCGCGGTGTTGTTGGCCGGGGTGAAGGCGATGAACCGGGTCAGCCGGCCCATCGCCTCGTCGAAGTCGAGTGCGGGATCGAGGTATCCGATCTCCGGGGTCGCGTGGACGACGGTCGGGTTGAGGACCACGTCGAAGGTGTCGTGCAGTCCGCGGATCGCGGCCGTGGACCTCCGCAGCCCGCGGACCGCCCCGGGCAGCCGGTAGAAGTGCCGGAGCGCGCCGCGCGAGAGCCCACGGGTGAACGAGTCCACCTGGGAACGGTCGAAGCCCTTGTCGACCACCCGTTTTCCGAATCGGTCCAGCGCCAGTGCGAGCAGTGACCAGTAGTCGATGAAGTCCCGGACGTAGTCCCGGTCCACCGGCAGCGGCACCATCTCGGTGCGATGTCCGAGGGACTCGACCAGCTCGGCGGCCTCGGTGACACACCGTTGTGTGTCCCGGTCGAGCAGCGAGCCGGTCAGCGGCTCGGTGATCAGCGCGATCTTGAGCCGTTTGGTCCCCGGCCCCTCGACCAGCCCGACCGGCGGCATCCCGGGCGCGGGCCGGAAACCCTGTGTGTCGGCGAGGAATCGGGCGGTGTCGCGCACCGATCGGCTGACGATCCCGTTCGACACGAGGTCAATCGGCGCGTCCCGTGTCTCTTTCGACGCCTCGACGCGCCCGCGACTCGGCTTCAGTCCGACCAGCCCACAGATGGCGGCGGGGATGCGAATCGATCCGCCACCGTCGTTGGCGTGGGCGATCGGCAGTGCACCGGCCGCGACGAGCGCCGCGGAACCACCGGACGAGCCGCCCGACGAGTAGTCGGTGTCCCACGGGTTGCGGGTCGGCTCGCGGTCGACGAACTCCGTCGTCGAGGTCAGCCCGAAGGCCGGCATCGTCGACGCGCCGACCACATTGACGCCGCTCGCCAGGAACTGATTGGTGAACGCCTCGTTGGCCTTCGCCGGTCGTTGGGGCACCGCAGCCGAACCGTGACAGGTCGGCAGCCCCGCGAGGTCGGTGTTGTTCTTGATGATCGACGGCACCCCGATGAACGATCCCAGCGGGAAGTCGTTGTCGACCGCGCGTTTGCGCGCACGCTCGCGATCGTCGAAGGCGATGGCGTTGAGGTGCGGGTTGACGGCATCGATCCGCGCGATCGCGGCCTCGACCGCCTCGGAAGCGGAGATCTCTCCGGATGCGATGGCCTGGGCGACGCCGACCGCGTCGTGCTCGCCGAGTGCGTCGTCGGTGAACGCGTGAACGTGTTTCATTCCCGGGACCCTATCGTCTCGGCCTACCTTCTCGGCGCAGCTCCGATCATCGACAAGACGTCATCGACCAGGCCGGCGGCATGATCGGCGTCGAGCTCGAGTCCGAAGACCGCATGGTGATACAGCGGGGCGATCACGTGGTCGAGCACCTGTCGGACCGACGGCGTGGGTTCGCCGCGGTCCCGCGCCCGCGCGATCATCTGTTCGGCGTGCCCACGCCGGATCTCCCAGCAGGGGCAGACCTCGACGATGTCCTCGCGCGCGGCGACCATGGCCCGAAGGTAGGCGCGGCGCTTCGGGCGTGCGATGTCGGCGGCGATGATCTGCGCCCACTCGGACAGGTCCTCGGCGAGAGTGCCGGTGTCGGGCAGGGGTTCGCCCTGCGTCAACGCCGCAACGGCGACCTCCCCGAGAAGCGCGTCGATCGTTCCCCAGCGTCGATAGATGCTGGTCGGATTCACCCCGGCGAGTTCGGCGACCTCGGGGATCGTCATCGTCTCGCGGCGTCCGGCCCCGACGAGCTGACCGACTGCCGTGTAGACCGCCGATTGCACGCGCGCGCTACGACCACCTGGACGACGGGTCGGCGAGGCGGGAGCACCAGAAATCGGGCTGTCGGGGGTGCGGGCCGTCGTCATGGAAGCCATTATTGCAAAGCTGATTGCTTTTGGAACGCAGTCCGGGCTAGTTTCTGAATGCAAACCTGTTTGCTTTAAGGAGACCTCGTGGCGCCACTGCACCCACATCGCGCGTTCTGGCTGATCGCGGCGACGTACATGATGGTCCTGTTCGCGTCCGCGGCACCGTCGCCGCTGTACCCCGTGTATCAGGAACTGTGGGGATTCTCCGCGCTCACACTGACGCTCGTGTTCGCGGTGTACGTGGTGACCATGCTGGTGAGCCTCCTGACGGTCGGGTCTCTGTCCGATCATGTCGGCCGGCGGCCTGTCCTCGCCGTCGCGCTCGTCCTGCTCATCGCGAGCATGGTGCTGTTCGTCGTAGCCGAGGACGTCGGCACCCTACTCGCCGCGCGCGCCCTGCAAGGCCTGGCCACCGGCGCGGCGATGGGCACCTTGACCGCGACGACGGTCGATCTGCAGCCCTCGGCCCGTGCCGGATCGACGATCGTCGGCGCAGCCCCGGCGGTCGGCCTGGCGAGCGGCGTCGCCGTGGCCGGGGTGCTCGTCGAGTACGCACCCGCACCCCGCGTGCTGATCTACGAGATCATCCTCGGCCTGTTCGCCGCACTGCTGATCGCACTTCTCGTCGTCCCGGAGACCCGCGAGCGAATCGGCTTCGATTCTCGACGGCACCTGGCCGGCACGCTCGCGCCGCAGGTGCGCGTGCCTCGCGAGGTCCGCACGGTGTTCCTGGCGTCAGTTCCCGCGCTCGTCGCCACCTGGTCGCTCGGCGGCCTGTATCTCTCGCTCGGGTCGTCGGTGGTCTCCCGTGTGTTCGGTGTGGGCAACCACGGCGCGGCGGGCGCGATCCTGTTCGTCTTCTTCGCCTGCGCGGCCGTCACGTCCCTGTTCATCACCGATCGCTCGTCGACGATCAAGGCTGCGTACGGATTTCCCGCACTCGCCGCCGGCGTGGTGATCTCACTGGCCGGGGTCCTCATCGAATCCCTGCCCTTCTACATCGTCGGTTCGATCGTGGCCGGCTCGGGCTGGGCCGCCACCTTCCTCTCCGCGATGGACAACATCACCGCCGCGACACCTCCCGCGATGCGCGGTCAGGTCTTCTCGTCGGTGTTCGTGGCGAGCTACCTCGCATTCAGCGTCCCGGCCGTGATCGCCGGGATCGTCGTCTCGCACATCGGTTTGCGCGACACCATCATCGGCTACGTCGGTTACGTTCTCGCGATGGTGATGATTGCGGCGGTATTCGCGGTGACAGTGCGCCGCCGGGCAGCATCCGCAGCCCGGAACGCAGTCGAAGTCTCTCCGTCGCAACCGGAACCGGCATGCAGGGGCTGAGTCACCCGCCGACGGGCGGTCGCCATCCCACCATCCGCGTGGCCAGCTCCGCGTAGAAGCCCCCCATCTCCTCGGGCGAGAGTGACCCCCCGTCGCGATACCAGCGCGCGACATCGATCCCCATGGACAGCATCGCGTTGGTGGTGGCGAGCGAGTCAGCGACATCGAAGTCCCCGCATGCGATCCCGGCTTCGATGATCTCGCGCACCCGTCTGGTGATCTCGCGACGCATGGCCATCACCGTGTCCAGATGGTCGGGCGCGAGGGCGTTGAGTTCGTAGTTCACCACCCGACCCCCCACGTGCTCGCGCGCGTGGTGCTCGGTGAAGGCGTGGAAGATCGCCCGCAGCCGGTCGCCGGGGGACGCCGACGGATCGTCGGCGTCGTCGATCGCCGCGAGAATCGCGCGATGCCCGGCGTCGGAGATCTCGAACAGCAGCTCCTCCTTGGAGCGGAAGTGCACGTAGACCGCCGCCGAACTCATCTGCGCGCCGTTGGCGATGTCTCTCGTGGTCGTCCCGTTGAACCCCTTGGCGGCGAACGCCTCGACGGCGGCGCGCAGGAGCCGGGCCCGGGCGGCCACGGGCCGGACTTCGGGCGTCGGATCGGCAGACGGGCCCACGGTCACCTTCTCGGAACGGTCGGACTGGTCATCGCGACGAGCCCGTGATTGACAGCATCCAGCCCGCGCGGCATAGTGCAACCTATCACTAAGCAAGCGCTTAGTCATTCGTGGCTCGGTTGGGTTTCCCCAGCTTGGGTGCACACGGCAGAGGTCCCCAGTTCGACCACACCGCCCGGGGTACGGACACCCTCGACAGGAGTAGAGAAGAACCCATGCAGCTGAAATTCAGTCCTGAAGAAGAGGCCTTCCGCGAGGAGTTGCGCAGCATCTTCGCCAAGGTCCCCGAAGACGTCCGCAAGCGGTGCGAAGAGGGCAAGCTCCAGTACCCCGAGGACCTCGTCACCACGACGCGCATCCTCAACGAGCACGGTGTGGCCACCCCCAGCTGGCCGGTGGAGCACGGCGGCAAGGACTGGACCCCGATCCAGCATCACATCTACCGCGAGGAGATGAGCCTCGCGTTCGTCCCCGACATGCTGCCGTTCAACGTCGGCATGATCGGCCCGGTCATCGCCCAGTTCGGTTCCGACGAGATGAAGGAACGCTTCCTGGCCAAGACCGCCAACCTCGACATCTGGTGGTGCCAGGGCTTCTCCGAGCCAGAGGCCGGCTCCGACCTCGCCTCGCTGAAGACCCGCGCGGTCCGCGACGGCGACGACTACGTGATCAACGGACAGAAGACCTGGACCACACTCGGACAGTTCGCCGACTGGATCTTCTGCCTCGCGCGTACCAACCCCGATGTCAAGAAGCAGGCCGGCATCAGCATGTTCCTGTTCCCGATGGACACGCCGGGCGTCGAGATCCGCCCGATCCAGCTCATCGACGGCAGCTACGAGGTCAACGAGGTCTTCTTCAACGACGTCCGCGTGCCCGCCGAGAACATGGTCGGCGAGGAGAACAGCGGCTGGACCCAGGCGAAGTTCCTGCTCGGCAACGAGCGCAACGGCATCGCCCGCGTCGGTTACACCAAGGCCAAGCTCGCCCGCGCCAAGGAACTCGCCAAGCAGACCCGGACCGCCAAGGGCACCCTCCTCGACGATCCGCTGTTCGCCGCCCGCCTGGCCGAGGTCGAGAACGAACTGCTCGCCCTCGAGCTCACCCAGCTGCGCGTCGCCGCCTCGTCGGCCGACGGCAAGCCGAACCCGGCATCGTCGCTGCTCAAGCTGACCGGCAGCCAGTTGCAGCAGGCCGCCATGGAACTCCTCGCCGACATCGCGGGCCCCGACTCGCTCCCGGTCGCCCAGCTCGACGCCTCGGCTCCGAATGGCAGCGCCGAGGTGAGCGCCCCCGAATGGGCCCAGCTCGCCGCCCCGACCTACCTCAACTACCGCAAGGTCACGATCTACGGCGGGTCGTCGGAGGTCCAGCGCCAGATCATCGACAAGGCTGTCCTCGGCCTCTGAGCGCCGACCCCGCACCTTTCGACCTTTCACTAAGGAACACCATGGATTTCGAGCTTTCCGAAGAGCAGGGGATGCTGCGCGACACCGTTCGCGAGGTCCTCACCAAGACCTACGACGTCGAGACGCTGCGCAAGGTCACCGACACCGATCTCGGCTGGAGCGAGAAGGTGTGGAAGTCGCTGGCCGAGATCGGCATCCTCGGCCTCACCTTCCCGGAGGACGAGGGCGGCATGGACGCCGGCCCCGTCGAATTCACCAGTGTCATGACCGAACTCGGCCGCGCACTGGCACCTGAGCCCTACCTCGACTCGGTCCTCGTCCCCGGCTCGCTCCTCGGCCTCGCCGACGACGCGACCCGCGCCGAGCTGCGGACCGCGCTGGCGTCGGGCGAACTGCTGATGGCCTTCGCCCACACCGAGCCGGGCGACCGCTGGCCGGAGGCGCGGGTGGAGACCACCGCGTCGGCCGACGGCGTCCTCAAAGGCACCAAGAGCCTTGTCGGACATGGCGATTGCGCTGCGAAGCTGATCGTGTCGGCGCGCGACGACAACGGCGTCGGCCTCTACCTCGTCGACGCCGATGCCCAGGGCATCACCCGGACGCCGTACCGGACGCACGACCGCCGTCGCGGCGCGCAGATCGAGTTCAGCGACGTCAAGGCGACGCGACTGGGCACCGGCGACGCGTCGCAGACCATCGCCGACGCCGAGGTCGGCATCCAGACCGCACTGTGCGCCGAGGCCGTCGGCGCGATGGAGCGGAGCCTGGACCTGACCGTCGAATACCTCAAGTCGCGCAAGCAGTTCGGCGTCACGCTGTCGGCCTTCCAGGCACTGACCCACCGTGCCGCCGACATGTACGTCCAGCTCGAACTCGCTCGCAGCCTGAGCCTCTACGCGACGTCGGCGCTGGCGGATGGGATCGCCGATCCCATCATCGCGTCGCGGGCCAAGCTGCAGATCTGCCGCTCGGCGCGCCTGATCGGTCAGGAAGCGATCCAGATGCACGGCGGTATCGGTATGACCGCCGAGTACCCGATCGCCCATTACGTGAGCCGTCTGACGGCGATCAGCCACACCCTGGGCGACGCGTCGGACCATGTGACCCGCCTGGCGGAGAACATCGACACCTACGACATGCTCAGCGTCGGCTGATACCGGCTACTGTCCTTCAGCGAAGGCCCTGCGCGTTCTCGCGCGCAGGCCTTCGCTGAAGTCCTTTCGGGCGGCAGCCCGCTCGAGGTGTTGCAGTCGGGCGGCAGCCCGCTGATGTCGATGCGAGGCGAGAGGGAGCCGGATGGAACTGCTGCGGGACAACCTGGCCGCGGGGGCATCGTTCAGCCTGGTGGGGATCGCCGTGCTCGTCCTCGGCTTCGCCGCCCTCGACCTGGTGACACCGGGCCGGCTGCGGCAGCTGGTGTGGATCGAGCACAACCGCAACGCGGTGCTGCTGACCACATCGATGGTCATCGGCCTCGCGATCGTGCTGGTCTGTTCGGTCATCGACACCGAACTCCTGGAACTGTGGCGCGCGCTGCTCTACACCGTCGCGTACACGGTCTTGGCGATCGCGGTGATGATGTGGTCGTTCGTGCTGATCGACTGGCTCACACCCGGGAAGCTCGGCACGCTGCTCTTCGACGGCGCGCCGCGCAGTGACGAGACCCCCGACGACGCCGTGACCACCGGCCGCCGGGCCGCCGACGAACACCCCGCCGGGTGGATCACCGCCGCCGTCTTCCTGGCCATCGGTGCCGTCATCGGGATCACCCTGCTGGTCTGAGTTCGGCGCGACATCGCTGGTCCACGCGTTTTCCGGGGTTGACTCGGGCACCCGAACATGCTTATTGACCCTCGGCCAACAAGCACATAGGGTGAGCGACCATGACCGCAGCACTCATCGAGGAATCCATCGACATCGACGCCACGCCCGAACAGGTGTGGTCGGTGATCTCCGATCTGAAGCGCATGGGCGAGTGGAGCCCCCAGTGCAAGAAGATGATCATCCGCGGCGGCACCGTCGGGTTGGGGACCAAGACCATCAACATCAACCGCCGGGGCCCGCTGGTGTGGCCGACCACCTCCAAGGTCGTCCGGTTCACCCCGAACCAGGAACTCGGCTTCCGGGTCGCGGAGAACCACACCATCTGGAGCTACACCATCACCCCGAAGGACGCCGGGGTCACGGTCACCGAGCGGCGCGAGGTCAACGGGTCGACCACCAAGGTGTCGTCGGTACTCGTCGACAAGCTCTTCGGCGGAGCCGACTCGTTCGAAGAGGAGCTCAAACTCGGGATGGCCGAGACGCTGGGCAAGATCAAGCGCGCCGCCGAGTCCAACTGACCCTTCGAGACGCTCGCAAGCTCGCTCCTCAGGGAGCGGGGAGACGCTCGCAAGCTCGCTCCTCAGGGAGCGGGGAGACGCTCGCAAGCTCGCTCCTCAGGGAGCGGGGAGACGCTCGCCCCCTGCTCCCTGAGGAGGCCGGAGCTTGCGGAGGCCGTCACGAAGGGTCCTGTGCGATGCGTCGCCAACCCTTCGTGGCTCGTCGCTTTCGCTCCTCGCACCTCAGGGGGCAATGGTTGTGTCGGTCTCTCGGGTTTAGGCGCGGGGATCAGGCTCCGCCGAGCTTGCCGATGAGCTCGGGGAGGTCGGCGACCGAGTCGATGATGTGGTCGGGGTAGGGCCCGAACTCGTCACGCTGCAACGCATGCAGCGCCTCCTCGCGGAACTTGCCGGTACGGACCAACACCCCGATCAGCGCCGCCGCCTGGGCACCGAGAACGTCATTGTGCATGTCGTCGCCGACCATCACCACCTGGGTCGGCTCCAGACCGAGGACCTCGGTGGCCGCCCGGAAACCGACCGGCGAGGGCTTGCCGATCGCCTTGATCTTTGCGCCCGAAGCCTTTTCAAGACCCTCGAGGTACACCCCGGTGTCGATGCTCAAGCCGTCCGCCGTGGACCACGTCATGGACCGGTGCATCGCGATCACCGGAATCCCGTCGAGCATCATCTCCAGGACCTTGGACAGCGTGGCGTGCGTGAAGACCGAACCGGCACCGCCGAGTACCACCACCTCGGCCGACGCCGGGTCGTCGGTCAACTCCACGCCGGTCATGTCCTCGGCGATCGGGCCCTGGTTGAGCACCCACACGCGCTTGCCCGGATAGGTGGCGGCGACGTGTTCGGCGGTCAGCTTGGCGGCCGACAGGATCTCGTCCGGCTTCACCTCGAAACCGCATTCGTTGAGCGCCTCGGCGATCTCGCCACGCGAGCGGGACGTCGTGTTGGTCAAGAACATCCGCGGGATGCCCTGGTCGGCGAGATCGGCGATCGCCTCGACCGCGCCGGGCAGCGCCTGCCACGAGGTGACCATCACCCCGTCGATGTCGAACAGCAGACCCAGCGCCATGCGCACGAATGTAGTCCTCGCCCAGCGGCGTCGCAGGACGGCCCGGTCACCTGCCGGGACGACGCCATGGTCTCCGTCGACACCTGGCATGCTGAGCGGATGCGTACCGTCGTAGAGCATCAGCGCATCGTCGCGGCGTTGTTCGGCCCCGCCGAACCGTCGGAGGTCGCCGTGCCGGAATCGCTCGGCTTCGCCACGTTCACCGACGTGGACGCCCCGCTGTCGCTGCCCGGCTTCGACAACTCCGCGATGGACGGATTCGCGGTCCGCGCAGACGATCTCGCGGACGCGAGCGCCGACGAGCCGGTCACCCTGCCGGTCGCCGCGGACATCCCCGCCGGCCGTACCGACGACCTCACTCTCGAGCCGGGCACCGCGCACCGCATCATGACCGGCGCCCCGATGCCCGCGGGCGCCGACGCGGTCGTCCCGGTCGAACTGACCGACGCCGTGGTGGGCCCGGTGGCCGCGGCGCCGACCGTCACGTTCACCGCAGCACCCGAGCGCGGCAGGCACATCCGGCGCGGCGGCTCCGACATCGAGGCCGGCACCCGGGCGCTGCCGGCCGGCACGGTGATCGGCGCACCGCAGATCGGCCTGCTCGCCGCACTGGGCCTCGCCGAGATCACCGTCGCCCGGCGGCTGCGGGTCGTCGTGCTGTCCACCGGTTCTGAACTCGTCGAACCCGGAAAACCGTTGCGCCACGGGCAGATCTACGAGTCGAACGGCGCGATGCTGACCGCCGCGGTCATCGAGGCCGGCGCGGCCGGCCGTCACCTGCACTTCGTGCCCGACAACACCGCGGACTTCGCCGCGCGGCTCGACGAGGTCGCCGACGACGCCGATCTGATCATCACCTCGGGCGGTGTCAGCGCCGGCGCCTTCGAGGTGGTCAAGGACGCACTGTCGGCGACCGGGACCGTCGAGTTCGTGAAGGTTGCGATGCAGCCGGGCATGCCCCAGGGGTGCGGCCACTTCCCCTCCTCCCGCGGCCGGCGCGTGCCGATCATCACGCTGCCGGGAAATCCCGTCAGTGCACTCGTGTCCTTCGAGGTCTTCATCCGGCCCGCGCTGCGGGCCGCGATGGCACTGCCCGCCGACCGGGAACGAATCCGAGCTCGTCTCGGTGCCGACATCCGCTCACCCCGCGGCAAACGACAGTTCCTGCGGGGCGTGCTCGACGCCGGGCCTCGCGACGGGGTGGTCGGGGTGGACCCGATCGGCCCGCCGGCGTCCCATCACCTGCGCTACCTCGCCGAGGCCGACGCGCTCATCGACGTCCCCGCCGACGTCGAGGCGGTCGAGGCGGGCACCCTGGTGGACGTGCTGGTCCTGCGCTGACGACGAGGTCTCCGGGCGCGGCGCTCTAGAGTGGACGCCGATGCACCCGGCGATGCGGTGCGCACCATTTATCCGGCCTGGACACAGGCCAGAGGAGGTTGATCGTGGCCCGACGTCCGCGTCCGGACGGCTCCGGTGACACCGGCCGTGTCGCCCATTTTCTCGATCTGGCCCGAGAGACCATCCCTCCGATCCATCCGGCGGGTGTGCCGTTCGTCGCCGCGCCTGCAGCCGTCGCGCTCCTCGGGCGTCGACACCGCTGGATCGCCCGACCGGCCACGCTGACCGCCGCCGCGTGCGCAGCCTTCTTCCGGCATCCGAAGCGGGTCACCCCGACCGAACCCGGCGTGGTGGTCGCCCCCGCGGACGGGACCATCGCCCTGGTCGACGAGGCTGTCCCGCCCGCCGAGTCCGGCCTGGGCACACAGCCGCTGCCCCGGGTCTCGACCTTCCTGTCGATCTTCGACGTCCACGTGCAGCGCGTGCCGATCGCGGGCACGGTGACCACTGTGACCCACACGCCCGGCGCGTTCGTCTCCGCCGACCTCCCCGAGGCCAGCCGCGACAACGAGCGCACCACGATGACCATCCGCACCACCGCCGCAGGCGGCACGCCCGGCCCTGAGCTGGCGGTCGTGCAGATCGCCGGTCTCGTCGCCCGTCGGATCGTGTGCGAGCCGTCGGTCGGGGACTCGCTGACGATCGGCGAGACCTACGGGCTCATCCGATTCGGATCGCGCGTCGACGTCTACTTCCCGGCCGGCACCCGGCCCCGCGTCTCGGTCGGCCAGCGCGCGGTCGGCGGCGAGACCCCGTTCGCGTACCTGGATCAGTGAACTCCGGCCCGGTGAACCCGACCGACATGACCTCACCCGGCACGAACCCCGGCCGGCGACGCCCCGGCTCGCGCACCGCGCGCAACCCGACCGCGCGCTCGGCCAGCCGGCACGCACAGACACATCCGGTTCCGCGGGAGCCGGAGCGCCGGCGTCTGCGGCGCCAGGCACAGGCCAGCCGCATCGTCATCCCGTCGTCGCTGACGATCCTCGCGATCTGCGCGGGCCTGACGGCCATGCGGTCAGCGATCAACGGCGACGTCGACACCGCGATGGCTCTCCTGGTCGCGGCCGCGTTCCTCGACGGCATCGACGGTCGGGTCGCACGCCTGATGGGAGCCACGAGCCGGATCGGCGCCGAGATCGACTCGCTGGCCGACGCGATCAACTTCGGTGTGGTCCCGGCGATGATCATCTACTTCTATTTCATCGACGGGCATGACCTCGGCTGGGTGCTCGCGCTGATCTACTGCTGCGCCATCGTCCTGCGCCTCGCGAGGTTCAACACCCTGCTCGACGACGACGAGGCACCCGCGTACACCAAGGATTTCTTCGTCGGTGTCCCCGCGCCCGCCGCGGCGATCTGCGCGCTCCTGCCCATCGGGCTGGAACAACAGTTCGGCGACGGGTGGTGGACGTCGCTGCCGGCCGTCGGCGGGTGGCTGATCTTCGTCGCCTTCCTGGCCGTAAGTCGCGTCCCGACGTCCTCGCTGAAGACCGCATCGATCCCGGCTCGCGCGGTGACCGGCCTGCTGGTGCTGGTCGCCGCGGCCGCGGCACTGTTGGTGACCTTCCCGTACGTGCTGATGATGATCGCCATCGCCGGATACGTCCTGCACATCCCGTACGCGTGGCGCGCGCGCCGCTGGGTCGCCTCCCGGCCCGAGCACTGGGACGACAAACCGGCCGAGCGTCGTGCACAGCGCCGGGCGCTGCGGGCCACGTCGCCCGGAGGTCGACGCCGTCGGCCGGTCATCAACTCCCTCGGCCGCATGGGCCTGAACCGTCCCACCGGCCCCGGCCGGTCCGTGGTCGGCGCGCCCGGCGAGACGACCGAAAGCGAGTCCGAATGAGCACACCGGCCTCCCTCACGCTGACCGCGCGGCACAATCCCTCGGCGGCCGAGGCGCGGCGCGGCATCATCCGCGTGCATCCCGAGGTGTTGACGGCCCTCTCGCTGCGGGAATGGGACGCGGTGTCGATCACCGGCGCACGGGTCACCGCCGCCGTGGTGGCCGCGACCGAGGCCTCCGCGCCGACCGGCGTCGCCCTCCTCGACGAGATCGCCTTCTCCAACGCCGGTGTCCGCGAGAACTCGACGGTCGTGCTGGCGCCCGTTGAGGTGCAGGGCGCAAGCCGGGTGGTGGTGAGCGGTTCGGCGCTGGCCACCCAGTCGATCACCGAGTCGACGCTGCGCCGCGCGCTGCTGGGGAAGGTCTTGTCCGTCGGTGACGCCGTCTCGCTCCTCCCCCGCGACCTCGGTCCCGAGCTCGCCGCCACCGAGGCCACGCGTGCGCTGGCCAGGTCGGTCGGGATCACCTGGACCACCGAATTGCTCACCGTCACGGCAACCGAGCCCGGCCCGCCGGCGGGTGGCCGGGTGTCGGCGCCGGTCAGCGTGCAGACCAACACCGCCGTGCTGTGGTCGACCACCGCGGGCGAGGTGGCACCGCTGGGCGATCGGACCGGTCCCGGTTCACCCCGGATCCCCGGCGCCCTCGGCATGGTGTCGGAGTCCGACTCCCGCCCGCGGCCGGCCGCCGCGCCCAGCCCGGTCCGCGAGCCCGCCCGGGAGCCCGAGATCCCGGTCCGGCCGGTGTCGGAGCTGGTCGGCGTCGACTCCCAGATCACCAAGCTCACCGAGTGGCTCACCATCACCCTCGACGAGCCGGAGGTGCTGCGCACCCTCGGTGCGACACCGCGTCTCGGCGTCCTGGTCACCGGCCCGGCCGGCGGCGGCAAGGCGACCTTCGTCCGTTCGGTGTGCGCGTCGCGCACGCTGGTGACCATCGACGGCCCGACGGTCGGCGCGACGGAGGCCAACACCCGCCTGCGGACGGTCGCCGACGCGGTGGCCCGCACCCGGGCGGCCGCCGGGGTCCTGCTGATCACCGACGTCGACGCGCTGTTACCCGCCGAACCCGAGCCCGTCGCCGCACTGATCCTCGACGAACTGCGTTCCGGCATCGCCGACGGCCGCATCGCACTCATCGCGACCACCGCCGAACCGGTACGCCTCGACGCCCGGTTGCGCGACCCGTCGCTCTGCGACCGGGAACTGGTCATCGGCCTCCCCGACGCCGCGACCCGGGCGCGGTTGCTCTCGGCGATCCTGTCGAACGTCCCGACCGACGGCGACCTCGACCTCACGTCGGTCGCCTCGCGCACCCCCGGTTTCGTCGCCGGGGATCTCGCCGCGCTGGCCCGCGAGGCCGCGCTGCGCGCCGCGACGCGTGCGAGTGCCGAGAAGTCCGCGCCGTCGCTGCGCACCGAGGATCTCGTCGGCGCCCTCGACGTCATCCGGCCGGTGTCCCGCTCGGATTCCCCCGAAGTCGCGCTTGGCTCGATCACCCTCGCCGACGTCGGCGACATGGTCGAGACGAAACAGGCTCTGACCGAAGCGGTCCTGTGGCCGCTGCAACACCCCGACACCTTCGCCCGGCTCGGCGTCGACCCGCCGCGTGGGGTGCTGCTGTTCGGCCCGCCGGGCTGCGGCAAGACCTTCGTCGTCCGCGCGCTCGCGGCGTCGGGTCAGCTGTCGGTGCACACGGTCAAGGGCGCCGAGCTGATGGACAAGTGGGTCGGGTCGTCGGAGAAGGCGGTGCGGGATCTGTTCGCCCGTGCCCGCGAGTCGGCGCCCTCGCTGATCTTCCTGGACGAGGTCGACGCGCTGGCCCCGCGCCGCGGTCAGTCCACCGACTCCGGTGTCGGCGACCGGGTGGTCGCCGCGCTGCTCACCGAACTCGACGGCGTCGAACCACTCCAGGACGTCGTGGTGCTCGGTGCGACGAACCGACCCGACCTCATCGACCCGGCGCTTCTGCGGCCCGGGCGACTGGAACGGCTCGTCTTCGTGCCGCCGCCGGACGCCGACGCCCGCGGCGACATCCTGCGCGCCACCGGGCGCGACGTCCCGCTCGACGGAGTCGACCTCGACGAGCTGGCCGGCGACCTCGAGGGCTACTCGGCGGCCGACTGTTCGGCCCTGCTGCGCGAGGCCGCCCTGTCGGCGATGCGCCGGGACATCGACGCCGCCGCGGTCACCGTGGCCGACGTCGAGGAGGCCCGCAAGCGGGTTCGGCCGTCGCTCGATCCCGCGCAGGTCGCCGACCTCAAGGCCTACGCCGAGCGTCGGCTCGACTGAGCACCGCCGAGCCTCCCTCGGCCACCGGGTGAGTCCCGGAACACACCCGGAATAACCTCCGATAGTTGTTGGTTGCAACCATCACGACTTATGGTTGCATCAATCAACCAATCGGGTGCGCCACCGCGCGCGCCGATTCGCCGCCCGCCCGTCTCCTCGTCGCGGGCAGCTCTCTTTCTCGGAGGTTTGCCATATGAGTGCACCCGCGTCCGCGATGGCGCCGGCCGAAGACGTGCCGATGACGCATCGTCAGAAAATCGAGGCCCTCATCGGCCTCCTGCTCGGCATGTTCGTCGCGTTCCTGTCGTCGACCGTGGTGTCCAACGCCCTGCCGACGATCATCACCGACCTGCACGGCACCCAGGACCAGTACACCTGGGTCATCACCGCGACCCTGCTCGCGTCCACCGCGACCACGCCCATCTGGGGCAAGTTCGCCGACCTGGTCAGCAAGAAGCTGCTGGTCCAGGGCGCGCTGTTCCTGTTCACCCTGGGTTCGGTCCTCGCCGGGCTCTCCACCTCGGTCGACATGCTGATCGGCTTCCGCGTCATCCAGGGCCTGGGCCTCGGCGGCCTGCAGGCGCTGGTCGTGATCGTCGTCGCGACGATGTTCAGCCCGCGCGAACGCGGCCGCTACCAGGGCCCGATGGCCGCGGTGATGTCCGTCGCGACCGTCGCCGGTCCGCTCATCGGCGGCGTCATCGTCGACACCAGCTGGCTCGGCTGGCGCTGGACGTTCTACGTCTGCGTCCCGCTCGCCGTCATCGCCCTACTCGTCATCCAGCGCACGCTGAACGTCCCGGTGGTCCGCAAGAAGGTCAGCATCGACTACCTCGGCGCCGCCCTCATCGCCTCGGGCGTCAGCACCCTGCTCATCTGGGTCACCTTGGCGGGCAAGAACTTCGACTGGGCGTCGATGACCTCGTACGGACTGGTGGCACTCGGAGTCGCGCTGCTCGCCGCAGCCGTCTTCGTCGAGTCCAGGGTGTCCAGCCCGATCATCCCGCTGCACATCTTCCGCGACCGCACCACGGCCCTGGCGACTGTCGCCAGCGTCGGCGTCGGTGTCGCCCTGTTCGGCGGCGCTGTGTTCCTCGGGCAGTACTTCCAGATCGCGCGCGGCTACTCGCCGACCGCGGCGGGCCTGCTGACGCTGCCGATGGTCATCGGCTCGATGCTCTCGGCGACCGTGTCGGGCAACCTGATCACCAGGTACGGGCGGTGGAAGCGATTCCTCGTGGCCGGTGCCGCGATGATGACGATCGGCTTCGGCCTGCTCGCGACGATCGACGCCCACACCGACATGGTCGTGGTCGGTGTATTCCTCTTCGTCCTGGGCTGCGGCATGGGTATGACGATGCAGAACCTGGTCCTCGCGGTGCAGAACAACGTCAGCCCCGACAACCTCGGCGCGGCGACCTCGACGGTCACCTTCTTCCGTTCCCTCGGTGGCGCGGCGGGTGTCTCGGTGCTCGGCGCGGTTCTGTCCAACCACGTCACCGACCTCATCGCGAAGGGGCTCGGCGCACTCGGCATCGGCGCCGGCGCATCCGGTGGCGGCAGTGCCGGCCTGGCCAATCTGAACGAGCTGCCGGCTCCGATCGCGGCCATCGTCCGCGGCGCCTACGGCGACGGGACCGCCCGGGTCTTCCTCGTCGCGGCCGTCATGGCGGCGCTGAGCTTCATCGCCATCGCGTTCATCAAGGAGGTTGCGCTGAAGACGATGAGCAGCGACGAGGAGCGCCGCGCGCAGGAGGCGGCGGTCGCCGACGTCGCCGTGCCCGCAGCTGTGGCACCGTCGACGGTCGGTCCCGTCGCGGACGACGCCATCGCCGGCGAGACGCGGACGGGCGACGCCACCCGCGCCCGATGAACACCATCGCCGTCGGGGTCGATCTGAGTCCCGAATCCGAGGCGGCCGCTCACTGGGCGGCCGCCTCGGCCCGCGACGGGGACCGCCTGCTACTGATCCACGGATTCGCGGCAGCCGTTGCGCTGCAACCACTCAGCGAGTTCGAACTCGACTTCGACGTCACCGCCACGCGGCAGGCAGCTGCCGCCCACCTGACCGCGGTGGCCGGCCGTCTCGGCACCCGACATCCGGGCCTGCGCATCGAGACCGTCGTCGAACACGACTTCGCGATACCCCTGCTCACCAGGCTGTCGGGTCAGGTCGATCTGATGGTCCTCGGCCATCATCGACCCGGCCTCATCGAACGCCTCACCACCGGGAGCATCAGCTCCGCGCTCTCGGCCCGGTCGCGATGCCCGGTCGTGACAGTCCCGTACGGCAACCTCGCGACGGGCGGTCCGGTCGTCGCGGCCATCGATGCCGACGCCCCGTCCGATCTCGCGCTGTCGACCGCATTCGAGTACGCCGATGCCACCAGCAGCCCCGTGGCGATCGTGTGCGCGATCCCCGACGACGCCCCGCCCGCTCGGATCGAAGCGGTGTACGCGCGAGCCGACGCGCTGCTCGACCCCTGGCGCCGACGCTTCCCCGACCGCGACACGACGCTGCAGTTGGTGAACGGCAACCCGTCGAGGGCCGTCGGCGAGGCGGTTCCGCAGGCCTCGCTTCTGGTCGTGACCCGCCCCCGGGCCGGGAGCACCTTCACCGCCTGGGCGGGCTCGGTGGCACGCGCAGCGCAGCATCACACGCGGTGCCCGATAGCGATCGTGGACCACGGCCGCCCCGATCGGTACGACCGTCGATCGACAGGCTAGGGGTGCGACTACTCCACGTTGACCAGATAGAAGACCGACGACCCACCGCCCGCGGCCTGCGGGGACGCGCCGATCTGGACCCAGTAGGTCGAACCCTCCTTGGTCGCCGACAGCACGACGACCGATTGTCCGCCCTCGGTCGACCGGTGCGATTCGACGTAACCGGCCTCGGTGAGCGTCTCGGTCGCGGCCTCGAGCTGATTGCCCGCGTTGGCCGGGCCCTGCACCGCGACCTCCCAACCGTCGGAGCGACTGCCGCTCGCCGAGAGCACGTGACCGTCGATGAGCGGGACCTGCGCGGCCGGGAAATCCGACGGCAACGGGACGCCGTCGGGGCCGGCCTGCTCCTCGTCCGCACAACCCACGACGAGGCCGAACACCAGCAGGACAGCGGCGATGCTGACGGCGGTACGCCGGAGCCAGTCGAACCGGAACATACGGGCAACGGTAAAGTAGCCACCGCGGGTGCTCGCCCGTGACACCCCGCCGGGAGAAAGACGGAGTGCCCTTTTGATCTCTGTGTTGGCTGCGTTGGCAGTGTGCGCACTCGTCGCGCCCGCAGTCATCCATTGGATGGGTACCCGCGGTTTCTACGTTCTCGCACTGGCGCCCCTCGGCGCGCTGATCTGGGTCGTGCTCAACTGGCCGCCGGCCGATGCGGCTGCCGCCCGGGTCGAGACGGTCAGCTGGGTCCCATCACTCCAGATGGACATCGCCACCCGCTTCGACACCCTGACCGCGATCCTGTCGGTGCTGATCCTCGGGGTCGGTGCGCTCGTCCTCTGCTACTGCGCCCACTACTTCGACGACGCCCGTCCCCGCGTCGCCGTGTTCGGCGGGGAGATGGTCGCGTTCGCCGCGGCCATGTTCGGCCTCGTCATCTCCGACAACATGCTGGTGCTGTACGTGTTCTGGGAGCTCACGACCGTGCTCTCGTTCATGCTGGTCGGCTTCTACGGGGTGCGCGCGACGGCTCGGCGGTCCGCCACCCAGGCGCTGCTGGTCACCACGTTCGGCGGTCTGGCCATGCTCGTCGGCATCATCATGCTGGGCGAGCGGTCGGGCACCTACCTGCTGTCGGAGATCGTCTCGGCACCGCCGACCGGTGTGTACGTCGACATCGCGGTGGTCCTGCTGCTGATCGGCGCGCTCACCAAATCGGCCATCGTCCCGTTCCACTTCTGGCTGCCCGGCGCCATGGCCGCACCGACCCCGGTCAGCGCGTACCTGCACGCGGCCGCGATGGTCAAGGCCGGCATCTACCTCATCGCCCGTCTGGCCCCTGCTTTCTCGGTGACGATCAGTTGGCAGATCGCCGTGGTGGGGCTCGGCCTGGTGACGATGGTGCTCGGCGGATGGCGCTCGCTGCGCGAGCTCGACCTCAAACTCATCCTCGCGTTCGGCACGGTGTCCCAGCTCGGCTTCATGGCCGTGCTGGTCGGCATCGGTGACGCGAACGTCGCCATGGCGGGCATCGCGATGCTCGTCGCGCACGCGTTGTTCAAAGCGTCGCTGTTCATGGTCGTCGGCATCATCGACCACTCCACCGGTACCCGCGATGTCCGCAAACTCGCCCGGCTCGGCCATCGTCTCCCGGGGCTGGCGATCACCGCCGCGGTCGCCGGGGCGAGCATGGCCGGCATCCCCGTCACCCTCGGATTCGTCGGCAAGGAAACAGCTTTCGCCTCGGTGTGGGAGACCGGGGCGTTCGTCTCGTGGCAGGCCCACGCCGTCGACATCATCCTGCTGGTCGGCTCGATCATCACCTGTGCCTACACGCTCCGCTTCTTGTGGGGCGCGTTCGGCCGCAAGGTGCGCAGCACCCCGAGTCCGGCGGTCGCCAAGATGCACCCGCCGAAGTGGCCCTTCTACTTCTCGCCCGTGGCGCTCGCCGCGGCCGGTGTGGCGGCCGGTGTGTTCAGCCCGCAGCTCGGCGCTCTCTTCGAGCCGTACGCCGAGACCCTCGACGGGTACGGGCACGAACTCGAGCATCTCGCGCTGTGGCACGGGTTCGGCCTTCCCGTCGTGTTCTCGATCATCGTCATCGTCGGCGGCGCCCTGCTGTTCCTCGGTATCCGCCGGGTCCGCGACCGCGTCTTCGGCTTCCGCCCGCTGGTGAACGCCGACCGCATCTACGACGCGACGCTGCGCGGTGCGGACACCCTGTCGCTGCTGCTGACGCGCAACACCCAGCGCGGGTCACTGCCGGTGACGCAGGGCGTCATCCTGTGCACCGCGATCCTGCTGCCGACCATCGTGCTGTTCGCCGGCGCTCGCGACCGACTGGAGATCGACTACGACGCCAAGCCGGTCCAGCTGGTGATCGGCGGGTGCATCGTCGCCGCGTCGTTGGCCGCCGTGCTGCTGCGCAACCGCCTCGCCGCGACGCTCGTCGTCGGGATCACCGGCTACGGCTGCGCGATGCTGTTCGCGCTGTACGGCGCCCCCGACCTCGCGCTCACCCAGTTCCTCGTCGAGACGCTCACCCTGGTCATCTTCGTGCTGGTACTGCGCAAGCTGCCCGCCGAACCGGAGAAGCGGCACGCCACCGGGTTCAAGCCGCTGCGCGCCCTCATCGGACTCGCCTTCGGCGCGATGCTGGTCCTGATCGGGTTGTTCGCGGCGTCCGCCCGCTCGACCGAACCGCTGCACGTCGACCTGCCCGAGGCCGCCTACGACTACGGTCACGGCGCCAACGCCGTTAATGTCCTGCTCGTCGACATCCGCGCCTGGGACACCCTCGGCGAGGTGTCGGTGCTCATCGCGGCCGCCACCGGCGTCGCGTCGATGGTCTTCCGCAACCGCCGCTTCGGGGCGGCACCACGCGTGGCCGACGCCGCCCGGCTGCAGGCCGGCGACAACGGGGACGACGACGATCGCGTCCCACCGGACCGCACCACCTGGCTGCTCGGTTCCGGGCTGCGCGATCCACGCCACCGGTCGATGGTTCTCGAGGCCACGACGCGGTTGCTGTTCCCGACGATGGTCGTGCTGTCGATCTACTTCTTCTACGCCGGCCACAATGCGCCGGGCGGTGGCTTCGCCGGCGGCCTGACGATGGGTCTCGCGCTCGTCCTCCGCTACCTGGCGGGCGGACGCTACGAACTCGGTGAGGCGCTGCCTATCGAGCCCGGCCGCATCCTGGGCGCCGGCCTGGCCGTCTCGGCGACCACGGCGATCGTCTCGATGTTCCTCGGCGCCCCCGCACTCTCGTCGGCGGTCTTCGAGGTCACCGTCCCGGTCCTCGGCGACATCAAGTTCGTGACCGCCCTGTTCTTCGACCTCGGCATCTACCTGATAGTCGTCGGGCTCGTCCTGGACGTGCTGCGAAGTCTCGGCGCGCGTCTCGATGTGGAGACCACGATCGCCCGCACCGCGGCGCGCATCGAGAACTCGCGTGGCGACACCGCGTCGGACGACGCCGCGAGTACCACCGGCGAGCAGGTGAGCCGATGACCACGAATCTCTCGCTCATGCTGGTCGTCGGCGCGATGGCGGCGTGCGGCGTGTACCTGCTGATGGAACGCAGTCTGGTCCGGATGCTCTTCGGGCTCCTGCTCGTCGGCAATGCGCTCAACCTGATGATCATCGTCGTGTCGGGCGGCATGGGGAACCCGCCGATCATGGGCCGGTCGTCGGAGAACCGGGCGTCCGACGCCGATCCCCTCGCGCAGGGCATGGTCCTGACCGCGATCGTGATCATGATGGGCGTCGCCGCGTTCGTCCTGGCGCTGGTCTACCGGCTGTTCGTGATCAATCGTGACGACGACGACGTCGAGGACGACGAGGAGGACGTCAAGATCTTGAGCGGATCGCTGGGGACGGCACCCGACCGCGATCGCAGCGACGATCCACTGACCCTCTCCGACACCCCGACCGGCGATCACTTCGACGACAAGGGCAATCCGCTCACCGCGGAGGAGGCCGCCGCCCGGCACGCCGCGCTCTACGAGACCGACATCATGCCGACGGACTCCGACGTCGTCGACGAGATCGGCGGCGCGGAGGAGGAGCCCGATCCCGAGACCTCGGCGCAGACCGCCGCCCGCGAGGACGGGCCGGACGTGTACGGGCCGGGCGAACTCGGTCCCGACGAGGTGGGTCCCAAGTCGGCCGTCGCACCTCCCGACGGGTCCGGCGAGGACGACGCCGACCCCGACGTCATCGACCAGCGTGAGATGCCGGACCGCGACGTGGTCGGGCCGGACAAGAAGAAGCACGCCGACGAGAACGGGGGTGACCGATGACCCCGCAGGAGTCATGGATCCCCGTCCTGATCACGCTGCCGACGCTGGTGCCGCTGGGCGCTGCCGCCGTCTCGCTGCTGCTCGGCCGCAGCCCCAAGATCCAGCGGGCGGTGTCGATCGTCGCCATCACCGTCGCGTTCGTCGCGTCGTGCCTGATGCTGTACCTGACCGACCGCCACGGGACCTTCGCGGTCGCGATCGGCGGCTGGGGAGACAAGGGCTACCCGAACGGACCGCTCGGGATCACGCTGGTCGTCGACCAGCTCGCGGCCCTGATGCTCGTCGTCTCGACGATCGTGCTGCTGTGCGTCGTCGTGTACGCGATCGGGCAGGGTATCCGTGACGGCACGGCCCAGCAGCCGACGTCGATCTTCCTGCCGACCTACCTCATCCTGACCGCGGGTGTCTGCAACGCGTTCCTCGCCGGCGACCTGTTCAACCTGTACGTCTCGTTCGAGATCCTGCTGACCGCGAGTTACGTGCTGCTGACCCTCGGGGCGAGCGCCGAACGTGTCCGAGCGGGCGCGTCGTACGTGATGGTGTCGATGGTGTCGTCGCTGATCTTCCTCGCGGGCATCGCGTTCGCGTACGCGACGACCGGCACCCTCAACCTCGCCGAGATGGCCGTGCGCCTCGACGACGTCCCCGACGGGACCCGCAACGCGCTGTTCGCGGTGCTGCTCGTGGCGTTCGGCATCAAGGCCGCGGTGTTCCCGCTGTCGACGTGGCTACCCGACTCCTACCCCACCGCGCCGGCACCCGTCACGGCGGTGTTCGCCGGCCTGCTCACCAAGGTCGGTGTGTACGCGATCGTGCGCGCCCACTCGCTGCTGTTCCCCGGCGGCACGATGGACGCGGTGCTGCTGGTCGCCGGCCTGTTGACGATGCTCGTGGGCATCTTCGGCGCGATCGCCCAGGCCGACATCAAGCGACTGCTGTCGTTCACCCTCGTCAGCCACATCGGCTACATGATCTTCGGCATCGCGCTGTCGTCGGACCTCGGGATGTCGGCGGCGATCTACTACGTCGCCCACCACATCCTCGTGCAGACGACGCTGTTCCTGGTCGTCGGCCTGATCGAACGTCAAGCCGGTTCGGCCTCGCTCCGCCGCCTGGGCGGGCTCATCGCCAGCCCCCTGCTGGCCGTCCTGTTCCTGGTGCCCGCGCTGAATCTCGGCGGCATCCCACCGTTCTCCGGTTTCATCGGCAAGGTCGCCCTCCTCGAGGCGGGCACCCAGGACGGGTCCGTGCTGGCCTGGATTCTCGTCGCCGGGTCGGTGGTCACCAGCCTGCTCACCCTCTATGTCATGGCCCGCATCTGGACCAAGGGATTCTGGCGACCGCGCGCCGACGCCCCCGAGGGCGATCTCGCCGACAAGGGCCCGTCCGCGCTGATCGACGAGAGCGCCGACGACGCCGCGTTCTCCGACCGTGAGGACGTCGGTCGGATGCCCGTGATGATGGTGCTGCCGACGATGGCGATGGTGGCCGCGGGACTCGTGCTCACCCTCTGGGCCGGGCCCATCTTCGACTTCACCGACCATGCGGCGACCGACGTCGTCGACCGCGCCGTCTACGTCGACGCCGTGCTGGGAGTGGGTGGTACCCGATGAGCGCGCAGGATCGAGCCGACGACCGCGCCCGCGGAGCATCCGCGGCGCCCAAACGGCGGCCGCCGGTCGTCTCGACCAAGGGACCGGTCATGTCCCTGGTCATCAACGTCTGGCGCGTGTCGCTGCTGTTCGTCTTCTGGCACTTCGTCGGCGCGCTGGTGTGGTTGCGCACGCACACCCGTGTGCCCAGGTGGCTGGGCAGCGACGGCCGCGAGGTCGCGGTCCGGTTGTGGACCATCGCGTGGCTGACGTTCGTCTGGGTCCTGCTGTGGGGCACGCTGTCCTGGGCCAATGTGATCGCAGGGATCGTGCTGGCGATGCTCGTGCTGACCGTGCTGCCGTTGCCGCGGGTCCCGGTCGAGGGCCGTATCCATCCCCTGTCGGTACTGCAGCTCGTCGGCCGTCTGATCGTCGACTTCTTCGTGTCGAGTGTGCAGATCGGCTGGATGGCCATCCGTCCCGGCCGGCCACCGCTGGGCGCCGTGGTACGGGTGCGCGTCGCGATCAAGTCCGACATGGTGCTGACCCTGGCCGTCGACTACCTCAACCTGGTGCCGGGCACCATGGTCCTGGAGATCGACCATCGACGCCGGATGCTCTACGTGCACGTCTTCGACGTCCGCTCGGAGAAGAAGGTGCGGGCCTTCTACGATCAGGTCGCCTATGTCGAGCGGATGTTCATCAAGGCGTTCGAGCGGGACAGCGAATGGCATCCGAGTCCGTTCCACGGCATCGACGAGGACTTCCACCACGTCCGCACGGTGGACCGGTCGGTGGACAACGCCCGGTCGATCGACGACACCGAACCGGAACGTCGACAGGGCGAGCCCGAGCGGGAACGAGGTGACTCATGAGCTACGTCTGGACGATCGCCGCCGCCATGCTGCTCGTCGCCGCGGTGCTGACGATGATCCGCATCCTGCGCGGCCCGACCACGCTCGACCGACTCGTCGCACTCGACGTGCTCATCGCGCTGTGCATGTGCGGCCTGGGGACCTGGGCGGCGTTCAGCCGTGATTCGACGGTGGTCCCGGCGATCGTGGCCCTGGCCCTCCTCAGCTTCGTCGGGTCGGTGTCGATCGCGCGGTTCCGAGTCCGGGACGACCAGACATGATCGTCGACATCATCAGCGCGACGCTGCTGCTCCTCGGATGCCTGATGGCGGTCACCGCCGCCATCGGACTCGTCCGGTTCCCGGACACCCTGAGCCGGATGCACGCGGCCACCAAACCGCAGACCTTCGGCCTGCTCCTCATCCTGCTCGGCGCCGTGCTCCGGCTCGGCGACAACGTCGACAGCGGGATGCTGATTCTCGCCGGGCTCTTCGCCCTGATCACCGCGCCTGTCGTGGCGCATCGGATCGGCCGGCTCGCGTACCAGGAGCAACGGGCCCGCGACGGGCTCATGGATCAGCGGGACATGGAGTCACCGGACCGGGACTGACTGCGGACCGATCGTCCGACGCCCCTCGCGCCTCACGGACCAGCGCGAGCGCGGTGTCGAGGCCCCGGGCAGCTTCCCCGGGAACGACCCGCACGAGCGCGAGTGCGGCGATGACCAAGGCCGTCACGGCGTCGGCGAGGACTGCCTGTCGATCGTCATCAAGCGCGGGCGAGCTCGCCCGCACACCGGCCCCCACCGCCTTCCGCAACTCGTCGCGATAGGCGGCGATGGTCCGGGCGACAGCAGCGTCGCGCCCGATGGGGGCACCGGCGGTGTTGATGAGCAGACAGCCCTCGCGCGCCGGGGAGGTGTCATCGGTCAGCGCCGATCGCAGCCCGCTCAGGTAGTTCTCGACGGCGTCAGGCGCAACGGTGCCGCCGGTCAGGGGACGCAGCCGCGGGCGGACCACCTCGTCGAGATAGCTCTGTACGGCGGCGTCGAAGAGACCCCGCTTCGATCCGAAGGCATGGTAGAGACTCGATCGCCCGATTCCGGTCGCCCGTTCCAGGTCGGGGAGCGACGCGCTCTCGTATCCCCGCTGCCAGAAGATCCCGCGGGCGGCCCGGACGACCGCGGTCGTGTCGAACTCCTGGATCCGTCCCATCCGCCGCCCGCCCACCTCTCTGTCGTCGCCCTCCGGTATTTTAGACCGGTCGGAACACTATTCTTCGACGGCCCGTTCACAATGAGGAGTACGAAATGGTCATCGCGGGTCTGGTGCTCGCCGCGATCGCGGCGCTCGTCCACGTCTTCATCTTCTATCTGGAGTCCATCGCATGGACGAGCGCGCGAGCACGCGCGACGTTCGGCACCGGAACGGTGGAACAGGCGAGCGCGCAGCGAGAACTGGCGTTCAACCAGGGGTTCTACAACCTGTTCCTCGCGATCGCCGTGTTCGTCGGGATCGCCTTTGTCATCGGCGGATCCATCGCGATCGGCGCAACACTCGTCATCACCGGCACGGCCTCGATGGCGGCCGCGGCACTTGTGCTGGCGCTGTCGAGCCCCGACAAGATCGCGGCCGCACTGAAGCAGGGTGTGGTTCCCGCTCTCGGAATCGTCGTGCTCGCCATCGGTCTGGCCATCTGAGCCCGGGCCCTGCCTCCCGGATCTCGCGCCGACTGAGATCAGGGAGCGTCCAGCTCGGCGACCACCGACGCGACCACCTCGCGTAGCGAACCGGTGCGACGATGCACGTCACGCTGCCGCTGATAGCTCGCGCCCTGGGCGATGATGCGCTCGACGCCGGACAGCTCGTCGACGCAATCGAGTTCGCGCGCAATCGGTTCGAGACGTTCGAGCAGAGCGGTGAGGTCCTCGGTCACGAGTTTCTCGGTGCAGTCGGAGTCGAGGATGACGATGGCGTCGAGTCCGTAGCGGGCTGCCCGCCATTTGTTCTCCTGGACGAGCCAGGGCGCCATCGTCGGCAGCTTCTCGCCCGCCGAGAACCGCCGGTCCAGGTCGACGACCAGGCAATGGATGAGCGCGACGATCGCCGACAGCTCGCCGAGATTGGTCATGCCGTCGCACACGCGGACCTCGATGGTCCCCAGATGCGGGGAAGGCCGGATGTCCCAGCGGATCTCGTTGAGATGGTCGATGATCCCGGTCGTCTTCTGGTCGGCGACGAAGGCCTCGAACTGCTCCCAGGTCTCGAACTGGAACGGCAGCCCGGCGGTCGGGAGTTGCTGGAACATCATGGCGCGATTGCTCGCGTATCCGGTGTCCTGACCGGCCCACATCGGCGACGACGAGGACAGCGCGAGCAGGTGCGGATAGTAGTTCAGGAGCGCGTCGAGAACGGGTAACACCTTGTCGCGGTGGCTGATCCCGACGTGGACGTGTACGCCCCAGATCAGCATCTGCCGTCCCCACCACTGGGTGCGCTCGATCAGCTCCGCGTATCGATGACCCTCGGTGAGCAGTTGGGTCGAGTACTCCGCGAACGGATGCGTACCGGCGCCGTACAGATCGACGCCGAGGTCCTCGGTCAGCCCCCGGACCACGCCGAGCGTGCCCGTGAGGTCGGCGATCGCCTCGCCCGCGGTCCGGCAGATGCCGGTCACCAACTCGACGGTGTTGCGCAGCAGCTCCTTGTGGATTCTGCCCGCGAAGTCGGGATGGTGTTCGCCGACGGCGGCGAAGAGCGCCGCCGCCGAGTTCGACAGGTCGCCGGTTGCCTTGTCGGTCAGGGCGAACTCCCATTCGACCCCGAGGGTGGGGGTCGGTGACCCGTCGAACTCGATCGGTGTCATGTGCTCAGGTGGCGACGGACGGCGCCAGAACCCCTAGCTCTCCTCTTCGATGACACCGCACGCGATGCGTGCGCCGGCGTCGCCGGTCCGCAGGGTGTCGGGGTTCGGGCCGCCCGGGTACTTGTCGGCCGGGATGTTCCCGAAGTTGTCGGGCTTCTCGTGGATCATGATCGACTTGCCGATCAGCTGCTGGATGGTCACCGCGTCGGTCGTGGTGACCGTCCGGCCGGTGTGGTCCTCGAGGATGTTGATCGAGATCAGATCTCCGCTCGAGGGATGGTCGGTGTTGCCGTCCACCTGCAGGTGTCCGCCCGCCGAGGTGAACGCCTGCGAGCCGCCGGCGCCCGCGTCACAGGTGCCGGTCTCGTGGATGTGCATGCCGTGGAACCCGGCCGGCAGGTCACCGGCGGTGACGCGCACGTTGATGGTGACCGGCTCGGCGGTTTCGGTGGCCGCGGTGAAGGTTGCTTGGCCGACGACGTCGCCGGAGGTGTCCTTGATCTCGGCGACGGCGATCTGGCCGCTGGGCTCGCCGTCGACGTCGTCCTCGGCGCCCGGCGGGAGCGGCGCATCGCTGACGACGGGCGGCGTCGTGCCCGGGACGTCCGTGGGCTCCTGGTCGGGGCTGCACCCGGCCAGTGTCACGCCGATCAGTCCTGCGGAGAACAACGCGGCGAGAGCGCGGGGCGCGGCGAGTGTGGAACGTCCGGACATGTCACTCCTTGGTTGGCGGACAGTGGTTTTCGGTACTTCTCGGTTCAGCTGTTTCGTGATTCAGAGGTTCGCGGCTCGGCCCGGGTCATGCGCCGCTGACCGCGGTCACCACGACCACCGGGATGCCGCCGCGGCACCGGGTGAACGAGGCCGGCCGCTCCTCGACCGCGACCTGGCCGCCGAGTGCCTCGGCGACCTCGTCGGCCTCGGCCTTGTCCGTGTCGTCCTCGTGGAAGACCGTGTTCTCGCTGAACCCGCCCGCGGTGTAGTTGCCGGGCTCCGCCATCTGGTAACCCCTGGCCTCCAGCAGATCGGTCACGTCCGAGGCGAGGCCCGCGACCTGGCCGGCGTTGATCACGCAGAGCCGCTTGTCGGTCGACGCCGCACTCGTGGACGCCGGCGTCGACGTGGGCGACGAACTCACGGTCGTCGCGGCCTCGGTCGTCGGGGCGTCGTTCCCGGCGGTCGCCGCGGAATGCCAGCCGAGGCCGATGAAGACCACGGCGACTGCGAAGAGCATCATCGCCCCCGCACGAAGCGGCAGGCGATTGGGCTCACGATCTGCATTCATCACCGACGACCTTAACGCACCGCGCGAGGGCGTCCGGGTTCAGCGTCTCAGGTGATCTCGAAGCCCAGACGGCGCGCCGCACGGGCCTTCTGACGGGTCGCGCGCAGGCGCCGGAGCCGCTTGACGAGCATCGGATCGGCCGCGAGCGCCTCCGGCCGGTCGACCAGCGCGTTGAGCACCTGGTAGTACCGGGTCGCCGACAAACCGAACAGCTCTTTGATCGCTTCTTCCTTGGCGCCGGCGTACTTCCACCACTGGCGCTCGAACGCGAGGATGTCGTGTTCGCGGCGGGTCAGACCGTCCGCACCGACCTCGTGCGGATCGACCGGCCGGCCGGCCGCCCCGGCCTCTGCGTCCTGGCCGGGGGTGGTTTGATCGCCCTGTTTCTGGCTACGCGCAGCTGCGCCGTCCATCTCACTCCCTCAGATACCAGTCGACGACCTCACACCACCGCTGACGTGCACCTATTCGCGACGCGACGCGGGCGCGGACGTCTCCTCACGGAGACGAATGACAGCGGTGTGGTTCGCAGCCAATCTAACCACGGCGGGCCGGTCCGATCGCGGTGTGACTCGCCACGGCGCGCATCACGACCATTCCGTCGGACGGCGACCGCTGTTAGGCTGCCCTCACTCATCCCCGTCCGGGATGGGTCGAGGCGGGGGACAGAGATGACGACGGTCGGGATGACGACAACCGGATCCGGGGTGGCGAGGACCCGGCGAGCAGTGATGGGAGCCATCGCGGCGCTGGCCTCCACGGCCGCCGTCGCGACCGCGGCACTCGCCGCGCCCGCTGCCGCCGCGCCCGCCGAGCGCGTCGTGGTCATCGTGCCCGGCCAGCAGCTCTACGCCGGCAACGCACAGAACGAGGAGACGTTCCGTCCGCTGGCCGAGGCGATCCGCGCCGACGGGAACACCGTGGTGTACGCGCACGCCGGGGGACGCGACGTGGCGTCCGACGCCCGGCTGATCCAGCGGACGATCGCACCTTTCGTCGGCACCGCGAAGTCGATCGGGCTCGTCACCCACAGTGCGGGCGGGCTCGGCGCCCGGCACTACCTGAAGTTCCTCGGCGGGTCCGACGTCGTCGACGAGTACGTCGCGATCGGGACCGCCCAGTACGGCTCGCCCGGCGGTTGCGCGCAGCCGCGCGACGGCGGGTACGACACCTGCATGTACGCCGACGCGGTCACCGAGCTCAACCGTGGTCCCGACGCCCCCGGCCCCACCCGGTACTCGGTGGTGCAGAGCGACGGCGAATGGACCGACGGGCGCCTCGACGGCACCGCACAGTGCCGCGCATACTCCCCGGTTCCCCTGGCGAACACCGGGTACGACCACGTCATCGAGATGCGCGACCCGACGATCATCGCCAACGTGCGGACGTCGCTGCGCGGGTCGTGCGCGGGCTCGGTGGTGACCGAGCCGGTCGACAGCTTCGACTGGCAGTCGACGCTGTTCCCCGGCATTCCCGGCCCTGCCGGTGACGCCATCCGCAACGCCGTACCCGGCGTCGTTCCTGCGCCCTGAGCAGCGCTAAGGTGATCGCCATGGCGATTCTCCCGATCTGCATCGTGGGCGAGCCGGTCCTGCACCAGCCGACCACTCCGGTCCCCCTCGACGCGGACGGCCGTCCGTCCGATGAGGTCGTCGGCCTCATCGACGACATGTACGAGACCATGGACGCCGCCCACGGTGTGGGCCTGGCCGCCAATCAGGTGGGCGTCGGGTCCCGGGTGTTCGTCTACGACTGCCCCGACGGCGACCGCTCGGCGGCCCGCCGCCGCGGCGAGGTCATCAACCCGGTCCTCGAGACCTCCGAGATCCCCGAGACCATGCCGGATCCCGACGACAACGACGAGGGATGCCTGTCGGTGCCGGGTGAGCAGTTCCCCACCGGCCGTGCCGACTGGGCCCGCGTCACCGGCACCGACCGGACCGGCGCCGAGGTCGTCATCGAGGGCGAGGGGTTCTTCGCCCGGATGCTCCAGCACGAGGTCGGCCACCTCGACGGCTTCCTCTACGTCGACGTGCTCGTGGGGCGCAACGCCCGGGCCGCGAAGAAGGCGATCAAACGCAACAAGTGGGGGGTCCCCGGTCTGACGTGGACGCCCGGCGAGGTCGCCGACCCGTTCGGGCACGACGACGACTGATCTCGCTTCCGCGTGGAGGTCTCATTGTCGGGTGCCGTCCCGGGCGACCGCGTCGTCGTTCGCTATCTGCTGGGCGATGCGACCCCCGCCGATTGGCGGGGAGATCCCGCGGCCGCCCGGTCGGACGTGACGGGCGTCCTGCTCGACGACTCCGACCCGCTGCGGATACGACGCGACGACGAGGAGTTGTCGATCCCGTTCGCGGCGATCACCTCGGTCCGTCTGTTGTCCGCGAAACCGGTGCGCAACAGCGAGATCCGCGCGCTCGAGCACGCCGCCGCCCTCGCCTGGCCCGGTGTCGAGACGGAGTGGGTCGACGGCTGGCTCCTGCGGGCCGGTCACGGATTCAGCAGACGCGCCAACTCGGCTGTGCCCCTGGCACGCCACGCACGTCCCGACGCCGCGACCCTGCGACATATCGGTGAGTGGTACGCCGACCGCGGCCTCCCTCCGCTCCTCGCCTCCCCGGATCGCCTCATCCCGTCGGGCTCCGTTCCCGGAGACCCCGGGGTCGAGGTACAGATGCTGACCGCCGACCTGCCGGGGCTCCGCGCGCGCACCGGCGAGATGCACGGACGGACAGTACAACTCGATCCGCAACCGGACACCCGCTGGTTGAGCGCATACGCCGGTGGGCGCGCGTCGCTCGGACTCGACACCGTGGCCGGCGTCGTGACCGCCGGGGACGGCCCGATGACCTTCGCGACCGTCGACGATGCAGCAGCGATCGGGCGGGGTTCGGTGACCGAGTCGCCCGACGGACACCGGTGGCTGGGGTTGACCGCCCTGTGGACCGACCCGGGCTCGCGCGGGGGCGGGCTATCCTCCGCGGTGGTCGCGGCGCTGACGGCGTGGGGGGTCGAGCAGGGCGCCGACTCGGTCTACCTGCAGGTCGAGTCCACCAACCGGTTGGCCGGATCGTGGTATCGCCGCCTGGGTTTCGGGCTGCATCACACCTATCGCTATGTGACACCGCACGTGCCGGCCGCGTCGGAGGACATCCGATGAGGATCGCCACCTGGAACGTCAACTCGATCCGCGCCCGGTCCGAGTCCGTCGTCGCCTGGGCGGAGACCGCCGGCGTCGACGTTCTCGCGATGCAGGAGACCAAGTGTCACGACGACGCGTTCCCGCTGATGGGTTTCCTCGCCGCCGGTTACGACGTCGCGCACGTCGGGCAAGGCGCCTACAACGGTGTCGCGATCGCCTCACGGGTCGGGCTCGACGAGGTCGAGATCTCCTTCGACGGCGTGCCGACGCACCCGGTCGACGGCCAACCGATCCGGGAGGCTCGGTCGATCTCCGCGCGCTGCAACGGTGTTCGCGTCTGGAGTCTCTATGTACCCAACGGCAGGACACCCGACGACCCGCACTACACCTACAAGCTCGCCTGGCTCGACGCGCTGCGGAATCACGTCACCCTGCGGCTGGCCCACGACCCCGCCGCAGACATGATGCTCGCCGGCGACTGGAACGTCGCCCAGACCGACGACGACGTGTGGGATCGCGAGTACTTCGAGGGACGCACACACGTAACCCCACCCGAACGCGCCGCAGTGCAGGGGTTTCTGGAGGCCGGCCTCGTCGACTCGGCCCTTCCGTACGCCCCGGGGTACACCTTCTGGGACTACACCCAGCTGCGGTTCCCCCGGAACGAGGGCATGCGCATCGACTACGCGTTCTGCTCGCCCGCTCTCGACACCCGCATCATGGGCGCCGTCGTCGATCGCGCCGCGCGAAAAGCGAAGGGCGCCAGCGATCACGCCCCCGTGGTCTTCGACATCGCCGACTGACCGCGGCTGCGCAACACAACTACTCCCTCAGGTGCGAACCTCCCCATGCTCCCTGAGGTGCGAGGAGCGATAGCGACGAGCCACGAAGGGCGCGGCGAGATGCGTCGCGAGGCCCTTCGAGGCTCGCTTCGCTCGCACCTCAGGGAGCAGGGGCGCCGTCAGGCGAACGACTTCCCGACGATCCAGTAGGCCTGCGACTTCACCGATTTCTTGGGAATCCCGTAATCGTCCTTGAACAATCCGGCGACCGTGCGGGTGCTCGTGGAATCGAGTGCAACCCAACCGAAGTGGTCGGCGGCGTCGAAGGCGGCGGATCGGACCGCGTCGACGAGGGCCGCGCCGGCGCGCTCACGCGGAAGCCAGTGCACCGTGTCCTGATCGCGGACCCGTAGCGGCAGCGACCTGTCGCTCTCGTGCTGATACTCGAACCAGATCGTCGCACCCGCCCCGGAGTCGCCGAGCGAGTCCAGCAGCGAATTGATCGCCGGGAGCGAAGCGGTGTCGCCCGCGATGAGCCAGCCCACCGGCGCCGGGTCGGGGATCGCGAACTTCGAGCCCATCAGGGTCGCGCCGATGGCGTCACCCACATGTGCGTCCTGAGCCCATCGGGCGGCGGTGCCGTCGTGGATCGCGAACTCGATGTCGAAGGTGTCCGTCGCCGGGTCGGGATCGACGAGCGTGTAACCGCGCTGATGCAGCTTGCCACCGTCGGCGAACCAGAGGCGCACCCACATGGTCGGGTGGATCGCGGAACCGGTGAGGAGCCCGCCACCGTGGAAACGCAGTCGCAGATAGTGATCCGTCACCGCCTCTTTGCCGGTGAGGGTGAAGGTGAAGTCGTCACCGCCAAGAATCTTCATGACGGCGCCCTGCCAGCCGCGCCCCTTCGTGGATACCTCGCTCATGTCTGAACCTCTCTACAGTGTCTCCCCGGCCCGGGGTCCGGGCCGGGGAGACACTGTCATTCTCGTGACCGTCGGCATGACACGACGCACCACGGAAAACCGGACCTACTGGAAGGTGCCGTTCTCGACCATCTGACGGGTCTCGAGGCGACGGATCTTGCCGGATGTGGTGCGCGGCACCGAGTCCGGCGCGACGAAGATGACCTCGGCGGGCATGATCCCGCACGCCGACGCGACCTCGGAGTTGACCTCTGCACGCGCCTGGTCGGGATCGGACCCCTTGTACTCGGCGAGAATCACCAGGCCCGGCCGGGCCGAACCCTCCCCCCGCGCCATGGCGACGACGCCGCCGCGACGCACGCCGGCGACTTCCGCGGCCGCGCGCTCGATCTCGATCGGGAACAGGTTGCGGCCCGCGACGATGATGACCTCCTTGGCCCGGCCGCAGATCACCAGCCGATCGTCGATCAGGTAACCGAGGTCGCCGGTCGAGAACCATTCGCCCGCACCGAGATCGGCGTCGCCCAGGTAGCCGCGCATCATCGACGCGCCGCGGATCTCCACGTGTCCGACGTTGCGCCCGTCGATGACCGGGACGTCGACATTCGGCTCGACGATGCGAACCTGCATGCCGCCCAGCGGCTTACCGAGGATCGCGTACCGGCGGCGAATGGGCTCGCCACCGCCGGGCGGGGTCACGGTGACCTCGTCGTAGTGCACCCCCTCGCCGACCGCGGGCATCGTCACCGCGCAGGCGGATTCGGCCATACCGTAGGCGGGTGCCGCGGCGGAACGATCGAATCCGAACGGCGCGGTCGCCTCGAGGAACTTGTCGAAGGCATCGGCGTCGATCGGCTCACCGCCGCTGATCGCGACGCGCAGGTGTGAGAGGTCGATGTCGCGCAGCAGTTTGCCGTAGCGGCCGAGGATGTCGTAGGCGAAGTTCGGCGCCGCGGTGACGGTCGTCTTGGTCTCGGTGAGCCACTGCATCCACTTGAAGGGCGCCGCCGCGAAGGCGGTGTTCGGCACGATGTAGGCGGGGATGCCGGTGGTCATCCCGGCGAGCAGGAACATCAGACCCATGTCGTGGTAGAGCGGCAGCCAGCTGAACCCGGTGTCGCGGGTGCGGTGGAGGCCGAGCCGGCTGACCAGTTCGATGGCGTTCGAGTAGACGGCCGAGGCCGTCAGGGCGACGGTCTTGGGGTCTCCGGTCGATCCGGCGGTTCCCTGGAGGACGGCGATGGTG
Source organism: Gordonia sp. AC31 (assembly GCF_031844505.1). Classification (NCBI taxonomy): domain Bacteria; kingdom Bacillati; phylum Actinomycetota; class Actinomycetes; order Mycobacteriales; family Gordoniaceae; genus Gordonia; species Gordonia sp. AC31. The sequence goes on from NZ_JAUZVK010000013.1 coordinate 72,539, forward strand.
TTGCCGTTGACGTTACGGGCGACGAAGTCGGTGGTGTCGGCGCCGAGGCCGTACTCGCCCACTCGCGCGATGTGCAGCCGTCCCTCGACCTTCGACAGCAGGTCGAGCTGGGCTCCGCTGCCGAGGACGGTGCCGACGCCGATCGACACGTACCGGTGGTAGGTGTTCTGCGCCCATCGCTCCTCGTCGGCCCCCCGGATGGGGCCCGGCAGGATGGTGACCGGAACACCGGCGAGCCACGCGCCCTGGATGGCGGCGATCAGGTCCACCGTGGGGTCCCCGATGAGGCCGAGCGCCTGCGGCTCGTGCAGTTCGCTGTCAGCCAGCAACTGGACCGCGATCTGCTCCGCGCGGGCATGGACCTCGCGCCACGGCGCCGTCACCCACTCGCCGGTGTCGGAGTCCAGGACGGACAGACTCGTATCCCCCGCCAGCATCGCCTCACGAACGGTGGCCGCCAACGCATTGGTCGAGCCCGCTTCCTCCAGGATCACGCTGTTCTGCGACATTCTCGTTTCCCGTTCTCGCCAGCACCTGGCGTCGGTCGTCTGATCGTCTTCCGGTCGTGTGAGCGACCGAGTGGTCATACCGCGGGTCGTCCCCGACCGCTGGTCTCGGCGAACACAACTGCTCGCACCATTTGGGTAGGGTAGCCTAATCTTTCTCGGACACAAGACCCCGAGTCGATCATCGCGACTACGTGATCCGCGTCATCCGATGAGACCAATACGTGAAACTTAGGCTAACCTAATTCGCGTCGGCTCGCGGGGCCCTCGCCGACATTGCCCAGAGATTGGGCGGAGCGGTTAGTTAGTATAACCTACCCTAAATGCGGGTTCCCCGGACTGAGTAAACATCTCACCGAACTGCGAGAGGCACGCCGGCTGATGGCCACGAATTCCCAGACCACGGATCTTGTCACCGCGGCCGACATCGTCGCCGAGGTGTCCGAGGCCCTCGGCCTGACGCCCGAGTCGATAGACCCGGAGCAGGACCTCATCGCCCAGGGACTCGACTCGCTGCGGATGATGCGACTGGCCGGCACCTGGCGCAAACGCGGCCTCGACGTCGACTTCGCCCGCCTCGCCGCACAACCCACGGTCACGGCCTGGGCGGCACTTCTGCGCTCCTCGGCCGGTCGGCCGAGCGACGCGAACCCGGCCGGTGCCGGCGCGGCCGCCGCCGCGACTTCGGACATCCGCGACCAGGTGGCCACGGCGCTCGGCGTGACCCCCGAGTCGATCGACCCCGAGCAGGACCTCATCGCACAGGGACTCGACTCGCTGCGGATGATGCGACTGGCCGGCACCTGGCGCAAACGCGGCCTCGACGTCGACTTCGCCCGCCTCGCCGCGCAACCGACCATCACCGCGTGGGCGGCGTTGCTGGGCGGCACGCCCGCGCCGACCACCGACGACCTCGCACCTTCGTCATCGGAACCGACCGAAGGACCGTTCCCCCTCGCTCCGATGCAGCACGCCTACTGGATCGGCAGGTCGGACAGCCACGCGTTCGGCAATGTCGCCGCTCACCTCTACATCGAGTTCGACGGTTCCGACGTCGACCGCGACCGCTTCACCTCGGCGATGGCCGCGCTGCTGGAACGCCACCCGATGCTGCGCGTCCGAGTACTTCCCGACGGCACCCAGGAGATCGGCCCGGCACACCCCGAAGCCATTGCGGTGCACGACCTTCGGGAACACTCACCGGAGACGGTCGAGCAGGTCCTGGCGGCCCGCCGCGCGGACGGCACCCACCGCGCCCTGCCGGTCGACGAGGGAGCGGTGATCCGCGCCGAACTGAGTCTGCTGCCGGGGAACTCGACCCGTGTCCATCTCGACGTCGACATGATCGCCGCCGACGCGATGAGCTACCGCGTCCTCGTCGACGACTTCGCTCGCCTGTACCGCGGCGAGTCCCTGCCGGAACTCGGCGTCACCTTCGCGACGATCACCGCGGATCGCACGTCGCGGGAGATCCGCGACGACGACGTGACCTGGTGGCGCGAAAGGATTCCCACACTCCCCGGCCCGCCCGAACTCCCGCTCGACGAACGTGCGATGCGCGGCGATGTCGAACCGCACAGCGTCCGCCTCCACCATTCGGTGTCCGCGTCGGACTGGAAGCGACTCGAGGAGCACGCGCACCGGCGCGGCGTCACCCCCGCGGCCGCGGTGGCCGCAGTGTTCGCCGAAGCCGTCGGAACGCATTCGGCCACATCGCGATTCCTACTCACGGTGCCGTTGTTCGATCGTCCACAGGTCCATCCGGACGTCGAGAGGGTGGTGGGCGACTTCACGTCGTCGATCCTCGTGGGCGTCGACCTGAGCGAGCCGGCGACGCTCGCCGAACGTGCGCGATCGATGCGGGCATCGATGCACGAGGCCGCCGCGCACGGTTCGATGAACGGACTGGACGTGCTTCGCGAACTGAGTCGCCACCGCGGCGAACCAGTGGTCTCGCCGATCGTGTTCACCAGCGCGCTGGGACTGGGAGACCTGTTCTCGCAACAGGCAACCGACGTGCTGGGCGATCCGTCGTGGATCGTCTCGCAGGGTCCGCAGGTGCTGCTCGACGCACAGGTGACCGAGGTGGCCGGCGGACTGCTCCTCAACTGGGACGTCCGTGCCTCCGACCTCGAACTCACCACCGCACGTTCGATGTTCGACCATTACGTCCGTCTGCTCGGGCTCCTCGTCGACGGTGAGTGGGATGTACCCGCGCCGGACCCCATCACGGCCGAGATTCGCGCACAGCGCCTTTCGGTGGAGAGTCCGCTCCCGGACACCGACACCTTCGACGGCACCCTGCACGGAACCTTCTTCGCCCGCGCCGCCGAGCGTGCCGGGACACCGGCAGTCGTGTCCGACACACGCACCTGGACCCACGCCGAACTGGCCGACGAGGCCCGCCGAGTCGCCGGAGCCCTGGTCGCAGCCGGGGTCACACCGGGTGACACGGTCGTCGTGCACCTCCCCAAGGGCGGCGACCAGATCGTCGCCGCGCTCGGAGTGCTCGCCGCCGGCGCGGCCTACGTCCCGATCGCCCCCACCCAGCCCCGGGCGCGCCGCGAGCGCATCGTCGACATCGCCACCCCCGCCGCGATCCTCACCGCCGAACCCGCCGCCTGGACCTCAGCCGAAGCCACCGTGCTCGAGGTGAACGACGCCCGACGCACCGATCCGGTCGAGCCGGTCGCGATCGGCGACGACGCTCTCGCCTACGTCCTGTTCACCTCGGGCTCCACCGGATTGCCCAAGGGCGTGCAGGTTCCGCACCGGGCCGCGGTCGCCACGATCACCGACCTCGTCGACCGGTATGCGATCGGAGCCGACGATCGCAGCCTGCAGGTATCCTCGCTGGAGTTCGACCTCTCGGTCTTCGACATCTTCGGCCTCCTCGCCGTCGGCGGCGCCGTCGTCGTGCCCGGCGACGACGAGCAGACCAAGGTCGACGACTGGGCGCGGCTGCTCACCCAGCACTCGGTGAGCGTGCTCAACTGCGTGCCGTCGATCCTCGGCATGCTCCTCGATCTCAACCCCCTGCCCGCGTCGCTACGGATGATCATCATGGGCGGCGACAAGGTCGACGTGTCGCTGCTCGAGCGTGTCGGCGCACAGCTGCCCGATTGTCGCGTGGCCGGCCTCGGCGGGACCACCGAGACGGCGATCCATTCCACCATCTGCGAAGCGGATGCCGTCCCGGCCGGAATGGCGTTCGTGCCGTACGGGATTCCGCTCCGCGGCGTCCGCTGCCGGGTCGTCGACGACGCCGGCCGCGACCGTCCCGACCTCGTGCCAGGTGAACTGTGGATCGGCGGAGCCGGCGTCGCCGACGGTTACCGCGGCGACCCGGAGCGCACCGCTGATCGTTTCGTCGAGCACGAGGGACAGCGTTGGTACCGCACCGGCGATCTCGCGCGCTACCTTCCGGGTGGCTTCCTCGACTTCCTGGGCCGCGCCGACCACATGGTGAAGATCCGCGGGTACCGCGTCGAACTCGGTGAGGTCGAGGCCGGGTTGCTGGGTCTGACCGGGGTGGGCTCGGCCGTCGCCTGGTCCGACGGTCGCGACCTGCGTGCCGCGGTGGTACTCACCGACGGATCGACCGAGGACGACGCCGACCTGCGCGCCCGGTTGTCGGAAGCCCTTCCACCGCACATGGTCCCGCGGTCCATCACGGTCCTGGACCGGTTCCCGCTGACTCCGAACGGCAAGCATGACCGCAAGGCCATCGCCGCCGGCGTCCGGTCCGACGACGACGCCGTCGAGGCGGTCGCGCCGCGCGGCCCGGTCGAAGAGGCCCTCACCCTGATCTTCGGCGAGGTCCTGCCGACCCCGCCCGTGAACGTCACCGAGGACTTCATCTCCCTCGGCGGCGATTCCGTCCAGGCCACCCGGGTGGTCGCACTGACGCGCCAGTGGCTCGACGCACCCGGCCTCTCGGTCGCCGACATCTTCTCCCGGCGGACGATCGCGGGGCTCGCCGGACGACTCACCGAACTCGGCGGGGAACGCGCCGAGTTCGTGGCACAGACCTTCCTCGACGTCCTGCAACTCACCGACGAACAGGTGGAGGCCGAGATCGCGCGCGGCTGACCGCATCCGGCACCTTCTCCGGCACCCCAACAGACCACCACCCAGAGCAAAGGCATCATGACCATTTCCTCCGCCCCGACCTACGACCTGACCTCGGTCGACCTCGACGACGTATCGCACGCCGCGACGGTCCACGGATGGCTCACCCATCCCAAGGCCAAGTACTGGGACATGCTCGACAGCTCGGTTGCCGACGTGGAGAAGATGATTCGCGAGTCGGCCGAGGCCACCGCCGGCACGCCCCACGGAATGCGCCTGGGTTACCACGACGGGCGCCCGCAGTTCCTGTTCGAGCTCTACGACCCGGCCACCAGCGAACTCGCCGCCCCCTCCAGCGGTTACGTACCCGCCGACGGTGACATCGGCATGCACCTGCTGGTCGCCCACGCCGAACAGTCCCTGCCGGGCTTCACCGGCGCGGTGATGCTGCACATCATGCGGACCGCGATCCTGGAGGTCGGCGCCGCGCGCGTCGTCGTCGAGCCCGACGTCCGCAACAAGGCCGTGCACCGCCTCAACGCGAGTGTCGGCTTCCGCGTCGACGGCGACTACCCCGTCGGGAACAAGACCGCGCACCTGAGCTATTGCACCCGAGCCGACTTCCTCGAGGTGACCGACAACGGCAAGTCCGTCGGACCCGTCGAGGTCACGGACCTGGGGGCGTAGATCGTTGACTCTCCAGGACATCGGGACCATTCCGGGATTCGCGACGCGCACGGCCGGGGGGTCGGGTGCGCGAAGCCATCGCCAGACGTATCACACCAGGATCGCGAAGAAGATCCTCGCCGAGTTCTCCCACGAGCGGGCACTCGACCCGGTGGCGAGCGGCGACGGGTACGTCGTCTCCTCCGCCGACGGCCGCACCGACTACCACTTCCGCGCCGACCGGCTCGCCCTGGACAGCTGGGCGATCGACGAGTCGTCACTGCGTCGCGTGCGCGACGGCGCCGAACTCCCCGTCGACGCGGTGGCGATGATCGTCGACCTCGCCCCGTTCCTGGGGATCGGCCCCCAGGCGCTGCCGGAGTACCTCGAGGAGTTCATCAACACCCTGGCGATCAGCGCCGACCGTCCGGACGAACGACGCATCCCGGCAACGGATCTCGCTCACGCCGACTTCCAGACCATCGAGGCGACGATGACGGAGGGGCACCCGTGCATCGTCGCCAACGCCGGCCGTCTTGGGTTCAGCGCGGACGACATCGAGCGCTACGCCCCCGAGGTGGGCAACCACTTCCGACTCGTCTGGCTCGCCGTCCGTCGCGAGGACTGTGACGTCGCCACCGTCAGCGACGTCGACTACGACGCGCTGCTCCTCGACGAGCTCGGACCCGAGACGCTGTCCGACTTCGGGGACGCCCTGCGCGAAGTCGGTTGTGACCCGGCCGATTACCGGTACCTCCCGGTGCATCCCTGGCAGTGGGTCGAGAAAGTACGAAAGCTCTACTCCGCCGACATCGCCGACCAGCGCATCGTCGAGGTCGGCACGAGCCCCGACCTCTATCAGGCACAGCAGTCGATCCGCACGGTGTTCAACGCGACCACCCCGACCCGCAACTACGTCAAGGTCGCACTGTCGATCGTGAACATGGGTTTCACACGCGGGATGTCGGCCGACTACATGCGGACGACGCCGCTGATCAACAACTGGGTCCGTGGACTCGTCGCCGACGACCAGTACCTCGCCGCGATCGGCTTCGAGATGATCTTCGAGGTCGCGGCGATCGGTTACCGCAGTCCGGCGTTCACGCCGATCACGCAGCCGGGGTCGGAGTACCGCAAGATCCTGTCCGCGCTGTGGCGACAGAGCCCGGTGCCGCTGGCAGCCGCCGACGAGCAACTGTCGACCATGGCCGCGCTGCTTCACGTCGACCACCTGGGGGAGCCACTGGTCGGCGCGTTCATCGACCGTTCGGGTGTTCCCGCGACCGAGTGGATCCGTCGCTACCTGCGCACCTATCTGCACCCCATCGCCTACCTGCTCTACCGATACGAGCTGAAGTTCTCACCGCACGGGGAGAACCTCATCCTCGTTCTCGCCGAGGGCATCCCGGTGCGAGCGATCCTCAAGGACATCGGCGAGGAGGTATCGGTGTTCGGCGAGGCGGACGGACTCCCGGAGAGTTGCGCCCGCGTCCGGACCACCGAACCGGACGAGATCCGCAACCTGGGTGTGCTGTCGGACGTCTTCGACGACTTCCTACGTCCACTCGCCGAGATCCTGCACACGCACGGCATCGTCGGCGACGACGAGTTCTGGTCACTGGTGGCCGAGAGCCTGCGTGAGTTCGTCGCCGCCCACCCCGATCTGGAAGACAGGTTCGCTCGCTGGGATCTGTTCGCACCGGAGTTCGGGGCGGTGCACATGAACGGGCTGCAACTGCGCAACAACAAGCGCATGGTCGACATCGAGGACTCCTACGCATCGCTGATCGACGCGGGTCACCGGCTCGTCAATCCGATTGCGCCGCCGAGGGACCGGTGACGGAGATGACCACCACCCGCACCCACGCACCCCACGACGTGGAGATCCTGCGTGATGACCACGGCATCCCGCACGTCCTCGCCTCGACGCCGCGCGGAGCTCTGTACGGACAGGGCCGGGCATGCGGCGAGGACCGGCGCTGGCAGATCGAGTTCATGCGGCTGCGCGCCGAGGGACGCACCGCCGAGGTCTTCGGGGCCGGCTGCGTCGAATGGGACACCTTCGCCCGCCGCGCCCAGCTCGACGTGGCGGCGAAACGCATCTTCGACGCATCGTCCACCCGCACCCGGGAACTGGTCACCGCCTACGCCGACGGCGTGAACAGCACCCTCGGCGACCTCGAGACGTCGGCTGCCGCACCGGAACTCGAGGCGTTGGCGCATCGCCCGCTGCCGTGGCGGCCGTGGACGCCGATCTCGGTGTTCATCATGCACCACGTGCTCTTCGGCCGGTTCACCACGAAACTCTTCCGCCTGCACGCCTGCCGCACGCTCGGTTTGGATGCGCTGCGGTTCTGGGACTTCGAGACGCGGGAGACCGACCCCACGGTGCCCGCGATGCCCGATGAGGCGTTCCTGGAGGAGATCCTCGCGATCACCCGCCCGGCGTCGCCCGAGCAACCCGCCCCGGCGGTGGACCTCGGCGATCCGATGTCGGGCAGCAACGCCTGGGGTGTGTCCGCCGAGCGGAGCTCGACCGGTGCACCCATCGTCGCCGGCGACCCGCATCGATTCCTCGAACTGCCGGGCATCTATCAGCAGTTCCACCTCGCCTCGACAGGTCCGCACGAAGCATTCGACATGGCCGGGTTCGCCTTTGCCGGCGTCCCGGGAGTCCCGCACTTCTGTCAGGGCGACGACATCGCTTGGGGCATCACGAATGCCATGGGCGACTATCAGGATCTGTACCTCGAGCGATTGACGCGCGACGAGGCCGGCACGCTCCTGGTCGAGGTACCGGGCGGCGGGCGGGTGCCGGCCGGGGTGAGCACCGAGACGATCCTCGTCCGGGATGCCGAACCCGTTGCCGTGCAGCTCGTCACCACCCCGAACGGTGCCGTCGTCTTCGGCGGCCCCGACGAGTCGTTCGCGATGAGCATCCGGTCCCCGCTGCTCACCGAAGAGGTCACCTTCGACGCGCCGATCGACCTGCTCTTCGTGCGCACCGTCGCCGATGTCGAAGCAGCCCTGACGAAGTGGGTCGAGCCGGTCAACCGCGCGGTCATCGCCCACACCGACGGCACCGTCGCCACCCACGTGGCCGGCCGGGTGCCGGTCCGCGCGCCCGAGAACTACTGGTTGCCGGTCCCGGGCTGGGACGAGCGCTACCAGTGGCGCGGATACGAGGCGGGTTCGCTCGGTGACCCCGGCTTCGACGCGACCCTCCGCTCCCTGAGGAATCCGGAGCTCGCGGAGGCCACCCCCCGCTCCCTGAGGAGCCCGGAGCTTGCGGAGGGCGTCTCGAAGGGTCCCGCCTTCACCGTCACCGCCAACCAGCGGATGTCCGATGTGCCTGCGTTGCAGCCGCTCACGAGTGAGTGCGTCGAACCGTTCCGGGCCGACCGGATCACCGCGCGACTCGACGATCTCGGTTCGGTGAGTCCGGCGGATTGCGCCGACATCCACACCGATGTCCGGCTCGAGCAGGCGACCGTCGTCCAGGAGTTGCTGTCACGTGTACGCGGCGCCGACGCCGAGGCCGAAGGCATCCGGGAGCGCCTGGTGGCGTGGGACCGGTCGATGATCGCCGACAGCACCGACGCGTATCTCTATGCCGAGTTCCGTACCCAGTTGGTTCTCGGGGTCGCGAGTACCGACGTGCTCGCGCCGCTGCGCGGGCCGCACGGATTCCCGGCGGTGTTCCAGCCGTGGTTCGTGCCCGAGCCCCGTCTCGCGACCGCGCTGACCTCCGTCGTCGCCAACACGGCGGGGATCGGCATCGACATCGAGGCCGTGGCGGTCGCCGCCCTCGATGCCGTGGTGGCCCGGATCGGGACCTTCGGTTCGACGCCCACGTGGGGCAGCGTCCATCGCCTGGCACCGATCCACGGATTCGACCTGGTCGGCGCGTCGCCGCAGCACCCGGATCTGTTCGCCACCCTTCGTCCGACTCCCCTGCCCCTGGCGGGGGACGCCGAGTGCGTCTTCGCCAACGCCGCGGCGGTCGGCACCCACCTGTGCATCACGGGTGCCGCCGCACGCTACGTGTGGGACCTCGCCGACCGCGGGGCGAGCCGTTGGATCGTCCCGCTGGGCGTGAGCGGTGATCCCCGTTCCGATCACTTCCAGGACCAGGCGCCGCGGTGGGCGGCGGGCGAGCTGATCGAGGTCGTCCGCGATTGGGATGTGTTGCGTGGCAAGACCGCAGCAGCGTCGACGACGTCCACCGCCACATCGACCGAGAGGGAGCCATGCCCGCGTTGACCGAAGCGCGACTGACGCTGTTGCGTCGTCGAATCGCGCAGACCGGCGAACCCGCCCGCACGGCCGCAGCTGACGAACCAAGGGCCTCCGTGCCGTTCGGCGAGTTCGGCACCGCCGAACGGCGGATGTGGCGGATCTACGAACTGGATCCGGAATCGGTGTCGCACAACATCGGACTCGTCCTGCAGTTCGGCGGTACGCGAACGCTCCGATCGGTCGTCGACTCCGCCGAACTACTCGTCGAGCGCTTCGGGGTCCTGAAATCGGTGGTCGAGGTCGACAACGCGGGCACGCCGCGTCGCCGCGCCGTTTCGCACGCGGGATCGTGGGACGCATCGGGCACGGTGTGGACCTGGGGCCTGCCGGACGCGGAGGCAACCGGACCCGTCGACGATGCCGACGCGATCGCGACCGCGCTGACCCGCACGCCATTCGATCTGACGTCGGATGTGCCACTCCGGCTTCGGGTCTCGGGCTCGGACGGCGACGTCACCATGATCCTCGTCGTGCACCATCTCGCCGTCGACGACACCTCATGGCCGCTGCTGCTGGGCACCCTGGTGTCAGGTTCGTGGCCCGGCGACGTCAACGCCGACTCCCGCCCGGTCTCACCAAATTCCGCGGCCGCCTCGGCAGCCGCCGAGGACGCGGTGCGCCACGCGCTCACGACCTGGGCCGCCGACGACGTCCGCTATCCGCTCAGCGGCGAGTTGCCCACCGAAAGTGCCGCCGACAGCTGGCTCTCGCCGATGGACGACCGGGACGGCATCAAGGTCGCCGCCCCGGTTGCGGCCGACTCGCTGGCCGCTTTCGGCCGGGTCGCGCAGACCGTCGGCGCCACCCCGAACGCGTTGCTGATCGGCGTGTGTTCGCTGGCGGCGTATGCCCTGACCGGCGCCGCCGACCACGTCCTGGTGGTGCCGGCCGACAACCGTCGTCGGACGCAGTCACCCCAGAACGTCGGATACTGCGGCAACATCATCCCGATGCGGTTCCGCATCGACCCCGACGCCACGGTCGAGCAGGCTCTGCGGGATGCGGGTGCGGCCATCTACCGATCGATGGAACACTCCGGCACCGATTTCGGGCCGATCCTGACCGCGTTGCGGCAGCAGGGCGGCCGTTTTCCCGTCATCGAGATCATGGCGTCGGTCCGGCCCGCGCCGCTGCGCGGGATCCCACAACCCGCCGACGCCCCGGTCACCTGCCGGTCGGTGTTCAACGGGATCGCCAACTACCCGCTCTCGATCGCCTTCGAGGCCGACGACGAGAGCACCCACGTCGAGGTCGACCACCAGCCGGGGATCGTCCCCGACGCGGTGGCCGACCGCGCCACCGCAGTACTCACCGCACTCGTCGACCTGATTCCGACGTCGTTGCACCAGAACGTCTCCGCACTCGTCGAAACCCTCGCCGAGAGCGCACCACAGAAGGGCAGCGCCGGATGACCGGCCTGCCACCGCGCCACCGCGCGCCAGAGTCAACAGGGGGGAACTCAGTGTCCGAAGACCGCCAGTCCGTATGGGGTGCCTCGCGATTCGCCCGTCCCGGCGATGGCTGGGCCGACGTCGGGCGCGGCTTGGCGGAGGTCGCGGCCGCGGTCGGCGACGACCACCACGGCGCCCCGCTGCCGAGCGGTGACCCCGTCGCGGTGCTCGGCGGGGTGACGGCACTACTCGGCCCGCACGGAGTCCCGGAGAACGGGATCGGGGAGTCCCAGGCGCTGACCCGGCTCGCCCGCCTGGTGGCCGAGTTCGGACTGGACCTCACCCATCCGATGGCGGCGGCGCATCTGCAACCCGCGCCGCTGTCGGTCGCGGTCGCCGCCGACGCCCTGGCCTCGGCCACCAATGCCTCACTCGACACCTACGATTCCGGCCCGGCCACACTGGCGCTCGAGACCTGGACCGTACAGTCGCTGGCTCGTATGGCCGGGTTCGGCGAACATGCCGGCGGTGTCTTCAGTCCCGGTGGATCGATCTCGAATCTGCTGGCGCTCATGATCGCTCGCGACCACACCGCTGCCCGGCGGGGCATCGACGTGCGGCACGACGGCGTCGGCGCGTTGCACCGCCCGGTCGTCTTCTGCTCGCGCGTGGCGCACTTCTCGGTTCACCGCGCCTGTGCGGCACTGGGACTGGGCGAGACCGCGGTCATCCCGGTCGAGGTCGACTCGCATCACCGGATGATCCCGGAGGCGCTGGAAGCGACCATCCGCGAGGCCGGCGCGGCGACACCGCTGGCGATCGTCGCCACCGCGGGTACCACCGACTTCGGTACCATCGACCCGCTCGGGGAGATCGCCGACATCGCCGAGCGGCACGAGATCTGGATGCACGTCGACGCCGCCTACGGTTTCGGCTCGCTGTTCTCCGACCGCCTCGCCGGTCTGCTCACCGGCGTCGAACGCGCCGACTCGGTCACCCTCGACCTGCACAAGGTCGGTTGGCAGCCGGCGGCCGCGAGCCTCATGCTGCTGTCCGACGCCGATCGCTTCGTGTCCCTGAACCGTTCGGTGGCCTACCTCAACCCCGACGACGACGTGGAGGCCGGGTACAGCGGCCTCCTGGGTCAGACGCTGCAGACGACGCGACGGCCCGACGTCCTCAAGGTCGCGGCGACCCTGCTCGCCTACGGACGCCGCACTCTGGGTGACATGCTCGACAAGTGCAACGACCTCGCGGTGTACGCCGAACAGCGAATCGCCACCGAACTGCAGCTCGAGCTCATCGCGCCGGTCACGCTGACCACCGTCGTGTTCCGGTATCGGTGCACCGATCTCGACGCGGTCAACGGCGAACTGCGGCGTCGGTTGATCGCCGACGGCAAGGCACTCATCGGCCGTACCCAGGTCCGGGTGCCCGGTGAGGAAGAGCCCCAGACCTGCCTGAAGCTGACCCTCCTCAACCCGGAAACCTCGGAGAGCGACATCGACGAGCTGTTCGACGAACTGTTGCGCGTCGCGCTCGAGGTGGAGTCGGAAGGCACCGCCGCACCCGGCGCGGAAGTCCACAGTGAAGAAATGGTGAGAGTGTCCGAATGACCCCAGAAGAGAAGACCACTGTCGAGAATGTAGACGTACTCGCGATCGGTTGCGGCCCATTCAATCTGGGCCTCGCCGCGCTCGCCTCGACGCTCGACGACGTGAACCTCCTGGTCGTCGACTCGCGAGACGAGTTCCGGTGGCATCCGGGCCTGATGTTCGACGACGCCACCCTCCAGGTGAGCTTCCTGTCGGACCTGGTGACGCTCGTCGACCCGACCCATCCGCTGTCGTTCCTGAACTACATGGCCGACATCGATCGCATGTACCGGTTCCTGGTACGCGAGAACTTTTTCCCGACCCGCATCGAGTACGAGGCCTACCTGCTCTGGTGCGTGTCCCGGCTCGACTCGCTCCGATGGGGCACCACCGTCGACGAGGTGGCCTGGGACGCCGAGGCCGACGCGTTCCGGGTGACCATGCACACCGGCACCACCTCCTCGACGGTCATCGCACGACACGTGGTGGTCGGCATCGGCACCGAACCGTTCGTCCCGCAGGCACTCTCGTCGGACTCGCCCGCGGTGGTCCACAGCTCCGACTACCTGTTCAACCAGGAGAAGGCGCTCGCCGCCGACACCGTCACCGTCATCGGCTCCGGCCAGTCGGGTGCCGAGATCGTCATCGATCTGCTGGAATCCAACCTACGCGGCGGCCCCGCGGTCCGATGGTGGACGCGCACACCATGGTTCGCGCCGCTGGACTTCACGAAGCTCTCGCTGGAGATGACCACGCCGGCCTACATGGACTACTTCCACAGCCTTCCCGAGGCCGCACGGGATCGGGTTCGCCCGCAGCACTGGCAGTTCCACAAGGGCATCTCCACCGACACCCTGGAGCGCCTGCACGACCTGCTGTACCGGCGCCAGTTGCAGGACAAGCTCAACCCGGTGCAGCTGCGGATCTCGGTCGAGGTCGAAGGCATCGACACCCTCGCCGACGGCAAGCTCCGGGTCCGCGGCCGTCACCTCGACACCGGCTCCGAGCTGGCCCACACCACCGACATGGTCATCGCCAGTACCGGCTACCAGGCCCGCAGGGCGGACTTCCTGGCCCCGATCGAGTCTGCGCTGCACCGGGATTCGCGCGGACGCCTGGTCATCGGCGCCAACCACGAGATCGAGACCGACGACGCCCTGACCAACCGGATCTTCGTCGCCAATGCCGAGGAGCACGCGCACGGCGTCTCGGCCCCGAACCTCGACATCGGCGCGGTCCGCAACGCACGCATCCTGAACACCGTGCTGGGCCGCGAGGCCTACCGCCTGCCCAGGCACACCGCGTTCACAAGTTTCGGCGCCTCGGACGACGACGACATCGTCGCGCCGTAACCCGCTAGCCGGCTCACGGCCCGATCCGCCACGTGCGGCTCGGGCCGTTGTCGTTGTTGCGAAGTGGCTTCGACACGGCTCCTCACTGCGCTCGTCGCCTGCTCAACCAGCGGTGGGCCCCCGCTCCCTGAGGAGCCCATGGCGACGGGCACCCCCTGCTCCCTGAGGAGCGCCCGGAGCTTGCGGAAGGCGCGGCCAACCCCCCGCTCCCTGAGGAGCGCCCGGAGCTTGCGGAGGGCGCGTCACGAAGGGTCTTCGCAACCCGACTCACCAGGACCCTTCGTGACGGCCTCCGCAAGCTCCGGCCTCCTCAGGGAGCAGTGATTGGGCTCGCTCCAACACAACGGGTTCTTTCGTAGTCCACGACGGCCGCCAGGCCGCGGATACTGAGGAGCGATAGCGACGAGCAACCCCCTGCTCCCTGAGGTGCGAGGAGCGATAGCGACGAGCCACGAAGGGTCCGGCGACCCCGAAAACCAACTCGCCCTCCACATTCCGCGGAGGGCGAGTTCGTTTCAGACCGAGCTCAGTTGGACGCCGCGGCGAACGACGGCTTCAGCAGGTCGAGGACGTACGGGATCGAGTTCGGCGTCGGCGCGTTGAGACCCGTGATCTGCGACTGGGTCATGAACGTGACGGCGTTGTCCTTGACCGCCTTCAGGTTCTTGTACCCGGGCAGCGACTTCAGGGTCTCCGCCTGCTCGGGGGTGGCCGTGGCCACGACGAGCACGTCGGCGTCGAGCATCGGGATGTTCTCGGTGCTCAGCCCGAAGCGCGGCTGGCCGGTCCGCTGGTACTCGGCGACCAGCTTGGGCGCCATCTTCATCCCGAGCGAGGTGAACAGCTCTCCGGCGCCGTCGTTCTCGTCACCGAGCACCGACAGCTGGTCGTTGCCGTACATGAACGCGAAGGCGTAGGTCTTACCCTTCAGATCCGGGTACTCCTGCGCCACCGCCGCGATCTTCGCGTTGGTGTCGTCGATGATCGACTTCGCCTTCTCCGGGTCGTGCAGCACGGTGCCCATCACCGTGACCATGTCCTGCCAGGGATCGATCTCCTGGTCGCTGATGGCATTGACCGTCGGGGCCAGCTTCGAGATCTGCTGGAACTCCGGACTGTCCGAGGCGAAGCCGGGTGCGAAGATCAGGTCCGGGTTCAGCTTGGCGATGGTCGTCGCGTCGTCGCCCTTGGTGGGATCGACGAACGTCGCGTCGGCCAGCTTCTCGCCGTACCACGGCTGCATCTCGCCGGTCGCCGACTTCGAGTAGTCGTAGTACCCGACCGGCGTCTCACCGAAGGACAGAACGACGTCGGTCCATTGGTCTCCCAGGGTCACGATCCGCTCCGGGGTGTCGGGGATCGTCACCGACCGGCCGTCCGGAAGGTTGAGTTGGACGGTGCCACCGGCGGATTCGTCATCCGAGCTCGAGCAACCGGCCAGCAGGCCCGCGAACAGGAGTGCACTCGCGGCGAGTGCGCCCAGGCGTGGTCGTGAAATCACGTGAAGATCCCCCAATGGTTTGTCGGTGTCGTCCGGCGGACCGGACCGTGTCACCCCGCGCGGTCAGAGCGAGCAGGGCAGCAGGACGAATCCCGCGATGGTGCAGACGCTTCGGTTGGAGAGCTTCCACTTGTTGCCGCTCCACACGAACGTCATCGAGCGATTCTGGCTACCGCGGCCGACCACGCTGATCTGCAGCGGGGCGGTCAGCGTGTTGCCGCTGACCTGGACGGGCCCGACCATCTGATAGCTGAGCCCGACGTTGCCGTACGTCGTGATCGCACGGGCGACGAGGTCGATCTGACGGAGCGCGCGCTCACCGCCCTCGAGTTCGGCGGCGCGTGCGGCGCGGCTGCCATTGGAGTTCATGACGATGCGGACCTTGGTGTTGAGCTGTCCGGGCGTCAGCGCGGTCGGGCCGGCGGCAACGCTCTGCTGCGGGGCGGCCGTGGTGCCCGGCGCGGGAGCAGGTGCTGGGGCCGCACCCGGAGCCGGCGCGGCTCCTTCACCGGGAGGACCGACCGGTCCACCGATCGCTCCGCCGCCTTCGGGCACGTTTTCCGTCGGGGCCGCTGCCGGCGCTCCGGCCGGTGCGCCGGCGGGTGCGGGCTGACCCGGGACGGGCTGCTGGCCGGCAATGCCCTGCTGGGGCAGCGCGGTCTGCGCGGCACCGAGGTTGACGACGGTCGGCTGTGCGGCGGTGGCGGAGTCGTTGCGCTCGCTCACCACGATGCCCACCACGCCGATCGTCACGACGATCGCGGAGATGATGGCAGCGATGCCTGCCGACGCCAGGACGGTCGGGACGCTGACCCCGCCCGATCGGCGAGACGAACCGGTGTCCGACTGGCGGTGATCGACCCCCGAGTAGTAATCGGCCCCGGCCGGGTCCTGGTAGTTGACGTCGTTGCTCATGTTGTTCTTTCTCCGTGTATGTCTTCGCCCCCGCCGAGCCGACGGCCACCTGTATATTGCAGCCCTCGGACCCCGGATTACAAGGCAAGCCTAAGCTCGCACCCCCGTCAGGTCGACGGGAGGGCCTCCTGAAGTACTTCGTCGAGCGCGGACACAAATCGTTCGGCGTATCCGGGTAGCGCCTGCGCGTCGGTGACGACGCCGAACGTGGTGGTGTGTCCGAGGATCAGGGTCGTCACCGACAGCGAGTAGCCCGCGAGCGGCGACAAGGGTGTCAGGGTGACGATCGAACGCCCCAGCACCGACCGGACCCGCGAGAAGCCGGGGTTGATGCCGATGTGGATGTCGGGGTGCATGTGGGACATCGACGCGTTCACGATCGCGCGCTGCAGACCCCACAGCGGGGCGCGCGGCAGATCGTCGGCGGCGGCCAGGTACAGCTCCGGCTTGCGCGTTGCGATCGTCTCGAGTTCGCTTTGCGCACGGCCGATCTGACGTGACAGATCGGGCTCGTTGCCGAGCAGGTTGAGGAGCGCCACGGACACCGCGTTGCCGGTGTGCCGGAACTCGTCGTCGAGGGTCACCGGCAGTGTCACGCGGACGACGTCGGCCTGTGGGGACGCGGGCGGGTTGAGGCTGATCGCCCGGCCGATGGCCGCGAGGAGGAACTCGTGAACGGTCGCGCCATTGCCCTTGGCAGCCTTGCGCAGCGTCCGGGTCGACGCGGAGAACAGGGCGTACTCGCGCTCGCCCGACTTCGTCAGCGCGGGCCAGGCTCGTTTCTTGCCACCGCCCGCCGCGTGCTGGTCGCCATAGGCGGCCTTCGCCTCTTTGAGTTCCTCGGGATCGATGCCGCTGATCCGGAAGCGGGGACTTGTGGCGAATCGCTCGAACTCCGCGAGATCGTCGGGCTCCCCGTCGGCGAGGAGAGCGGCGAAGGCCGCCCCCGCGATGCCGTCGGAGATGCTGTGGTGCACCCGGAGCAGGACCCACTGTCCGACGCCTTCGGCACCCGCCGACGGCGTGAACAGGGTGATGTCCCAGAACGGGCGCGGACGCGGCAGCGGCGACTCGAGCAGTTTCGTCACCCGGCGCTGAAGATGGGCGCGGTCGGTGAACCCGAACTCGGTCACGTGTTCGCCGGCATCCCAGCTGTCGTCGGCGAGCACCACCTCGGGCTTGCGCCAGCGGCCGTTGCGGATGCCCAGCCGGAAGATCTCGAACAGCCCGGCCCGCTCCCGGACACGCGTCCGCACCTCGTCGAGGCCGAGCAACGCCCCGTCGCTCTCGAGCTGCAGGATCATCGACCAGTGCATGGGCGCGCTGTTTTTGTCCATGTGCAGGTAGGTGTGG
The DNA here is from genome assembly GCF_031844505.1 of Gordonia sp. AC31. Taxonomy (NCBI): domain Bacteria; kingdom Bacillati; phylum Actinomycetota; class Actinomycetes; order Mycobacteriales; family Gordoniaceae; genus Gordonia; species Gordonia sp. AC31. Next base: position 90,188 of record NZ_JAUZVK010000013.1, read on the forward strand.
TCGGGCGGCGCGAGTTCGGTGACACGCGCGTCGGCCGGCGCCTGGCTGGCTGGGCTGTTCATGGGATGACCGCCTGGGTGAGAGGGACGATGGCTCGAGCGCTTCAGGACACCGGCGAGCCGGTGCCGTGGAGTTCGGAGTCGACGAACATGGCCTGGTACCGATCGGTGTCGGGTTTCATCGCCGCCGCGACCAGTTCCCACAGCACCTCGTCGGTGCCGCCGCCGACTCGGGCCAGTTTCATGTCCCGCCACCAGCGACCGATCGGGGATCCGGTCTCGAGGTAACCGATCCCGCCGAAGATGTGCAGGCACTCCGACGCGACCTCTTCCCCGAGGTTGGCGGCGGTGGCCTTCAGTGCCGCGGCGGTGCGCAGGTTGATCTTGCCCTCCGCGGCGACTCCGGCCAGCGAGTAGCGCAGGACGTCGACCCTGGCCTGCAGATCGGCGACGCGCAGCCGGAGCGCCTGATGGTCGTAAAGCTTCTTGCCGAATTGGGTGCGCTCCACCATCCGGGCGAGTGTCACGCCGATCATCACGTCGCACGCGGCGGCGATCTGGGCGGCCACCGAGTACCGCTCGTGCGCCAGTCCCCAGCTGATGATCGCCAGGCCCGTCCCCGGCCGGGCGATCAGCGCCTCGTCGGGAATCCAGGCGTCGATGGTCACCGGTGCGGTGTCGAGGGGCCCGGCGCCGAGTTTCGCATACGGCTTCCCCACCGTCACCGACTCGATCGGGACGGCGGCCAACGCCACGTTGCCGCCCACGTCAGGACCGTCGTCGACGCCCCGGCAGACGACGAACACGTGGTCCGCGATCGGCGAGAGAGACACGAACTTCTTGTGCCCGACGACGCGGAACCCGCCGTTCTCCGGCAGGATCCGGGTCTCGGAGTTCTGTAGATCCGACCCGCCCTGCTCCTCGGAGGCCCCGATACACAGCACGGTCTCGGCGGTCAGGGCGCGCTGGGCCAGGTCTCTGAGATAGTCGTTGCGGCCGAAGCGGCGGAGGATGGCGATGGCCGAATCGTGCAGGCTCACACCCACTCCGATGGCCGCGGAGCCCAGCGCGCCGAGATGTGCGCCGAGGGCGAAATGGTCGTGGAGGTCGGTGACCTTGCGGTCCTCCCACTTGCGGACGAAGACGCCCTCGGCACCGAGGTGTTCGAGTAGGGGCCGCGGGAATCGATGATCCCGCTCGGCCTGCGCCGTCCACGCCGTCACCTGCTCGTCGAACGCGGCGTCGAGCAGTTCGGCGTACGTCTGCACTGGGGTCTCCACAGTCATGTCGGGTCCGGGTCCTCTCAGGCCGGGGTGCCGGCCTTCGACCGGATGAGGTCTTCGAGGTCTCCGACGGTCTTGGACTCGAAGAGCTCCCGTTCCGACAGCTTCACGCCGAGACGCTCTTCGATCGCCACCACGCCGATGGCGAACGCCACCGAGTCCAGCCCGAGGTCGTCGATCAGCTTCGAGTCGCGGCTGATGTCGCCGAGCGCGAGGTCGAGGTCCTCTTCGAGGATGCCGCGCAGGGCTTCGGTGATGTGGTCGGACATGTGGTGGCTCCTGGGGTGGTGATGTTCGGTCGAAAGTATCGGTCGGTCAGCGCGGGACCACGTACGGGGCGACGCTGGCCAGCTTCTCGCAGGTCTCGGTGAACTCGCGCTCCGGCGTGGACTGGGCGACGATCCCGGCACCGGCACGCAGCCATGCGCCTTGCCCGGACGAGAATATGGTGCGCAGGGCCAGGGTCGCCTCGAGCTCGCCCGTCGACGAGGCGGTGAGGATCGCGCCGGAATACAGGCCGCGGCGTCGGGGCTCGAGACGGTCGATCGCCTCCACGGCCGGGGTCTTGGGGATGCCCGACGCGGTGATCGACGGGAACACCACCTCGAGTGCACGCCAAGGCGTTTCGTGATCGGCGAGGGTCCCGCGCACGGTCGAGGCCAGATGCTGGACGCTCCCGCGCTCACGAACCTCCATGAACTCACTCACGGCCGTGGTGTCCGCAGCGGCGATCGAGGAGATCTCGTCGAAGCACGCGCGCACCGACATGGCGTGCTCGGCGATCTCCTTGGCATCCGAGAGCAGGTCGGCGCGGGCCGCCGCGTCCTGCTCCGCGGAGATCCCGAAAGCCCTTGTGCCGGCCAGTGGTTCGGTGACCACGGTCCGGTCGTCGTGCACCGCGACGACGAGTTCGGGACTGAACCCGGCCGCCTGCAGGTCACCGAGCGAGAGCAGGTAGCTCCGGGCGGGGTTGTTGTCGGCGCGGCCGCGGGCGTAGGTGGCAGGGATGTCGACGTCGAACGGGATGTCGACGGCACGCGAGAGGATCACCTTCTGGTACCGCCCGGCTTCGATCTCGGCGACAGCGGTGGCCACACGGCCGCGGTAGTCGTCCGGGTCGGACTGCACGTCCACCGGCCGCGACTCGCCGGGAACGGTTGCTCGCGAGGCGATCTCGAGGAGACGACCGGCACGCTCGGCGTCGAGCGACCCGGTGTCGACCCCGTCGGCATCGACAGTCGCCTCGAACTCGGGAACGATGAGGTGCGCCAGCACCGTGTCCTCGGGAACGCGCTCGAGGATGCCGTGATACGGGGCGCAGAAGTCGAAACCGACCCAGCCGTAGACGCGCCAGTCGGAAATCGACAGCGACGCGGTCGCGGCGGCGAGCGCGTCGGCGGGGTCGCCGCGCCAGGGCGTCGTCGTGCGGTCGCCCTGATCGTCGACGATGACCTCACTGCGTGTGATCACCACGCGGGCGCGGACACCCGCCGCGAAGGTCCAGCGCCGGTCGCGCTCGTAGACGACATGGTCGCCGAATTCGCCGGAGCCGGCCCAGGCCGCCGTGATCCGCGCGGCATCGGACTCGCTCAGCGGCGAGGCCGGCGCGAGCAGGTCGACGAACTGCGCGGCGTGCGATTCGGTTGTCAGCGACATGTCCTTCGTTCCTCCGGTCGTGATGCACTCGAGCACCGATGATCATAGGGAATCTTAGGGCAGCCTAATCAAACAATCCCCCGCGGGTCGACAGCCGGCCTCCCGCCCTGCATCGACCGGTAAGGTTACCCTATCCTGCCTGTGTTTGAATGAACTCATGCCGACGCATCTCGACCCCGCGACCGATCTGCTCGACGGTTTCGCTCCCCACACCGACGCACAGGCACAGAAGTACCGCGACGCCGGCGTCTTCCTCGACCGCCCGTTGTTCGCCGGCCTCGATCTGGCCGCCGAGCGAACTCCCGACTCCCCTGCGCTGACCGACGCCTCCACCGACGGGCCGCGCACGCTCACCTATGCCGAGTTCCGCGACGCCACCCTCCGTCGTGCCGCCGGTTTCGTCGCGGCCGGACTGCGGCCGACGCAACGGGTCGTGTTGCAGCTGAACAACTCCCTCGACTTCGCGGTCACCCTGTACGGCCTCCTACGCGCGGGTGTCGTTCCGGTGATGACGCTGCCCGCGCACCGGATCACCGAGATCGCCCATCTCGCAGCCGGTGCCGGCGCGGTCGCCTACATCGGTGAGGACGGCCGCCGGGGGTTCGACTATCGCGAGCTCGCGACCGAGCTGCAGTCACGGGTGCCCGACGTCGCGCAGGTCTTCATCTCCGGCGAACCTGGTCGATTCACACCGCTCCCCGACGCCGACCCCGCCTCGGTCGAGCTCCCGGCTGCCCCCGACGCCGGGCTACCCGCCCTGTTCCTCGTGTCGGGGGGCACCACCGGACTGCCGAAACTCATCGCGCGCACGCACGACGACTACGACCTCAACGCCCGGCTGTCCGCGGACGTCGCCGGCCTCACCGCCGACGACACCTACCTCGTCGCCCTGCCGGCCGCGCACAACTTTCCGCTGTGCTGCCCGGGAATCCTGGGCGTCTTCGGTGCGGGCGGCCACGTCGTCTTAGCCGACAACCCCAGTCCGGACAACACTTTCGACCTCATCGAGCGGCACCGCGTCACGGTGACCGCGCTCGTCCCCGCGCTCGCGCAACTCTGGTGCGCGGCGACCGAGTGGGAGCCGGCGGACATCAGCTCCCTGCGCCTGCTGCAGGTGGGCGGCGCCAAGCTGGCACAGTCCGACGCCGTCGCCCTCGACGCGGCCCTCGGCCCCGTCGTCCAGCAGGTCTTCGGCATGGCCGAGGGGCTGATCTGCTACACCCGGACCGACGACCCGCGTGACTTGGTGCACCAAGTGCAAGGGGCACCGATGTCGGAGCTCGACGAGGTGCGGGTCGTCGACGAGGGCGGAGCCGATGTCCCCGACGGGGAAGAAGGTGAACTGCTGGTGCGGGGGCCCTACACGATCCGCGGTTACTACCGCGCCACGGCGCACAACGAGAAGTCCTTCACGCCGGACGGCTTCTACCGGTCCGGGGACAAGGTCACCCGGCTGCCGTCGGGGCACCTGGCCGTGACCGGCCGCATCAAGGACACCATCGTGCGCGCCGGGGAGAACGTCGCCGCCGACGACGTCGAGGAGAACCTCCTCGCCCACGATTCGGTCCGGCAGGTCGCGGTGGTCGGGCTGCCCGACGACGCGCTCGGTGAGAAGATCTGTGCGGCAGTCGTGCTCTCGCACGAACACCCCCCGGCCCGACCACTCGAGCTGGCCGCGATCCGCACCTTCCTCGCCGACCGCGGACTCGCCTCCTTCAAACTGCCCGACGTGGTCCGCGTCGTGCGCACGCTCCCGGTCACCGCAGTAGGCAAGATCGACAAAAAGGTGCTCCGCGAGACACTGCTGTCGGAGCCGTCGGCAGGCTGAGCCGAGTCGGAGCCCGCTCCTCACACCGGCGCGAGGAGCGCGACCACCGCACCATAATCCCAAGGAAGCGCATAACCCCTGCTCCCTGAGGTGCGAGGAGCGATAGCGACGAGCCTCGAAGGGTCCGGCGAGGAATGTTCCGGAGCCGCCGAGGCTTACCTTCGGATCACACCGGCGCGAGGGTCACGATCCCGGGATGGCCGTCGAGATAGTGCTTGGTGAAGGTGCACACGGGCCGCAGGCGGGCGCCCTGCTCGCGGGTGAAGTGCACGACGGTGCGGGTGAGTCGGGTGGCGAGACCATGTCCGGTGTACTCGTCGTAGAGCACGGTGTGTAGGACGGTGATGGTGGTCTGACCGTCGACCGTCTCGGTCGAATAGCCGAGCACGCCGACCAGGTCGCCGGCGACCCACAGCTCGAACCGGTCGCGGTCGGGATTGTGCACCACCTGCGAGATCTGCTGCAGGATCGACTTCGCCGACTGTGGTGGTCGCTGACGATGCTTGCGTAGCACCCGACCCTCCTCACCTCTTGATCGTGGACATCGGACCACTGACATGTGCCGTCCGAACCTCGGCATAGGCCCCGCTTGTGATCCGGGTCACACGGTACCTTACGGAACCGTAACTGATGACCCCGATCGTCCGGTCGTCGCACATCGAGACGGTCGCGCGCACCCCTACGACCCGAACGAACTCCGCGCTGTAGGGTGGCGGACGCACGACAACTACACCGCGGGGGCTCTCACGATGACCGAGGGCTGAGATGGCGACGGGCGGTCGCCGACCGCTCGAACCTGTCCGGGTAATGCCGGCGTAGGGAGACAAGCCATGGGCACACGTGTATCCGCGACTCGCGACGGCAGCGCACCCGCCGACTCAGGGTTCCTGACCCTCGGTCCGATCGAGGGCAGCACCAAGCACTACCTCACGGTCGGCGACCTGCGCGTCCCGCAGCGTCGTATCCACCTCACCAACGGCGAACACCTCGACGTCTACGACACCTCGGGTCCGTACACCGATCCGACGGCGCGCATCGACGTCGAGAAGGGCCTCGCCCCCACCCGCGACAACTGGCGCCGCCCGGAACCGGTCGACGGCGCGAGCACCCAGCTAGCTTGGGCGCGGGCCGGGATCATCACCGAAGAGATGCGGTTCATCGCCGCCCGAGAGGGCATCGACCCCGAACTGGTCCGGTCGGAGGTGGCGATCGGGCGAGCGGTCATCCCGGCGAACCACCGGCATCCGGAGTCCGAACCGATGATCATAGGCAAGAACTTCGCGGTCAAAGTCAATGCGAACATCGGTAATTCGGCGGTGCGCAGCTCGATCTCCGACGAGGTCGAGAAGATGGTGTGGGCCACCCGCTGGGGCGCCGACACGATCATGGATCTCTCGACCGGCGCCGACATCCACACCACCCGCGAGTGGATCATGCGCAACTCGCCGGTCCCCGTGGGGACGGTTCCGATCTACCAGGCGCTGGAGAAGGTCAACGGCGATCCCGCCTCGCTGACCTGGGAACTGTATCGCGACACCGTGATCGAGCAGGCCGAGCAGGGTGTCGACTACATGACCGTGCATGCCGGTGTCCTGCTGCGCTACGTTCCGCTGACCGCGAAGCGGGTGACGGGCATCGTCTCGCGCGGCGGTTCGATCATGGCGGCCTGGTGTCTCGCGCACCACCGGGAGTCATTCCTGTACACGCACTTCGACGAGTTGTGCAAGATCTTCCGCCGCTACGACATCACGTTCTCCCTCGGCGACGGCTTGCGCCCCGGATCGATCGCCGACGCGAACGACGAGGCCCAGTTCGCCGAACTCCGCACTCTCGGCGAGCTGACCGCGATCGCCAAATCGCATGGTGTGCAGGTCATGATCGAAGGCCCCGGGCACGTCCCGATGCACAAGATCGCCGAGAACGTGCGCCTGGAGGAGGAGTTGTGCGAGGAGGCCCCCTTCTACACCCTGGGTCCGCTCGCCACCGACATCGCGCCGGCCTACGACCACATCACCTCGGCCATCGGCGCGGCGATGATCGCTCAGGCCGGCACCGCGATGCTGTGCTACGTGACTCCGAAAGAGCATCTAGGACTTCCGGACCGCGACGACGTCAAGGTCGGCGTGATCACGTATAAGATCGCGGCGCACTCGGCCGACCTGGCCAAAGGCCACCCGCGGGCACAGGAACGCGACGACGCACTGAGCAAGGCGCGCTTCGAGTTCCGCTGGACCGACCAGTTCAATCTCGCCCTCGACCCCGACACCGCGCGCGCATACCACGACGAGACGCTGCCCGCCGAGCCCGCGAAGACCGCCCACTTCTGCTCGATGTGCGGACCCAAGTTCTGCTCGATGCGGATCTCGGCGGACGTCCGCGCCTACGCCGAGGAGCACGGTCTCGTCACCGCGGACGACATCGACCGGACTATCGCCGAGGGCATGGCCGCGAAGTCGGCCGAGTTCGCCGAGGCCGGTAACCGCGTGTACCTCCCGCTCCAGACGACCGGCGGCGCCTGATGCGCACAGACGACGCACGACGACGCACAGTCGACGCGAATCAGCGCACGGTCGACGAACAGGCCTACACGGGACTCCCGCTGTCACCGCCCGGAACGGCCCCGGTACGGGTCCTGACGATCGCGGGTTCGGACTCCGGCGGGGGCGCGGGAATACAGGCAGACATGCGCACCTTCGCCCTGCTCGGGGTGCACGGGTGTGTCGCGGTGACCGCGGTGACGGTCCAGAACTCGGTGGGCGTGAGCGGGTTCGAGGAGATCTCACCGCAGACCGTGGCGGCGCAGATCGACTCCGTGTCCGGTGACATCGGTGTGGCCGCGGCGAAGACCGGGATGCTCGCGTCGGCGCCCATCATCGAGGCCATCGTCGAGCAGTGCCGCACGAGTGGAATCGGCCGGGACACATCCGTTCCGCTGGTGGTCGATCCGGTGTGCGCGTCGATGCACGGCAACCAGCTGCTCGCCGACTCGGCACTCGACACCCTGCGGCACAGCCTGTTTCCCCTCGCGACGGTGGTGACACCGAACCTGGACGAGGTCCGGCTCATCACCGGCATCGCGGTCACCGATGCCGCGTCGCAGCGCGACGCGGCCAGGGCACTGCTCGATCTCGGGCCGCGCTGGGCGCTGGTGAAAGGCGGGCACCTGCGAACCTCGGACCACTCCCCCGATCTGCTCTACGACGGCGACCAGTTCATCGAGCTCAGCCACGAACGCATCGACACCCCGCACGACCACGGCGCCGGCGACACCCTCGCCGCCGCGATCGCGTGCGCGCTGGCCCACGGGCACGACGTTCCCGCGGCGGTCGGTTTCGGCAAGGACTGGGTGACCCGCTGCCTGGCGGCCGCGTATCCACTGGGCGCCGGCCACGGTCCGGTCAATCCGCTGTGGCGTGTGGGCGTCGGGTCGGCGGACTGACGCGACGCCGGTCCCGAACCGGAGAACAGACAACGCTCCCCGACGGCGACCGGCGCCATAGGGGAGCGTTGTCTGTGTCGAGGGACCGTCAGGCGGTTCCGCTGAGGGCCTTGCTCTTCAAGTGCTCGAACTCCTGAGGGGTGATCGCGCCCGAGTCGAGCAGGTTCTTCGCGTCGGCGATCTGCTGGGTCGGTGAGGTGCCTGCGACGGACCGGATGTACTCGTCGGACGCCTGCTTGGCCTCGCTGTACGCCTCACGCTGACGCTCGGCCATCCCCTTGCCCTTCGCGAGCAGGTACACGATGGCGGTGATGTACGGGAAGATGATCAGGAAGACCACCCACGCCGCCTTCGCCCACCCCGAAGCCGCCTTGTCGCGGAACAGGTCGCTGATGATGTGCCACAGGACGATCAGATAGGCCACGAACGCGAAGATGACGATCGTGTACCAGATGAAGTCCCAGAACGAATCCCACATAAGAAGTCTCCTTTGTCTAGAAGCAAGCCTGCCCGGCGCACCGGAACCGTGAATTCCCTCTGAGCATGTCACAGCTCTACGGTGGTCAGCGCAACGAACATTGAAGAAGTTCGTGAAATCCTGAGACTGCGGTATCGATCGGCAGCCGAGAACCGGGATCGATCGACTCTGACTCTCGCGAAGGGCGACATGGAATCTCACCCGGTAGGTATCGAGAAGATCGAGCTCGGTCTCGACACGTTCGGGGACATCACCGCCGAACCCGACGGCACATTGCGCTCCGGGTCGCAGACCCTGCGCGATCTGCTCGAGCAGGCCATCCTCGCCGACACGGTCGGCGTCGACTTCCTCGGTGTCGGTGAGCATCACCGCGACGACTACGCGGTGTCGGCACCCGAGGTCGTACTCGGCGCGATCGCGGCGCGCACCACCCGGATGCGTCTCGGTTCGGCCGTCACCGTCCTGAGTTCCGACGATCCGATCCGCGTGTTCCAGCGGTTCTCGACAGTCGATGCGTTGTCGTCGGGTCGCGCCGAGGTGATCCTCGGGCGCGGATCGTTCACCGAGTCGTTTCCGCTGTTCGGTTTCGACCTCTCCGACTACGAGGAACTCTTCAGCGACAAGCTGGCCCTGTTCGCCGAACTGCGCACCGGCCGACCGGTCTCATGGTCGGGTTCCACACGCAGTCCGCTGCAGTCCCAGGCGGTCTATCCCGAACTCGAGAACCCGCCCCTGCCGACGTGGATCGCGGTCGGCGGCAGCCCGGAGTCGGTGGTACGTGCCGCGTCGTACGGCCTGCCACTCATGCTCGCCATCATCGGCGGCGACCCGTTGCGCTTCACGCCGTACGTCGATCTGTATCACCGTGCCCTCCGTGAGATGGACAAGCCGCTGATGCCCGTCGGCGTGCACTCACCGGGCCATGTCGCCGACACCGACGCGCAGGCACGCGACGCCCTATGGCCGCACTACCGCGAGTACGTCGGGCGCATCGGTCGCGAACGCGGCTGGCCGCCGCCGACCCGCATCGAGTTCGAGCGGTCGACGGGACCCGGCGGCTCGCTCTACGTCGGGTCGCCCGACACCGTTGCCCGCAAGATCGCGTCGACCGTCCAAGCACTGGGACTGAGCCGATTCGACCTGAAGTATTCGCACGGGACACTCGGCCACCCCGAGCTCATGCGCAGCATCGAACTCTATGGAACGCAGGTCATCCCGCGGGTGCGCGAACTGCTCAGCGTCGGGTCAGGGTGAGCTGGAAGTCGCCTGCGGGATCGGTCCACGCCGACACGACGGACAGTCCGGCCGACTCGAGTTCTTCCGCGAGCGCCCCGGGCTGGAACTTGGTGCTGATCTCGGTGTGGATCTCGGTTCCCGCGGGCACCCGCCACGATCGGCCCAGCACACCGAAGTACGCGTCGACGTCCCGCCGGGCGCGAAGCCACATCTCGACGCGGTGCTCGCCCGGATTCCAGCGGGCGATGTGTTCGAAGTCGTCGGCGTAGAGCCCGCGAGCGTCGAGGCCGGCACGGAGCACCTCGATCATGTTCCGGTTGAAATCGGCGGTCACACCAGCACTGTCGTCGTAGGCGGCGACGAGCCGCCCGGTGTCCTTGACGAGGTCAGTACCGAGGAGGAAGTAGTCACCCGGGGACAACGAGCCGACCATCGAACGATAGAACTCCGCGCGCGCAGCAGGATCGAAGTTGCCGATCGTGCCACCGAGGAACACCGCGAGGCGCGGGCCGTCGGCGGGCGGGAGATCCAGGTCGGGCTCGGTGAAGTCGGCGACCACGGGGACGACGTCGATCCCGGGATAGTCGACGGCGAGCACTTCGGCTGTCGTCGTGAGCATCTCGGTGCTGACGTCGACGGGGACGTAGGTCGGACGCTCACCGTCGGCGGCCGCGTCCACGAAGGCGTCGAGCAGCAGACGCGTCTTGGTCGATGTGCCCGAGCCCAGTTCGACGATGACGTCGGCACGGGTCGTCGAGGCGATCTCGGCCGACCGCGCGCGCAGGATCGCGGTCTCGCGGCGGGTGGGATAGTACTCGGGCAGACGGGTGATCTCGTCGAAGAGCTTGCTGCCGCGCTCGTCGTACAACCACTTCGTCGGGAGGACCGGCGGTTGCTGCCACAATCCCGAGAGTGCGTCTGCAGCAAGGCCCCCGATGGCCGTGTCCCCGGTGGTCGCCGTCACCGGGGTGTCGCTGTCGAGGCTCATCGGGCCAGCCGGAGTCCCGAGAAAACCCAGCGCGACGGCGCCGGGAAGAAGTTCCGGTACGTCAGTCGTTCGTGAGCCACAGGCGTCACCGCGCTCGCCCCGCGCAGCACATGCTGGTCGGACATGAACTTGCCGTTGTATTCACCCACCGCGCCGTTGGCGGGCACGAAGCCGGGATAGGGCAGGTACGCACTGGCCGTCCACTCCCACACATCCCCGATCATCGCCGCACCGACGCGGCCGGGATGACATCGGTCCGGGTCGAGCAGGGCCCCGCGCTCGGTACCCAGTGAGCCGGCAGCGATCTCCCACTCGAATTCGGTGGGCAGCCGGGCCCCGGCCCAGCGGGCGTAGGCGTCGGCCTCGTAGAACGACACGTGCAGGACGGGCTCGTCGGGCACGATCCGCCGCCGACCGGACAGGGTGTACGTCGTCCAGTCCGACGGGTCGGTGGAGCGCGCACCCGTTTCGTCGCGCCAGTATCCCGGTGCGTCCCATCCGGTCTGGCGGATGGTCGCCCACCCGTCGGACAACCAGAATTCGGCGCGCCGGTAACCGTCGTCGGCCATGAACTCCAGCCAGTCGGCGTTGGTGACCGCGCGGTCGGCTATCTCGAAGTCCTCGAGATACACCCGGTGCCGGGGGCCCTCGTTGTCGTAGGAGAATCCGCTGCCCAACGCGCCGATCTCGTTGACGCCGCCCTCGAACTGCCGCCAGCCCAACGCTTTCGCGATGCCCGGTTCGTCGGGTTCGCGATCGACGTACACCGGCCCGAACGTATTGGTGGAGAAGAGATGCTTGATGTCCATGAGCAGCAGCTCTTGGTGCTGCTGTTCGTGATTGAAGCCGAGTTCGACGAGTTCGAGTGCGGCCTCGTCGAGGTCGCCGCGCTCGAGGAGATCCACCATCGCGGCGTCGACATGCTCGCGGTAGCGGGTCACATCGCGGACACCCGGCCGCGTGACGAGACCGCGATCAGGTCGTGGATGCCGTTCTCCCACAGCCTCGTAGTAGCTGTTGAACAGGTACCGGAACGTGTCGTCGTAGACCTTGTACGCGGGGTCACGCCGCAGGATGAACTCCTCGAAGAACCAGGTGACGTGCGCCCGGTGCCATTTCGCCGGGCTCGCCTCGGTCATCGACTGCGGTGTCTGGTCCTCGGGCGAAAGCCGTTCGGACAGCGTGTCGGTCAGGGCGCGGACGTCGAGGTAGCGACGCGCGACATCGGTGACGACACCGTTCGCCGGCGGGCCCTCGGCGGACCGGGTGTCTGTGGACTGGGGACGAACCGACGGTTCGGTGATGCTCACTGGATAACCTCCCGTGGCAAAGCCTGGAGCGGCCGGCGACGACTTCGCCGGTCTCCGCATACATCGTCATGACGCTTGCCGTTCCTGTCAACGCACAGGCTCTTATCGGCCTCGACGTGTCGTCGTCAACTCGGGGTTGACGCGATCGACTCGTCAACCTACGGTTGACGCATGCCCCAGAATTCAGTCACCATCCGTCTCGACGACCTGATCCATGCCATCCGCAAGGTCCACGACGACCCGCTGGACCAACTCTCCGACGCGGTGGTCGCCGCGCAGCACCTGGGCGACATCGCCGACAGCCTGATCGGTCACTTCGTCGACCAGGCCCGCCGCTCGGGAGCATCGTGGACCGCGATCGGCACCAGCATGGGCGTGAGCAAACAGGCCGCTCAGAAGCGGTTCGTCGACCGCGTGTCGTCCGCGGGCGAGAACAATGCACCCGGCGCGGACAACCCGTTCTCGCGTTTCACGCCCCGGGCCGCGAACGTACTGATGGCCGCGAACGCGGCAGCGGCCGCGGGCCGTGCCGAGCACGTGACCCCGGCCCACATCGCGCAGGCCCTCCCGGCCGAACCGGAGTCCCTCGTGTTCCATGTGTTGCGGGACTCCGGCGTCGACGCCGACGCCTGGCGTGCGGCCATCGCGCCGCTGCTCCCGGCACCGCGGGACATCGCCGACGACGAAACAACGAGCGTGGTGCCCTACGACGACGCGTCGAAGTCGGTCCTGGAGTCGACCGTCGCTGCCGCCCTCGATCTCGGGCACAACTACATCGGCACGGAGCATCTCCTGCTCGGCTTCTTCGCCGATGGCACGCTTGCCGAGGCGTTGAGCGGGCTGGGCCTCACGGCCGACGCCGTCCGCTCGACCATCGTCGCGACGCTGGCGCAGGTATTGGAGCAGCCCGGCGCCGGGAGCGAAGCGAGCGGGCCGAATCAAACCGGCGCCGGGAGCGAAGCGAGCGGACCGAATCAAACCGGCGCCGGGAGCGAAGCGAGCGGGCCTAATCAAACCGGCGCCGGGAGCGAAGGGAGCGGGCCGAACCAGACCGACTAGTCCGAATCGGAGATGTAGTGCACCGCAGCCTCTTCCGCGGAGGCTCCGGCGCCGTCGATCCCGGCGTCCTCGGCGACGGCGTCCGACTCGGTGTCGATACCTGATCCGGCGTCCGGGGCGATGAGACGTCCGGCGCGGCGGTCCCCGACCTCGTCGTCTTCCTCGAACTCGTCGTCACGATCGGAATCGTGTGCGCGCCAGTCGGTCCGCGCACGTTCCTCGGCGGTGATCTCGTCGAGCGGATCGACCGCTCCGACGTCGGGTTCCTCTTCGGCCAGCCGCTCGTCGAGCGTCTCGCCCTCGGCCTGTTCCCGGGAGGTCAGCCCGTGGACGGCACCCTTGGGCGCATAGTCGGGCGGTGAGTACCCCTCGTCGAGGACGTCGTCGACGCCGCGGTCGTCCAGAGTGTCCTCCGGCTGCAGTTGGTCGTCCTCGTCCAGGCTGTACTCGCCGTCCGAACCCTCCGGAGTGCTACCGATGTCGTCCTTCATCCTTGCCACGATGCCAGCCCGCCGGGAGTCCCGCCAGGACGACCCGATGGTGTTACCTGGCCGGCCGGTGTCGGTCGTGCTCACCCGGTTCGGCCGAATCGCCGATGCCGGGGTGCCGGATCGGCGACAATGTCGAGGGTGATCGAGGAAATGCAGGCCGAGGCCCGGGCGCTGCTCTCGGCCGGTGAATACGACCACGCGCTGGCCGAGTTCTCCGTGCTCCGCGAGATCAGGTCGCGCCGCGAGGGACCGTATTCGGTGATGTACCTGTCCAATCTGCACGACTGCGTCCGCTGCATGTCCCATCTCATGCTGTGGTCCGACGCCAGCCACCTGTGTCGTGAACTGCACGGCAAGTACGTGCGCACGCACGGGCGCGCCGAAGCCGACACGGTCGACGTCGCGAAGCACTGGGCCTGGGCGCTCGTGCACCTGCACGACTATTCGCCGGCCGTCCGGTTGTACCTGCTGACCGCCGACGCGCTCTGGGAGTCCGATCCCGCCCAGGCGCAACGTCTGCTCGGCGCGGCGGTGGTCCACCGGCACGACACCGATCCCCTCGCGCTGATCTCGCCGGGGCTCATCGACGGTGTCGGACTCCGTCATGCCGACGAGGAACGGGAACTGCTCACGCGCCTGGTCGAGAGGTTGGCCGATGGTGGCGGCGCTCCGGCGAGCGCGGCCACCATCGACGGTCTGGCTCTGGTGTGAGCCGTCAGACGACGTCTCGGCGTCGGCGTCGCATGATGTAGCTGTCGGCGCCCATCCGGCCGGCCGACGTGTAGCCGACGGCCAGCAGGCCCGCGATCAGCGCGAGCGGCCACTCGTAACCGCCGTCCATGTTCCAGAACCCGGCGTCCCAGTGCACGAACACGATCGCGCCGATCATGTCGGCGATCAGCAGGGTCGCGACGATCGGCAGCAGCAGTCCGAGGATCAGCAGGATGCCGCCGATCAGCTCGACCCATGTCGCGTAGTACGCGGCGAGCTCCGGGTAGGGGATGTCCATGCCGGCCGGGCCGAATGCCGCCTTGGTGGCGTCCATACCCTGGGTGACCAGCTTCTGCCACCCGTGGGCGATGAAGATGATGCCGAGTATCAGGCGCGCGAGAAACTGCGCCACACTACCGAATCCGCTCATTCCGCACTCCTCGTATCGATCGGGCGGGCCGGCCGTGCCGCCGCCAGGTACTCTCTCAGTGTCCGGGACAGCATCGCCCCGTCGCGGGTGAACAGCCGAATCGAGACGTCACCACCGAACCGCAACCGCTTCGTGACCGGTCGCAGCGCGTCGCCGACGCGACTCGTCGAGGCGCGCCGCCGCACGTCAGCCCGCCGGGGCAGAACGGAGTAGGAGTCGAGAGTGCCGGGAAAGTCTGGGCTGGGTTCACGTGGCAACTCCGGGCAACCCGTGCTGGGGGCACCCGCCGACGTCCTCGATACATATCTGCCCGACAACGGCAATCTGGGCTATCGCATCTCTCGATACGATCTGGAACTCGAGTACAAGGTGTCGAGCAATCGACTCGAGGGCACCGCGATCCTGACCGCGACGTCGTACGCCGAGCTCAAGCGTTTCACCCTCGACCTGGCGAGCTCGCTGTCGGTGCAACGGGTGTCGGTCAACGACAAGCGCGCCCGCTACTCGCATCGTCGGCACAAGCTGACCATCACCCCCGACACTCCACTCCCCCCGGGCGGGGCGATGACCGTCACCGTCCGGTACCACGGCAGTCCGCATCCGATCCGCGGCCCGTGGGGTGAGGTCGGTTGGGAGGAACTGACCGACGGCTCGCTCTGTGCGAACCAGCCCAACGGGGCGGCGTCGTGGTTCCCCTGCGACGACCACCCGAGCGCCAAGGCGCCGTACCGGATCTCGATCACCACCGACAGCCCGTATCACGCGCTCGCCAACGGCGTCCTGGAGTCCAAGCGGGTCCGCGCCGCGCAGACCACCTGGGTCTACGAGCAGGTGGAACCGATGCCCACCTACCTGGCGTCGATCCAGATCGGTCAGTACAAGCAGATCTCGTTGGCGTCCAAACCGATTCCGGTCTCGGGCCTCGTCCCCTCGCGACTCGAGGAGAACTTCGGGGTCGATTTCGGTCAGCAGACCGAGATGATGGCGGCGTTCGTCGAGATGTTCGGGCCGTATCCGTTCCCCCGGTACACCGTCGTGGTCACCGACGACGAACTCGAGATCCCCATCGAGGCACAGAGTTTCTCCACCTTCGGGGCCAATCACTGCGACGGCAGCCGGCACGCGGAGCGGTTGATCGCCCACGAGCTCGCGCATCAGTGGTTCGGCAATTCGGTGACCGCGGCCCGCTGGCGCGACATCTGGCTCCACGAGGGTTTCGCCTGTTACGCCGAATGGCTGTGGAGTCAGCACTCGGGCGGCCGCAGCGCCGACGAATGGGCGCGTCACTACTACGCGAAACTCGAATCGTCGCCGGTGCGTGTGCCACTCGCCGATCCCGGTCCGCGCAAGATGTTCGACGACTGGATCTACAAACGCGGCGCACTCACCCTGCACGCACTGCGGCTGACCATCGGTGACGGCGACTTCTTCGCGCTGCTGCAGCGGTGGACCGACAAGTATCGGTACGGCTCGGTGACCACCGAGGACTTCATGGCACTCGCCGCCACCCACTCGTCGAAGCCGCTCAAGGATCTCTGGGACGACTGGCTGTTCACGCCCGAGTTGCCGCCGTTCCCAGGTCCTTCCTGATCCGTTCGATGACGACCGATCCGACGACGCCGGGTCCGGACGCCGGTTCGGCAGGCGACACCGACGCACGTTCACTGGGCCGGGTCACGATGGCGACGATCGTCGCGGCCGCGTCGGGGTATGTCGTCCTGCTCTTGGCGGCCAGGCATCTCGGGGCCGTCGGTTACGGCGTGTTCGCCGTGTTCTGGGCTGCCTACGGCCTGGTGACCGGGGCGCAGAACGGGCAACTGCAGGAGACGACGCGGGCGGTCCGGACCGCCGCATCGGAGGGGCTCGCCCGGTCGCGCCCGTTGCTGGTCAACGCGGGCATCGGGCTCGGCCTGGCCGTTCTGGTCGTCGCGACGTCACCGTTGTGGAGCTCACGGGTGTTCACCGCGGATCGCGGCCTGTCGGTGCTGCTGCTCGCCGTCGGCGTGGCGAGCTTCGCGGTGTACGCGCACCTGTGCGGAGCGTTGTCGGGGCGGCTGGACTGGTCGTCGTTCGCGGTGCTGCTGTCGGTCGACGCGCTGATCCGGCTCGCTGGTGCCGGTGTCGCGGTGGCGGCCGGCTGGGGCGTCACCGCGTTCCTGGTCGTCACCGTCGTCGGGTCGGTGTCGTGGTGCCTGCTGCTCGTGGTGTCGGCCTCGGCCCGCCGTGCGATCGGCGTCGCCGGCGACGTCGCGCCCCGACGTCTGACGGGCAACACCCTGACCGCGATGGCCGCCGCCGCCGCGAGCGCCGTCCTCGTCATGGGTTTTCCCGTGCTCATCAACCTGACCACCGACCTGCGTGGCGGCCCCGACGCCGACGACGTCCGGACGATCGGCGCGCTGATCCTCGCCGTCACCCTGACCCGCGCACCACTACTAGTGCCGCTCAACAGCTTTCAGGGTGTGCTGATCTCGAGGTTCGTCGACCGCCGGGACCACCGCCTCGCCGCGCTGGGTGCTCCCCTCGGGATCGTCGCCGCGGTCGGTGGCGTCGGGGTGACGGCCGCGTGGCTGGTGGGCCCGTGGTTGCTGCGATCGGTGTTCGGCGCCGACTTCGATCTCGACGGTGTGGTCGTGGCGATGCTGACGCTCGGCGCGACGTGCCTGGCGCTGCTGACGGTGACCGGCGCCGCCGCGATCGCCGCGGGCGCCCACCGCTGGTACGCGGCCGGATGGTGGGTGTCGACCCTGGTCGCGATCGCGATGTTGTTGCTGCCGCTCGACGTCGCGACCCGGACCTGCGTCGCCCTCGTCGTCGGACCCCTGGTCGGCCTCGGCGTGCATCTCGTCGGGGTGCTGCGGGCCTGACCCTTCGTGACGCTCGCAAGCTCGCTCCTCAGGGAGCATGGGGTCGGCTCGCAAACTCGCTCCTTAGTACCTGCGGCCTCGCGGCCGTCGTTGACCGAAAGAACCGCATAACCCCTGCTCCCTGAGGTGCGAGGAGCGCAAGCGACGAGCCTCGAAGGGCTGGTGAGGCGCGCTACGAGCCCTTCGAGGCTCGCTTCGCTCGCACCTCAGGGAGCAGGGGTTAAGCTCGCTTCGCTCGCACCTCAGGGAGCAGGGGTTGGGCTCGCCCACCCCCCAGGGAGCGCAGGCGCTCCTAGCTTCCGGACGAAATCCGCAGCCGGCCGAGGCCCGCGCCGACGCGGGCCGAGAGGTGGTTCAGCCTCGACGTCGCGTGCCACCTGGCGGCGCGCGCTGCCTTCGGCCAGCCGTGCGCCTCGCAACGCTGCGCTTCGTCGGCGAAGAATCGGTTCTCCTCGGCGAACCGCCGACCGTCGACGGCCTGCACCGAACTCACCGAGGCGCGGTGCCTGCGGTAGGAGAAGACGACCTCGGGGTCGTAGACCAGTGATCCGCCGGCGCTCGCCAAATCGACGAGGAGTGCGAGATCGAGGACGATCTCGAGTCCGGGCCGGAACCCGACCTCGCGCACGGCGGCGGTCCGCCACAACAGGGACGGAAAATAGGTCCAGTTGCCGTGGTACAGCGAGGTGGCCAGCCGTTCCCCGGACAGCACGGTCGCCCGCGGCGGCGCGAGAACCGACTTGATCCGGTCACCGAGCGGCGTGACCGGTTGACCGTTCTCGTCGATGACGTCGACGCCGGGCGCGATGACCGCGGCGTCGGGATGGTGGCGGGCCATCGTACGGACGGCGGCGAGGTAGGCGCGGTGCATCACGTCGTCGCACCCCATGACCACGAACCAGTCGGCGGTGACCAGCTCGACGCAGCGCCGGAAGTTCCCGTTCACGCCGAGGTTGGTCTCGTTGCGGAGGTACTGGACCCGGGCGTCGCCGAGCGACTCCAGCCATTGCCGCGGCGTCGGATCCGGGTAGCAGTCGTCGACGACGACGAGCCGGAGGTCCGGGTCGTCCTGGTCGAGCACACTGGTGACGGCTTGCCGGAACTGGGCGACGTCGCCGTAGAACGGCATCATCACGTCGATCGTCACCGGACAAGACTAACCAGGTCCGATCACCATGCAGCCCCCGAGGCGTGCCGGGCGGCAGACCCCGCGCGGAAGCGGGTTAGGGTTGTTGACCATGGCCGAACCCAGTACCAACGCCGACGTGTGGCTGGTGGTGCCCGTCTTCAACGAGGGCCAGGTGATCCGCGAGGTGGCGGCCAAGGCCCGCGAGACGTTTCCCAACATCGTCTGCGTCGACGACGGCAGCTCGGACAACTCGGCCGAGCAGATCCGGGCCGCCGGGGTGCATCTGGTTCGGCACCCGGTGAACCTCGGTCAGGGCGCCGCGATCCAGACCGGCGTCGAGTACGCGCGTCGCCGGCCGGGGGCACGGTTCTTCGTGACCTTCGACGCCGACGGGCAGCACCAGGTTAACGACGTGTCGGCCATGATCGAACGCTTACGACGCGAGCCGGTCGACATCATCGTCGGGACCCGCTTCGCCGACGGTCGCAGCGAATCGGTTCCGATCCTGCGCCGGATGGCGTTGCGCACCATCGTGTTCCTGAGCCCGCGCACTCGTCGCCTCGGATTGTCCGACGCGCACAACGGACTTCGGGCGTTCAACAAGACCGTGGCCGATGAGCTCGACCTGCTCATGAGCGGGATGAGCCACGCGTCAGAGTTCATCGCGCTCATCGATCACCACCGGTGGCGGGTGGCCGAACAACCGGTGACGATCCTCTACACCGACTACTCGCGGGCGAAGGGACAGTCGCTGATCAACGGGGTCAACATCGTCGCCGACGGCCTGTTCCACACCCGGGTGAGGAAGTGATGCCACGATGATCTGGTTCCAGATCCTCGCGATCCTCGGTCTGGTCGCGCTCGTCGGGTTCTTCGTGGTGAATCGAGGCACGGCCCGCGCGTCGGCAGGCGTGAAGCTGCTGTTCGTCGCGTTCATCGGCTTCGGCCTCTACGCGATGCTGCGGCAGGACGACGTCACATGGGTGGCCAACAAGATCGGCATCCAACGCGGCCTCGACCTGGTCCTGTTCCTCCTGGTCATCGCGTTCGCCTTCACGACGGTGTCGACGTATCTGCGGTTCCGCGACCTGGAGGTCAAGTACGCGCGGCTGGCCCGCGCGATCGCGCTGCAAGACGCGGAGCGCGAGAACCATTCCGGAACGGGCGACTAGCTCCGGACCGTCATCGACTGCGCCGCGGCCCTCCCCGACTCCAGCCGATTGTTCGTACCATTGGCGGCGGAACGGCTTTCGGCCGCGGCCACCTGGAACATGGTGGCGACGATGGAGGCGTACAACACCAGCTCACCGAAATTGCCTAGCCAGAGAACCGACATGCCCGCGGCCGCGGTGACCAGCATCGTCACCGAGCCGAGCAACAGCCAGAGCGACCGCACCTGACGCCACGCGGTCATCCCGATCGCGATGAGGATCAGCACGGTGCCCAGTGCGGGGACCGGCGGGCCGGCAGCGGCGGCGTTGGCGTACCGCAGCGCATCACCGTCGGTCGCCGGCGTCAGCTCCAGCGCCACGAAGCACTCGACGATCCCGACGACCACCAATGCGGCGACGAGAACGGCCCCGACCACGACCACCGGGCGACTCCACCGCACCCCCAGACGCCAGGCGAGCACGGCCGCGGCGACAACGATCAGCGGAGTCATCAGCCCGTGAATCCAGAAGCGCGGCAGGTTGATCGCGTACAAAAGGTCACCGAAGCCGACCATCCGGCCTACGGCAACTGCCACGTTGTCGAATGTCAGTGCCACGCCGAGCAGGACCACCAACCAGGTGACGGCCCCGCCCGACCGCCTCACGCGGAACGCACACGCCGTCAACGCGATCATCCCCAGCCCTATCGCGGCCATGATCGCCGAATTTCCGATCACTCCAGTGAGCATCTGCTCGCCACCTCCCATTGCTCAGCTTACTGAACGATTCGGAGCCGTCACCCTCACGGACTGCCCTCCCGGATGCAGTTTCCCCGATCCCTTGCGTCTACGTATACATCTACATATAGTTACCGCATGCCCAACAAGACCATCTACGTCTCCGACGATGACCTCAAAGTCCTCGAACGCGCTCAACAGGTGTCAGGAGGCAATCTCTCCGGCGCAGTCGTCGAGGCACTGCGCGCGTACGTGCGGGCAGCCGACTACCGCGACGCCGGTTACGACGAGGTCGTCCTGCGCGACGGTCCCGACGGAGTGCGTCGTAAACGGTTCTTCGGCAGACTCCTCGCCGAGGAGACCGAGTACGACGAAACCACCGGCAATGCAACCAAATTGACCGCTTACGAAGGGCGGACCGGCAAGATCGTCCTCGCGGTCCACCACGTCGACTGGGCGAACTACGGGGTGACACATCGGCAGAAGACCGGTAACTGGCTGAAAGACCTGACCGGCCTTCCCAGTGTCCGCAGCCTGTTCACCGCCGACCTACCCGACTGGGGCGACTACCGCGTCGACATCGTCGACTCTCCCGACCAGCTCAAACCGCTTGTCCCCGAACGCTTCTACGCACGTACTGCCGCCGCCCTCCGACCCGAGGTCGAAGACCTGGACGTGTAAAACCCCACCCGACCGCACCACTAGAACAACCGAGCAGTTCCCGGCGACGTCCATCAGGGACCGTCGTCTACCCACACATGCATATATGCGCATGAGTTTATTTCTAGTTTCAGCAACCACTGGGAGCACGATCATGACAACAACCGCCGTCCGCGCCTCCGGACTCACGAAGTCCTTCGGCGACCACACCGTCCTCGACGGTATCGATCTCGACGTACCGGCGGGCGCGGTGTTCGCCCTGCTCGGACCCAACGGCTCCGGGAAGACGACCACCGTGAAGATTCTGTCCACGTTGTCGCAACAGGACGCTGGTGAGGTGGAGGTCGCCGGACTCGATCCGCGGACCGACCGCGCCGCGATCTGCGCGCAGATCGGCCTGACCGGGCAGTTCGCCGCCGTCGACACGTTGCTGACCGGGCGGGAGAACCTCACCATGGTCGCCCGCCTGCGACATCTCTCGAAAGCGGCGACCCGCGAACGGGTCGACCGGTTGCTGCGCGACTTCGACCTCACCGACGCCGCGGACCGTCGGGTCGCCGAATACTCCGGCGGTATGACCAGGCGCCTCGACCTGGCCATGACTTTGGTGGGCGAACCGTCGATCATCTTTCTCGACGAGCCGACGACCGGACTCGATCCACGGTCCCGCCGCGCGGTCTGGGACACCGTCCGCGGTCTCGTCGCCGGCGGCACCACCATCTTCCTCACCACGCAGTACCTCGAGGAAGCGGATCACCTCGCGGACCGGATCGCTGTGCTCGACCGCGGCCGCATCGTGGCCGAGGGGACGGCGGCCGAACTGAAGCGTCTCGTGCCGGGCGGATACATCCGGATCGACTTCACGAACGCCGACGACCTCGAACGGGCGCGGTCGCAGTTCCCCTCGGCGGTCGACACCCCGGGCGAGAACACCCTCGCCGTCCCCGGTGGCGCCGGGATCGGCGCTGTCCGCGGCGTGCTCGCCACCCTCGACGACGCCCGGATCGACGCTGCCGGGATCTCGGTCCACACACCGGATCTCGACGACGTCTTCCTCACCATCACCGGCCGCACCGCCGCTACCACCAACTAGGAGAAGTCATGACCACCACGCTCGACCACACCCTGTCCGACTCCGCGGTGATGGTGCGCCGCAACCTGATCCGGCTACGGCGCTACCCCACAATGATGTTCTCCACGATTGCGATGCCGGTCGTGATCCTGCTGATGATGACCTACTTCTTCGGCGGTGCCATCGAGAGCGCCCTCGCCGCGGACGGACCGCTGGACGGCAAGTACATCAACTATCTTCTCCCCGGCCTACTGCTCTTCGTGCCGTCGTTCCTGACGGTGGCGGTTGCGGTCTCGGTCAATCAGGACGTCACCGAGGGCATCATCAATCGGTTGCGATCACTGGCCACTCCGCCGACAGCGATCCTGGCCGGACACTTCGTCGGCGCCCTCATCCAAGGTGTGGTCGCGGTCTGCTTCCTGCTCGCGGTCGCGTTCGCGATGGGCTTCCGTGCCGACGCAAGCCTTCTCGACTGGTTCGCGGCCGGCGGACTGCTCCTGCTACTGACCGCGGGCCTCGTGTGGATCGCGGTTGCCATGGGTGTCGTCGCGCCGAATCCGGAGAGTGCGAGCAACATGCCGCTGCCGCTGCTGTTCCTGCCCTATCTGGGCAGTGGGCTGGTCCCGACCGACAGCATGCCCAACGGTGTCCGCCAGTTCGCCGAGTACCAGCCGTTCAGTCCCATCGCGGACACGCTGCGCGGACTCCTCATGGGTCTCGACATCAGTGATCGCTGGCCGTGGGCGCTGGGGTGGTGCGTGGTGTTCCTGGTGGTCGGCTACTTCTGGGCGGTCACCGCGTTTCGGCGGTCCACTACCGGCTGACGCTTCCTGCCCTGCGACGTGTACGGCTGGCGCCGTGCACGTTTCGGCGTTCGCGCCTCAGTTCCGCAGCGAACCCAGGAAGTCGGCCACCTCGTCGTGGTTCGGCAGCAGACCCGACTCGCGCGCCTCGGTGAGCCCCGGTGCCGCGGTGTCCTTCGGCGAGAGTTCGAACTCCAGCGGTGAACCGTCCCGGGCGTGCGTCGGCCATTCGATACCCAGTTCCGGATCGAGCGGGTTGATGCCGTGCTCACCGGTCGGGTTGTATCCGGTGGAACAGAGGTAGGTCACGGTCGAGTTGTCGGCGAGCGCGCAGAACGCGTGGCCGAGACCCTCGGACAGGTAGACCGCACGACGATCCACGTCGTCGAGCAGGACGGTGTCGTAGGTACCGAAAGTGGGTGAGCCGACGCGGATGTCGACGATGACGTCGAGAATCGCGCCGGTGGGGCAGGTGACGTATTTCGCCTGTCCGGGGGGGACGTCGGCGAAGTGCACGCCGCGCAGCACGCCGGCCGCGGACACCGAGAGGTTCACCTGCGCGAGGTCGAAGCGGTGACCGATGGTCTCGGCGATCACGTCGGCCTTGAACGCCTCGGCGAACAACCCACGGGCATCGCCGTGTTGGACCGGGGTGAACTCCCACGCTCCGTCGATGGCGAGCGGGCGGACCTTCATGCGGACACCTTTCCCAGGGTCGGTCGTCGGACATGCGCCTCGGGGGCGGCGCTTAGAAACCCTTGCCCCGCTGCAACAGTTCGAGCAGGTAGTCACCGTAACCCGACTTGCGGAGTTTGTCGGCACGAGCCCGCAACTCCTCGTCGGAGAGATACCCCTGTCGCCACGCGATCTCCTCTGGGACAGCGATTTTGAGTCCCTGGCGTTGTTCGACGGTGCGGACGAAGTTGCCGGCGTCGAGGAGGCTGTCGAACGTGCCGGTGTCGAGCCACGCCGTGCCGCGCGGCAGGACGGTGACCGACAGTTTCCCGCGGTCGAGGTAGTGGGCGTTGACGTCGGTGATCTCGTACTCGCCGCGGGCGCTGGGCCGCAGGTTGCGGGCGATGTCGACGACGTCGTTGTCGTAGAAGTACAGACCGGGTACCGCGAAGTTCGACTTCGGTTGTGCCGGTTTCTCTTCCAATGAGATGGCGGTGCCGTCGGCGTCGAAGTCGACCACCCCGTAGGCCTCCGGGTTGGCCACCCAGTAGGCGAAGACCGCGCCGCCGTCGACGTTCTCGAAACCCTGCAACCGGCTGCCGAGTCCGGGTCCGTAGAAGATGTTGTCGCCGAGGACGAGAGCGACCGAGTCGGTACCGACGTGGTCGGCGCCGAGGACAAAGGCCTGCGCGAGTCCGTCCGGGGAGGGCTGGGTCTTGTAGGTGAGGTCGATGCCGAACTGGTCGCCGTTGCCGAGCAGGTTCTCGAAGGCCGGGGCGTCGTGCGGGGTGGTGATGATCAGGATGTCGCGGATCCCGGCCAGCATGAGCGTCGAGAGCGGGTAATAGATCATCGGCTTGTCGTAGACCGGGACGAGTTGCTTGCTCACCCCCTGCGTGATGGGGTGCAGCCGCGTGCCCGTACCGCCGGCCAGGATGATCCCTTTCATGGCGATCAGGGTAATGCCCGCGGCCTTTCGCGACGGCACGCGAGTCGCGCCGCTGCGCTCACCCGAGGCGAGCAGGTCGGCTCCTCGGTAGAGTGACTGCGACCATCGACCTCGACGAAAGGCGCCGCGCGTGCGTGTTCTCGTGACCGGGGGTGCCGGGTTCATCGGCGCCAACTTCGTGCTGCGCACACTGGCCACCCGCCCCGGCGTCTCGATCCGGGTCCTGGACAAACTCACCTACGCCGCCAACCCCGACACCCTCGCCCCGGTCGCCGATCGCGTCGAACTCGTCGAGGGCGACATCACCGACGCCGCCCTGGTCGGCCGTCTCGTCGCCGACGCAGACCTCGTCGTGCACTTCGCCGCCGAATCCCACAACGACAACTCCCTGGCCGACCCGTCGGCGTTCGTCTCCACCAACCTCGTGGGCACCTACACCCTGCTCGAAGCGGTCCGCGCCCACCAGGTTCGCTACCACCACATCAGCACCGACGAGGTCTACGGCGACCTCGATCTCGACGACCCGGCACGCTTCACCGAACAGACCGCCTACAACCCGTCGAGCCCCTACTCCTCGACCAAAGCCGGCAGCGACCTGCTCGTGCGCGCTTGGGTCCGCTCCTTCGGCGTGGCCGCCACCATCTCCAACTGCTCCAACAACTACGGCCCGTACCAGCACATCGAGAAGTTCATCCCCCGCCAGATCACCAACGTGCTCTCCGGGGTGCGCCCCAAGCTCTACGGCGACGGCCGCAACGTCCGGGACTGGATCCACGTCGACGACCACAACGACGCTGTGTGGACCATCATCGACCGCGGCCAGATCGGCGAGACCTACCTCATCGGCGCCGACGGCGAGGTCGACAACCGCACCGTCGTGGAAACCATCCTCGAACTCCTCGACCAGCCCGCCGACGCCTTCGACTTCGTCACCGACCGCCCCGGCCACGACCGCCGCTACGCCATCGACTCCACCCGCCTGCGCACCGAACTCGGCTGGACCCCCTCCTACCTCGACTTCCGCGCCGGCCTCGCCGCCACCATCGACTGGTACCGCGACCACCCCGGCTGGTGGCAACCCGCCAAAGAAGCCGTCGAACAGAAGTACGCCACCACCGAACGCGTCACCGGCACCTCCGCTGGTTGAGCCGGCCCCGAGCGAAGCGAGGCGCCGAGTCGAAGCCACCTGGTGACCTCCATGCAGTCCACTTGGCCCATTCCCAGGGTCGCCGCTTACGGTGGTCGTCATGCGCGTACTCGTGAGCGGAGGAGCGGGCTACATCGGCTCGCACACCGTCATCCAATTGGTCTCGGCCGGACACGACGTCGTCATCGTCGACGATTTCAGCAACGCCAAACCGGCCGTCGTCGGCCGGCTCGAGGCACTGACCGACCGTTCCATCCCCGTCCACGCCTTCGACCTCGCCGACGTCGACAAGACCGAACACTTCTTCGCTCACGAGGACATCGACGCGGTCATCCACTTCGCGGGGTTCAAGGCGGTCGGCGAGTCGGTGGCCAAGCCGCTCGACTACTACCAGAACAACCTCGGCACCACGTTCGCTCTGCTCCGCGCGATGGAACGCCACGACGTGCACACGTTGGTGTTCTCGTCGTCGGCAACGGTCTACGGGGCCGAGCCGCAGTTGCCTATGACCGAGGATCTGCCGACGTCGGCGACCAACCCGTACGGCTGGACCAAGGTGATGATCGAGCAGATCCTGCGCGATGTCGCCGCCAGTTCGGACGTGTGGCGCATCGCGGCACTGCGGTACTTCAATCCGGTGGGCGCACATCCGAGCGGACAGATCGGCGAGGACCCGTCGGGCATTCCGAACAACCTGATGCCGTTCGTCGCGCAGGTCGCGGTCGGCCGGCGCGAGAAGCTGGCGGTCTTCGGCGACGACTACGACACCCCCGACGGCACCGGCGTGCGCGACTACATCCACGTCGACGACCTGGCCGCCGGCCATGTCGCGGCCCTCGACCGCATCAGCACCGGCGAGACCGGCATGTCGACCTGGAATCTCGGTACGGGGCAAGGGGTTTCGGTCTTGGAGGTCGTGCACGCGTTCGAGAGGGCCAGTGGGCGCCCAATCCCCTACGAGGTCGCCCCGCGGCGGGCCGGCGACATCGCCGCGTCCTACGCCGATCCGACCCGGGCGAACGACGACCTGAACTGGCACGCCGCCAAGACCATTGACGACATGTGCGCCGACACCTGGCGCTGGCAGTCGGGCAACCCGAAGGGCTACCCGGACGCCTGACCGGTTTCCCCTTGGGCAGGCGCGTGCGGATCGTCGGGATCGACGATCGAGTCGGTGACCCAGCCGATGTAGCGCCGCGCCGAACTGTCCACCACGTCCCGGGCGTTCTCGGCCACGACGACACCGAACGCGTCGTAGAGCCGGTCGAACCGGAGTTCGTTCACCCGGTCGACGATCTGACGGACGAGCCGCGGTGACAGCGGGATCATGTTCGGGTAGCTGCGCATGAAGGTCACCATGCCGGGCTGCATGACGCCCTTGATGGTGTCGCCGGTCAGCACCGCACCCCTGCCGTCGGCGGCGTCGGGGAGGTGTAGCACCGCGCTGCCGGGGAAATGACCGCCGCACTGGACGAGTCGCACCCCGCCGAGGACTTCGGTGGTGTCCGACCAGAAGCGCACGACGGGGTCGGGGCGGGTGACCCATCGCCGGTCGGAGTCGTTGTAATACACCGGAACTCGACCGAATCGGTGACTGAGCGAGACGCTCGCGCCCACCAGATGCGGATGGCTCGCGGCGATGGCGGCGACCCCGCCGTGCTGCTTTAGCCAGTCGACGAGGGACGGCCCGAGGAAACCCGGCGGTTCCCAGAGGATGTTCCCGTCGGGAGTCGCGACGAGCAGGGCACGCTGCCCGATCCCCACGGAGGGTTGCACCGTCAGCGCGGTCAGACCGGGCTCCAGTTCGTGGGCGGTCAGCGCGTTGTCGGCGGTCTCGTCGAGCGGAGTCCAGCTGGGACCGCTGACCGGAAGCCACTGCCGGTCGTCGTCGCAGATCGGGCACATCGCGGGCGGCGTCTCGCCCGGCGGGAACTCGTTGGCGCAGAAGACACACATCCAGGGCCGCATGTCCCGACGCTAGCCCGTGCCCGTGCGTCGAACGGGGTGAATGGCCGCCCCCGCTCCGTGAGGAGCGAGACGCGACCCCACTGCTCCCGAGGAGCGAGACGCGGCCCCACTGCTCCCTAATCCGAAATAAGCGACCCCATTGCTCCCTGAGGTGTGAGGAGCGATAGCGACGAGCCACGAAGGGCCTGGTGAGACACGATGCTGAGCCCTTCGTGGCTCGCTTCGCTCGCACCTCAGGGAGCATGAGTTCAGTCGCCCAGGATTGGTCTTTCGTGGCCCACGACGGCCGCCGGGCCGCAGTTACTGAGGAGCGGAGACACTCAGGGCGCGGGCGGCGGCGGGTAGACGAGGTCGTTGACGCGGTAGATCACCGCGTCGCCGCGGCGGAACACCTCGGTCAATCCGGGAGCGCCGTTCTGACGCAACGCCAGGAAGGGGTCGCCCTGGTGACCGCGGGCGGGGTCGGGCATGCCGCGCTGGAACTCCCAGTAACTCGGCGGCGAGTCGATCACGTAGTGCACGTTCATGTCTCGCACGATCTGGTCGATGGCCGGGTCGGCTCCGATCTCCGACACCCCCCAGAACAGGTCGCGCTGCCGCTCGGAGAACTCGTTGGCCCGGTAGAAGGGGAACATCGGGGTGACCCCGGTGACCGGGTACAGCCAGCCGGTGCCCTGGTCGAGGTTGTTGAGGACCAGGACGTCCTGGGCGTCGGGCTGCGCGGCGAGCCACTCGTAGGCGGCGAGATCGTCGGGCCCGACATACTTGCCGCCCCGTTCCTTCGACGCGATCTGCGCGTTCGGCGGATAACGCACGACGGCGACGCCGGCGATCAGGCCCAGCAACACCACGTATGTCGCGGCCACCACCCAGCGCGCCTTCCCCGAAGTCGCCTCGGCCTTCTCCTGACCGTCGGCCGGTTCCGACGCCACGCGGCGTCGGGCCAGACCTGCGACGCCGAGCGCGAGAACCCCGATCGCGACGCCGGCCGCCGCGGCCGAGAGGATCGCGACCACGAACGTGAGCCGGTGGGGTGAGTTGTAGAAGTAGCCGCCGATCGCCCCGAGCGGGTACGACAGCGGCCCCAGGGACACCATCGCGTTGGCGGTCACCAGGGCGAACACGAACCATGCGACCAGGCCGGCCCAGCATCGCAGCCATACGAGCGCGATCAGCCCGAGCAGGGTGACGACGATCAGCGGCCACACCGGGAAGTGGTCGAGCTCGAGCGGGATCGTCCCGTTGAACGCGCCCTTGACGAGCCCGTCGAGGACGCCGATCGTCTCCTCACGGAAGTCGAAGAACGGGAGTTCGTTGGTGTCGGCGACCCGGATGGTGCCCAGGATGACGGGTGCGATGAGGACCAGCGTCACCACCGCCGTGACGGCCAGCGTCGCGGGATCGCGCAGGCGACCGGCGACCGGACGCCACAGACCCTCGCACAGCCACCAGAGGCCGACGATCACGCCGACGACGATCAGGCCGGAGGGGTGGGTGGCGGTCACACCGGCCACGGCCAGCGCGGCCGGCAGCACACGCGATCGGTCCGACACCACGCTCATCACGAGGACGGCGGCCACCGGCGCCAGGCTCACGCCGACCGCGTTCGGCACCGAGGTCAGCTGGACCTCGACGTAGGGCAGGGACGGGAACAGCGCACTCAGCGCACCCGCGGTACCGGCGATGAGAGCCGACGAGTCGACGTCGTAGCGGTGCCGCGCGAACCAGTAGGCCAGCGACGCGACACCGAGCGGAACGGTGATCGCCAGCACTGCGGGCGAATACGTGTTGTAGAGCTCGACCGGGTCGGCACCGGTCAGCGGGAACAGCAACGCACCCAGCGCATGCCAGGTGTTCGGGTAGTAGTTGAACCCCTGGGTGTCGTAGTTCATCAGCTCGCCCATCCGCATGGCCGAGCCGACGCCCGTCTCGTGGATCCAGCGCAGCGAACTGGCGTGCCACAACGAATCCCACACCTGCGAGATGTTGCCGAGACCGGCGAATGCGGTCGTCGCGATCGGCCGGATACAGGTGACGGCGATGACGAGTCCACCGAGTCCGAGCCCGGCGGCGACGCGCACCATCGCGGTCCGTCCCACGCGGGATTCGCCGTCGGCGTCGGGTACCGGCGCCAGCCGCTGACCCCACCGGGTGAGCAGCAGTGCCGAGTAGACCCAGGCACCGCCGACCGCGAAGACCAGACCCACCAGGGCCGAGACGGCATTCCACTCGAAGCCGACGACGGAGTACAGCACCGTCAGGATCGAGACCAGGGCGAACGTGATGGGCGGACCGGCGGCCAGCGCGACCGGCCACGGGAGGTTCATCCGTCGGCCGACGAACGCGCCGGGCAGGATGAGCACGAGGGCGGTCACGACGACGACCCATGCTCCCAGCATCATCGTCTGCGCCTTTCCACACTCACCCGCCGCACTCCCCGTCGCACCGCGGTGTCACTGCGCGGTGCCTGATCAAACTCTCAGCAGGTTACCGGGTGGTCGATCGACGACGCGTCACCGTGTGCGGGCGGCCCCGGCGGCCGAGCCCGCCATCGCGGCGGTACCGGGTTCGTCGACGGGCGCACCGTGGCGACTATGTCCGAGGAGAGCGACGATCAGGCTCATCATCGCGGCGACGGCGCCGAAGCCGAACATGACCGGGTAGGTGATCGCCGGCCAGCTCTCCGAGATCCAGGCCAGAACCGCCGGAACCCCGAAGCCGAGGTAGGTCACGCCGTAGAACACGGCCGTGAGCCCGGCGAGGTCGTCGGGTCCGGCGATGCGCTGCACCTCCAGCAGGCCGACGATCATCGCCATGCCGTATCCGCAGCCGAGCAGCGTCGACGCCAGGAGCGCGACCCAGACGGTCAGCACGTGTGCCGCCACGGCCGCGAGGACCATTCCGGCCACGAGCACCACGAAGGCGACGACGACACCGCGGAGACTCCCCGGCCGGTTGATCCGCCGACCCAACGACTGGATGCCGAAACCGGCGGACAGGCCGAGGACGCAGCACAGGCCGGCGAACGCGATCGGCGCTCCCGCGGTGCGGGCGGACATGAGGGCGGGGACGATCGCGTAACCCGATGCGGCGGCACCGAAAACCCAGGGCGCCAGTGGCAGCACGACGAACAGGAAACGACGATGGCCCGCGGACGGGATGCGCAGGTCGTCACGCAGACGCCCCGGCGAGTCTTGTCTGGGACGTGTCTCCGGCACCAGCACGATCAGGTTCGTCGCGACGACCGCGACGACGATGTTGATCAGGTACGGCAGCACATGCGGCCACGGCCCCCACTGCGCGAGCACCCCGGCCACCCCGGCGCCGACGCCGAAGCCGGCGGTGAGACTCATGGCCGCGCGACCGGCGCCGGCACCCGTCTGCGCACCGTCTCGGTCGGAGAGTTCCTTGATCCAACTCCCGCCCACGGCCATCGAGAGACCCAGCGCGATGCCGCTGCACACCCGCCCGGCGGTCAGCAGTGCCACCGACTCCGAGCCCGCGGCCAGCAGTCCCGAGCCGACCGCCGCGAACAGCGGGGCGGGCAGCATGAGTGGCCGTCGGCCCAGCCGATCCGACAACGGGCCGCCGATCAGCAGGGCGGGCACGATGCCCAGGACGTAGGCGAAGAGCAACGCGTCGACGACGACCGGCGACATGTCGGTGATCTGCCGGTACATGACCAGCAGCGGCGTGAATTCGTTGCCGCCCCACGCGGTGGCGAACACGGCGAGCGCGACGGCGGGCCATCCGAAGCGCGCGCGGTCGGCGCTCATGCCGGTGCCCCGGGGAGGTCGTGCCCGGGTAGATCGTGAACCGCGACGAGGTGGCCGGCGAGCAGGGTGTCGAAACGTTCGGCGTCGGCGGACTCGATCGCGTCGAGGAGCGCGCGGTGGTCGTCGAGGATTCGGGCCGCGACACTCGCGTCCCGGTGCACCGACGCCGTCGTCATCCGTCGATGCCGCTCCCCGAGCGTGGTGTAGAAGCCGGACAGCAATGCGTTGTCGCCGGCGGCGGCGATGAGCTGATGGAACTCGGCGTCGATGCGGGAGAACTCTCGGATGTCCGAGGCGTCGGACCGACGATGGGCGTCGAGGTTGGCGCGCAGACTCCGCACGAGTCCGGCCACCGCGCCCGGCCGACCGACGACCGCACGCACCGCGTGCCGTTCGAGGAGCAGGCGTGCGTCCACGACGTCGCGGATCTCGCGCTCACCGATGGGGACCACGAGGGCTCCCCGTTTCGGGTAGAGACGCATCCAGCCTTCGGTCTCCAACCGCAGGAACGCCTCGCGCACCGGAGTACGGCTCACCGAGCACTTCGCGGCGATCTCACCCTCGCTGATCAGCTCACCGCCGGCGATCGCGTTTGTGAGAATTTGCTCTTTGACCTCGACATATACCCGCTCAGCAGCGGATTCGGAGGTCGCATGCAACATAGACACAAGTTGTACCTTATCAATGATCATTGGACACTTCACCTGGGCCGACCCACCTTCCGGAACGATCCCAGACGGTGAGACACTTAATCCGGCCGTAACGAGCGTCACCCCGCTCGCACGAGCCCGGCCCGCGTCCGCTGAGCCCACCTGCTCGCGTCGATGCGGATCACTTCTAGCTCGCGGGCAGCGTGGCCGGCGAGACGATGCAACCCGCATTTCGCGGCTTTTCAGGAGGACCCGTGACGAGCACGGAGGACACACGTATGGGTGAGACCCCCTACACCGAACCCACGATCGCCGACCACCCCATCACCGACGAAGAGATCTTCTTGGCCCACGTCGGCGGCAAGCTCTCGGTGGAGCTGCGCGCACCCATCGACACCCAGCGCGACCTGTCGATCGCCTACACCCCGGGTGTGGCCCAGGTGTCGCGTGCGATCGACACCGATGCGACCCTGGTGAACAAGTACACCTGGACCGATCGCCTGGTCGCAGTGGTGAGCGACGGCTCGGCGGTCCTCGGACTCGGCGACATCGGCCCCCGCGCCTCGCTGCCGGTCATGGAGGGCAAGTCCGCACTGTTCCGCAGCTTCGCCGGACTCAACTCGATCCCCATCGTTCTCGACACCCAGGATCCCGAC
This sequence comes from Gordonia sp. AC31, assembly GCF_031844505.1. Lineage (NCBI taxonomy): Bacteria > Bacillati > Actinomycetota > Actinomycetes > Mycobacteriales > Gordoniaceae > Gordonia > Gordonia sp. AC31. Next base: position 123,336 of record NZ_JAUZVK010000013.1, read on the forward strand.
GAGATCGTCGAGACCCTCATCCGACTCCGCCCGAGCTTCGGCGCCGTGAACCTCGAGGACATCTCCGCGCCGCGCTGCTTCGAGATCGAGCGCCGCGTCATCGAGGCCCTCGACTGCCCGGTCATGCACGACGACCAGCACGGCACCGCGATCGTCGTCCTCGCCGCCCTCAAGGGCGCGACGACCCACCTCGGCCGCGATCTCGCCGGCCTGAAGGTCGTGATCTCCGGCGCCGGTGCCGCGGGTGTCGCGTGCGCGAACATCCTTCTGGCAGTGGGCATCTCCGATGTCGTCGTGTTGGATTCCAAGGGCATCGTGTCCGCGGGACGTGACGGCCTGAACGAGTCGAAGAGCGAACTGGCGTCGCGCACCAACCCGCGCGGGCTGACCGGTGGCGCGGTCGAGGCCCTCGCCGGCGCCGACGTCTTCATCGGTGTGTCGGCAGGTCTGATCCCCGAAGAGCTCATCGCGTCGATGAACGACGATTCGATCGTCTTCGCCCTGTCGAACCCCGACCCGGAGATCCATCCGGAGGCCGCCGCGAAGTACGCGGCGATCGTCGCGACCGGGCGCAGCGACTTCCCGAACCAGATCAACAACGTGCTCGCCTTCCCCGGCGTCTTCAAGGGTGCGCTCGACGCCGGTGCACGACGCATCAGCGAGGGCATGAAAATCGCTGCGGCCGAAGCCATCTTCTCGGTCGTCGCCGACGACCTGCGCGCCGACCGCATCGTGCCCAGCCCGCTCGACGACCGGGTCGCCCCGGCGGTCGCGGCCGCCGTCGCCGACGTCGCCCGCGCCGAGGGGCACTGCTCCTAGCCGTAGGGCTTCGATCTCGACTGAAAACCACCCTCCAGGAGGGCGCCGACGGCAATTTGTCGTCGGTCCGCCTGTGGAGGGTGGTTTTCAGCAGTTCGGCGGCGTCACTCACCACCCCATGAGCTCCGCCGACTCCTCGGCGATGGCCGGGCCGAGGGTCATCCCGCGGCCACCGGGGCCGGTGACCGCCCACACCCCGTCCCCGATGGACTCGCGGCACACGATGCGATGGGGCTCGGTGCACTGGCTGTAGACGCCGGCCCAGCGGCGCTGGATCTTTGGCAGCGGCCGCCCGAGCAGCCCCTCCGTCACCTCGACGAGGTGGGCGTAGGGATCCTCCTCGACGTCGAAGGTGAACGGTTCGACGTACTCGTGGGTGTCGCCGATGGTCAGCCCACCGTGCAGGCGCTGCACGCACAGCAGCTGCATCCCGTGGTCGGCGGCGACCGGTCGCTGCGGTTCGGTGCGCCGAAGTTCCTCGAGGGCGGGGCCCGCGAAGCCCGGGTAGTAGCGGAGGCTGTCGCCGTCGGCGATCGAAGTGGTGAGACGTTGCCCGAGTGGTGCCGTCTGCATCATCTGCAATCGGACCCGACGGACCGGCAGCTCGCCGAAGATCTCGCGGAGCAGTCCGCGATGAGTTGCGCCGGGGCACAACACGACACAGTCGCCTGCGTGAACGGCCCCGGTGTCGTCACGAACCGAGGTGCCGGTGATCGCGCGCGCCTCGACGCCCGGAACGAAGGTGTATCGACCCGATCGCTCCAAGCGGAATCGCAAGGCGGGCATCGCCTGTCGGGACTCCACAGCGGCGTCGGACGCGCAGTACAGTCCGGCGAGGTAGTTCCCCTGTAGCGCAGGGTTCTTCTCCGCGACCTCGATCCGGCGCAACAGGGAGAATCCCTGACGCTGCGCGTCGTCGCGGGCGAGCACCTCTTCGGCGACGGCGAGTTCAGCCTCGGTACGTAACAGGGTGATCGAGCCGTTCGCCCGGAAGCCGACCTTCGGGACCTGGGTGCCGATCTGCTCCCAGAGGATGCGGGAGCGCAGCGCGATCTCCAGTTCGGGAGCGGATCGCCCCGAGACCCACACCAATCCGAAGTTGCGGACGGTGGCGCCCCGCGCGCCGAGTTCACGATCCAGATGGATCACCTCGTGTCCACGTTCGACGGCCATCCAGGCGTGTGCGGTTCCGATGATCCCAGCACCGACGATGATCACGCGCATGCGTTCACTTCTCCTCTGTCGAAAGATGGTGTCATTCAGGGCGCGACCGCGACGCGCAGAGCGGCCCCCGGGGCCGGTTGCAACGCGCCCTCGATCTGGTCCAGTGGCAGCGGGTTGGTCACCAGCTCCGACCACGGATGACGGTCGACGGTTCGCGCCAGGAAGTCGACGGCCTGCTGTAGATGACGTGGCTCGTAGTTGTGGACGCCGGTGATCGTCCACCAGCGTCGGACCACCTGCTCCGGGTCGATGTCGAGCAACGGGCCCGGGGTGACCGAACCGGCCAGCACGAGCGTCCCGGCGACGTCCAGCCGGGTGAGTCCCCGACGGATGAAATCCGACGAGCCGGTGAAATCGAGTACGACGTCGACGTTCTCGCCGTCGTCGGGCCGCGCCCCGAATCCGGTGGCCTGCTCCACGCGCGCCCGGTCCCAGTCGGCGATCAGGACGTCGGCGCCGCGGTCGGCACACACCGCCGCTGCGGTCGTCCCCAGCATTCCCGCTCCACCGACGAGGACGCGGCGCCCGGCCACCTCCCCGGCACGCTCGGCGACCGCCATCACGGTGGCGGTGGCGCAGGCCGCTGGGGCGGCCACTACATCGTCGAGAGCGTCGGGAACACCGACCGACGTGGTGCCCGCGGGCAGCAAGATGTGGGTGGCGTAACCCCCGGACAGCGGCCAATCACCGTCGAACGGTTCATGTCCGACCTTGCGCACCCGCCGGCACTTGGCGGTGACGCCGCGTCGGCACCGATCGCACTCACCGCACGAGACCGTGACCGACCAGACGACGCGATCCCCTACGCGGGCGGTCGCTCCCGCGCCGGCGTCGACCACCTCACCCACCGCCTCGTGTCCGAGTACGGAGGGGCAGGGCGACTCTCGGCGTCCGGTCACGGTGTGCAGGTCGCTGCCGCACACCGTGGCCAGTCGTACTCGGACGAGCAACTCGCCACGACCAACTGCAGGAAAGGGCATTTCGACGATGTCGATCCGATCGCCCCGCCAGACGGCAGTACGGGTCAGACGAGTCGTGAGCGTATCCAACCGGACAACCTCTCGATGGTGTAGACGATGACGAAGATGACGAGCACGATGGCCCCGGCGACCTCGAAGTCGAGCGTGCGGATCGATTCGAAGAGCAGGAAGCCGATACCGCCGGCGCCGACGATGCCGAGCACCGTGGATGTGCGGATGTTGACGTCGAGCAGGTACAAACCAGAGCCGACGATGGACGGCATGGCCTGCGGGATCACCACGGCGAACAGTGTTTTCCACCATCCGCACCCGACGGACCGGGCGGACTCGACGGGCCCCGGATCGATCTCCTCCACGGAGTCGGCGACGAGCTTGGCGAGGAAGCCGATCGAACCGATTGCCAGGGCGCAGGTTCCGGCCACCGGACCCAGCCCCAGCGCGGCGACGAACACCACCGCGAGAATGAGCTCCGGCACAGCCCGAACGACGAGGATCCAGGCCCGCGCACCCCAGTACACCGCCGTATGCGGAGTGACGTTGCGAGCAGCGAGGATTCCGACCGGGATCGACAGCACCGCACCTATCGCGGTGGACACGACGCCGATCGCGACCGTCTGGAACGCGGCGTCGAACAGGTCGGCGCCCAGAGTGCTGAAGTCGGGCGGGATCATCCGGCCGAACACCTCGACGGCCGGGGGTATCCACGCGATCAGCGCCCACGGCGTGATCTCCAGGACCACCATCGCGGCAACCGTCGCAGCGACCACCAGCAGCCCGAAACCCGTCCGGACGGCGCGTTCCAGACCGGGCCGCATGGGCGACGGCGTCAGCAGCACGCGGCGGATTCCGATGGCCAGCAACTCCATCGCGGCGATGATCACGAGGATAACGAGCACGATGCCGAGGGCTCGCGGATAGATCAGACCACGGAGCGCGTCCTGCAGTGCGAAGCCGATTCCGCCCGCGCCGACGAACCCGAGCACGACCGACATCCGGAGGTTGATGTCGATGCGGTAGACGAACGCCCCGATCCACGCCGGGACACATTGCGGTACGACCGCATTGACCATCTCGCGGACATAGCCGACGCCCGTGCTGCGCACCGCTTCGCGCGGCCCCTCGTCGACCTGCTCGATCGCGTCCGCGAACAGCTTGCCGAGCATGCCGATCGAATGCAACGCCAGGGCCAGGATGCCCGGCAGCACACCGATACCCAGAGCACGGACGAACAAGACCGCGAACAGCAGGTCGGGCATCGCTCGGCAGAACGTGATGATGGCCCGCGCCACCGCCTGGACCGCAGGATGCGGACTGGTGTTGCGAGCGGCCAGGAACGCCAGCGGCACCGACGCGATCGCGGCGAGAACCGTGCCCAGCACCGCCATCAGCAGAGTCTCCAACGCCAGCACGCTGATCCGGCCGGGATCACCGAGCCGAGGTGGCAGCATCCGCTCGATGAGCGCGACGATGTCCTCGATCCCGTAGATCAGTGTTCCCGGCGCGAAGTCGATCCACCACGCGCAGATCAGCGTGGCGACAAGGCCTCCGACCGCGATGCCGGGCAGGACCGCGCGGTTCCATCGGGGTCGCTTCCGCGCAGACGGGTCCGCCCGCGGTCGATCGAGCAGCGGGGTGTTCATCGGCGTCGCGCCGCGTTCGTCGACGCCGACACTGGGTCGACGCGTCGGTAGACGTCCATCACCTCGTCGCGGTCCAGTCCGATGGTGGAGCGGTCGAGAACCTTGTGCCCGCCACGTAATCCGACGATGCGGTGCGCCCACCCGAGGGCCAGGTCCACCTGGTGCAGGGTGCAGAGGATGGTCAGCTTCTCCTCGACGCACACCTGGAACAGCAGATCCATGACGACGCCGGCGTTCTCCGGGTCGAGGGAGGCCACCGGTTCGTCGGCGAGCAGGAGCGTCGGTTTCTGCATCAGCGTGCGCGCGATGGCGACGCGCTGCTGCTGCCCGCCGGAGAGGGTGTCTGCGCGACGGTCGGCGAGGTCGGCGAGACCGACACGGTCGAGGTGCTCGAGCGCCTCCTGGCGCATGTGCTTCGGGTACGTGAGCGCACCGTAGCGCGGGCACCGGAGTCGGCCGAGCCCGCCGAGCAGGACGTTCTCGAGACAGCTGATCCGGCCGACGAGGTTGAAGTGCTGGAAGACGAATCCGACGTCGCGTCGTAGAGCCCGCATCTCGGTACGTCCGGCACGATCGACCCGGTGCCCCACGACGTCGACGACGCCGGACGTCGCGGGATGCAGTCCGTTCAGGCAGCGGAGGAAGGTGGACTTCCCGGACCCGGAAAGGCCCAGGAGCACCACGAGTTCGCTGCGGTGGACGTCGAGCGACACGTCGTCGACCGCGACGGTGTCGCCGAATCGCTTGGTCAGTCCGTCGACGTGGACGACGAGGTCGTCGCCGGCCACCGGAGGATGTGCGGTCATCAGCTCGCACACTTCTCGGACTTGGTGACCTCGCAGACGTGCCGCACGCCGGCGTAGTCCTCGTCGGAGGCCGGCACGACACCCCAGGCACGCTCGTCGGTGATCAGGCACTCGTCGCCGGAGCAGAAACCCGCGGCTTCCATCGACTCCTTGTTGACCTGCTCGGTGAACACCTTGGTGAGCGTGTCGATGGCTTCCGGGCCCAGCGAATTGTTCGCCGCGAACACCGATCCCGCGATCATCTCCGACTTCCAGACCGTCTTCAGCTGTCCTTGCTGGAGGTCGCCCTTCTCGATGAGGGTCTTGTCGACCATCGAGTCGAAGGCGAATCCGGCTTCGCAGTCACCGGAGGCCACCGACAGCGCCGACGCGTCGTGTCCGCCTGCGTAGATCGGGGTGACGCCGGCGGCGAGGTCGGTCTCGGTGCCGGACTTGATCACCCCGGCTTCGATGAGACCGGCGCTCGGGTAGAGGAAGCCGGAGGTGGACCCGGGGTCGACGAAACAGACCGTCTTGCCGGCGAAGTCATCGATGCTGTTGACGGACGCGTTGTCGGCCTTGGCGATTCCGTAGGACTGGTATCCCGGTTCCGCGCCCTTCTCCGACACCACGGCTCCGATCGGGGTGATGTCGGCCCCGTTGAGGCCGGCGACGACGTAGGCGAACGGACCGAAGAAGGCGAGGTCGACGTTGTCGGCGATCATCCCCTCGACAACGCCGGCATAGTCGGATGCCTGCACGAACTCGACCTTCGACCCGGTTTCCTGTTCGATCACCTTGATGACCGGGTCGTAGCTGGCCTTGAGATCGGAGGAGTTCTCCGCCGGGATCGCGGCGAGGGTGAGGGTCTCGGGAAAACCATTGTCGTTGACCGCTTCCGAATCGCCGCCGGAACATCCGGCGAGGACGAGGGCGGTGGTGGCGAGGGCGGCGGTGATCGCGAGCGGAGATTTTCGGATCATCATCGGGGGTCAGCCTTTCGGGACGTTGCGGGGTCGGTTCGAGGAGCGGGTCAGGGGGCGGTGATCAGAGCGGGGAGATCGGCGACCGACGCGAGCACCCGATCGGCACCCGCGGCGCGCAGGGTGTGCTCGTCGTGGGCGCCGGTGAGCACGCCCACGGCCAGGCCGGCGCGGGCGCGCCGTGCGGTGTCGATGTCGCTCGACGTGTCGCCGACGACGACGACGTTGGCCATGTCGTCGACCTGCGCGGTGAGAGCGGCGGCGAGTACGAGGTCCGGGTACGGGCGACCGCGCAGTCCGGCGGTGGGAGCGAGGACCTGGTCGACGACCTCGGCCCACCCCAGTGAGTCGAGAATCCGCTGCTGGGTGGCCGGGCTGAACCCGGTGGTGAACGCGGTAGTGATCCCGCGCGATCGCAGGTCCGCGAAGGTCTCCGCCGCTCCCGGGATCGGCTCGACACCGTCGTCGATCAGTTCTCCGTAGGCCTCTTCGAACGCTTCGTTGGCCCGGCGGGCCGCGTCGTCGGAGCCGAGAAGCGCGCGGAACACCGCGATCTTGGACTGTCCCATCGTGTCGAGGACGTAGGTGCGGGCGCGGTCGCGTTCCACGCCCTCGGCCGGGATGCCGACCGCGGTCGCGGCGATCTCGAACGCCTGGGTGACGAGCCCGTCGTCGACAATCGTCGTGCCGGCCATGTCGAAGACGACGAGTTGGACGGACGAGGTGCCGTCGTGTGAGGTGGTTGTCCCCGCAGGTTCCGAAGCAGGCTCAGTGAAGTCATCGGTTGTACGCATGAGCCCACTCTCGCGTTTGGTATAGACCAATTCGGGTGTCTTACCCCAACGCCAGGTGAACACTCGGTTGCCACTTGGTCTAGACCATTATTTGCTATGTTGGTCGCATGACCCTGTCCGAGCAACCGCGCGTTCTCAAGCACCAGGTGGTCAGGTCCCGGCTGGAGGAACTCCTTCAAGACCTCGTCGAGGGTGATCCCTTTCCCGCGGAACGCGATCTCGCCGAGAGCTTCTCGGTGTCACGCGAGACCATCCGACAAGCACTTCGAGAGCTGTTGCTCGACGGCAAAATCGAGCGCCGGGGTCGGATGACGGTGGTCGCGGGTCCCAAGATCCGACAACCGTTGTCGATCGGTTCGTACACCGAGGCGGCCCGCGAGCGCGGGATGGAGACCAGTCGCATCCTGGTGGGATGGACGAACCTGACGGCCGACGCGGTGCTCGCCGAACGCCTGGCGATCGCCGTCGGCGACCCGGTCATCCAGCTCGAGCGTGTCTTCACGACCGACAGGGTGCGCGTCGCGCTGGAACGGACACGCCTGCCGGCCTTCCGGTACCCCGATCTCGAACGCGACTTCGAGGTGACCTCGTCGTTGTATGCCGAATTCCGTAGGCGCGGGGTGCGTTTCGGGCGTACCGAGGACACCATCGAGACGACGTTGCCCGACGCGCGTGAGGCCGCTCTGCTCAACGTCGACGCTCGTACGCCGATGTTCTTGCTGAACCGCTTGTCCTACGACAAGGACGACGTCCCCATCGAGTATCGGCGTTCGCTGTACCGGGGCGACCGGATGGCGTTCACGCAGACGATGTACGCCGACTGATCAGTAGTTCTGGTCCTGCCAGGTGCACAGGCACACCTCGTTGCCCTCGGCGTCGGCGAGGACCCAGAAGGCCGGGGCGTACTCGTCGGTGAGGAGTTGGCCGCCGGCGGTGATGGCCGACTGCAGCCGCTCGTGTAGTTCGTCGGTCGGGATCCACAGGTCGACGTGCATCCTGCTCCGCTGGGGACGAGGTTCGTCCATCTGCTGGAACCAAACGCTGGGTAGGCGCCCAGCCGGATCGACGAGGTCGACAGGTTCGCGATCGGCCGCGTCGCCGTAGCCCAGGACGGCTTTCCAGAAGGGCCTGATGGCCGGGATGTCGAGGGCGTCGATGGCGAGGTTGAACTGGGTGACGGGTGCGGACACCGGCTCGAGGCCGAGGTCGGCGGCGATGCCGGTGATCCGGTTCGCCAGCGCGACATCGGCTTCGGTGAGCTGGTGCGCGCTGTGCGTGGTGAGCACGAGATGCACCGTGCCGTAGCGCAGGTCGATGTCGGGGTGGTGGTTCGCCTCTTCGGCGGCGTCGATGATCTTGGCGACGAATTCACCGCCCCGCACCATCGATCCGGTGTTGTAGGCGGCGGCGAGTCGGTCGGCGATGACACGCCAGGGATCGGCGACCATCTCGGCGGCCTCGGCGGTGGTGAGCGGTGAGCGAGTGGACCCGGTCATGTCGCCCCATGCTGCCCCGTTCCGGTGGATTGCGAAAGGGGGCGCGCCTCAGTGCCTGTTGGTGGTCGCCGCGGCCAGTGTCGCGATCGACTGGTGCGTCGCCGGCAGGAACCCGCGGCGCGCCTCTAGGTCCAGGGCGGTGCCGGCGCCGATGACCGGGTCGTAGTCGAGCCCGATGACTCCGCCGACCGCACCGGACACCACGTTCACCAGCATGTCGGCGAGGCCAACCTGATGGGTGGCCGGTAGTTGGGCGGAGATGACGACGATGGTCTTCTCCAGCACCCCGGCCCGGTCCCATTCGGTGAAGACGACCCGGGCGCGGTTGAGCAGGTCGGGTCGCGCCGCGATCACGAGTACCGGGGTGAGATTCGGGAGGTCGTCTTCGGCGAGTTCGGGCAGCAGCGTGAGCGGATGCGCGCCGGCGTCGACGACGGGAACCGCGCCCTGCCGCCACGTCTCGACGACGGCGTCGGTGACCGTCGCCTCCTCGGGCGGAAGCCACAGACCCGTGCCCGACGCCGTGCGCAACAGTTCGGGGTTACCCGACCCGCAGAGCCGCAGCTCGATGTCGCAGTCGTTCCCCGACGCATCCACCCACCACGAGAGAAGGCCGAGCGTCGACGACGCCCGATGCTCCGCGAGCAGCGCCGAGACAACCGACGTGCCAACGCCTCCCGCAGTCCCGCACACGACGACGGCCCGCTCGGCCCAGGCCTGCGGGTCGCCGTCGCGTGGAGTGGTCGGGTTGGTCATCAGGGGTCAAGGAACGAGCATGTAGATGGTCGAACCGTAGCCGGAAGGGACTCGAACAGGACTATTGGGGGAAAACCCACCGAACCCAAGGCTGACTGGACCTGAGCCGGTGTTGATCTCCCAAACCTTCTTCTCACCCGGACGCGGGCCGAACGTTGCGGTAACCCACTTTTCCAGGTTGTAACCCCGCACGCTGGTGTAGTAGTTCCCAAACAGCACTCGGCAATTCGGATTACGCTTCCAACTCGCCCCAGCCCCAGTGAACCCGTGCGACCGCACCGTGACCCTGACTACACCCCGCTTACCCTTCGGCGCATCCACAGTCGCGTTAACCGCACCCCGGCAGTAGGAGTGGTCGCCAAATATCCCGAAGTTGTAGCCGGTGGTCGAAACCTGGGGAATCGGAGCCGCAGACGCCTGACTGACGCCCGCCATGCACAACGCGCCAACGATAAGGCCGACAAACATAGTCGCGAGTAATCGTTTCACTTGATCCCTCCTTACCTTCTGCGGGCGCTCAGTTACGGGACCAACAGGTAGAAACCCGCCCCGTACGACTGGGGTGAGGCGATCGGGCTGTTAGTCGAGTAGGCAGTTACGCCGAATACGACTACACCCGAACCCGTATGGACGTCCCAAGTCTTGCTCTCACCGTGTCGCGGCCCGAAGCCAGCTCTCACCCACTTCTGAATGTTGAGTCCTCGACCGCTCGTGTACGTTGTCGCAAAAAGGACTCGACACCTCGGATTCTTCTTCCATCCCGGGCCGTCGCCTGTGAAGCCGTGCGACCGTGCAGTTACTCGAACCACACCGGGCTTCCCTGCCGGCGCATCGAGACCGATGTTGACAGCTCCGCGGCAGAAGGAGTGGTCACCAAAGGTGCCAAAATTGTTCCCGGTCGTTGATAGCTGGGGAATGGGGGCTGCGGTTGCGTGACCACCGCCAGCAACCGTAGCGACGCTTGCCAAGACAAGCGCGACCACAAAGATCAAGAGCTTTTTCATTCAGATCCTTCGTGCAACAGATCGACGCCTACGGCACCGTCATGAAGAAGGAGGGTCCAGCAGGGGATTGCAGGACGCGAACGGCACTGTTGACGGCATATGTAGTGATGCCCATCCAAGCGGGGCCGGAGCCGGTCACGACGTGCCACGTCTGCTTCTGCCCTGGTTTCGGCCCGAAAGAACCAACCGTCCACTTCTCTATATCGATCCCTCGGACACTTGTGACAGCGGAGCGAAATAGGAAGCGGCAATTCGGATTCCGATTCCATGAAGGACCCTGACCCGAGAATCCGTGTGAAGTCGCGGTGACCTTGACAACGCCACGTTTCTTAGCCACGGCGTCGACTCTGTATGTAATAGCACCGCGGCAGAAAGAATGGTTACCAAACGTACCGAATGTCGTGCCGTTTGTACTGAAGTTCTGCAACGGCGCAGCAGACGCCTGGCCCGCGCCGACAATGACACCTAAAGTAGCGATTACGACAACGAACACGGATACGATTGCCTTTTTCACTTCACAACCTCTTTGCTGATCGACCGAGATTAACGTAATCCTTCGCGCGCTTCATATCATTTCCTAGCAGCGCTAGCGTGGTCGGCCTCGCCGGGCCACTGCACGTCACTACCCGGGACCGCATCCTTGAGAGTCTCGGATTGCGCCCGCGTCCAGTCACGGACTGATCGTTCGACTTGAGGCCCGAACACCGCGTAGGGCGAGCGTGCTTGCATGCCAGACCATTTGAAGGTCGAGGCTCCGACGGTCGCATCGACGTCACCGCGATGATTTACCACGTAGTCAACAGCCGGCAGTCCAGAGCGACGCGCATGGTCCGATGTCAGGTGGAATTCGAATTGGTTCGGGCCAGACTCGGGCAGCGCGTGCCGCGGGCCCTGCTGACGCCACGGCTCGGTTGGGTCGGCACCCGGGTCGCCCGCCCCGAGCGAGTACGCCAGTAGGCCACCTGCAGTACCCCCAATAGCGGCACCGACCACAGCCCCCGCAGCTCCAGCTCCGATTCCACCAACCGCTGCGCCTATTCCAGCTCCACCGAGTGCGTTAATGCCCGATGTAGCACCACCCGTCGTGACGGCACCGACTATCGCACCCGCCACCGCACCAATCGGGGCGCCAACCACCGCGCCCACAACAGCCGACGGAATACCAAGCGCGACAGCACCAGCCGTGCCACCGGCCATGACGCCGATGATCGTCGCGGCCGCACGACGAGTCGCCTCATCCTCAGGAACACCAGCAGAAATCAGTCCCTGCGCGATCTTCGCCTCGCCATAGGCCGACCACGCATTGATCGAGTTCACATCACGCTTCGACATCCCCTCCGGAATGTCAGTGACGAAGTTGCCCACACGGATCTTCTCCGGCGGCGGCGCGATCGGCCGAACCGGCGGAGCAACCCGCGGAGCCACCCGATTGTTGATCAACGGAGTGTAGGGCTCGTCATACGAATACGACCCAGGCGCGGTGTACGCCTGATAAGGCGCCTCCACCGGCGGCCCCGGAATACTGCCCGGCCCCGGAACCACGACCGGCTCGACCGTCGCCTCAGCACCGGCACCACCATCCGGCGACACATCACTCGGACTCGTGCCACCCTGCCCCGGAGCCGTGTCGCCCGGACTCGTGCCACCCTGCTCCGGCACCGCAAACGCCGCCCCGGCGCCCGCAGTGATCGACACCGCGACCACCGCCGACGTCACCGACAGCAATGGACCACTCGGCACCCGACGCTTCCGATGCCGACCCCGACTATGACTCATTACTCGACTACCTCTCTGGTGCGCCCACGGCGGGCGAGATCTCACTCAACGGATCGGATGGACTGGATGTAGGACTTGCCGCCGATGGTCGTCGTGCGGATGACCTGGCGGTAGGTGATGGGCGCCGCGTCGGGCTGCAGTTCGGTGAGCACCACCGAGTACTCGCCCGGGCCGCGCTCGGCGACCGTCAGACAGTGCCGGGTACCGAGTGGACGCTGATTGATGTACTGCTGCATCACGTACTCAGAGGCCACCGCGCCCGGCGCCGCGGCCGCCCGTGCCGCCCTCGCCGAGCGCAGAACGTAATAGGCGTGGTTGAAGGCGCGGATCGCACCGGCACCCGACTCTTGATTACCGGCATCGTCGCCGTCGGACACCGTCGTCCCCGACCCCACCGGGCGCTGCGTACAGACGGGCTCGCTCGCCACAGCGGACGTGGACGGCAACAGCGAATCGGAGGCGTCAGCGGTGGACGTCGATGCCGTCGTCGATGCGGGCTCGCCGCCGCGCGTCAGGACCACACCCAAGGCTGTGGCGACAATCACAAGAATCGCTGCTGCCGCACCTGCGATTCGCAGTGGTGAACCGAGACGTGCGGGCTTCTCACCGCGTGCGGCCGATCCGCTCTTCCGCTTCGCACGGACCGACTTTTCCGCCTCCGCCAGGAACGCGTCAAGCTCCGACGCCGGGCGCGGCGCGACGACCTGAGGTGCCGCGGCCACTGGCCGGACCGGCTTCTCGAGCATCGGAACCGGGCGCTCGAGAACGGCCACCGCGGACGGCTGCGAGGCCACCTGAGCTGGGCCGACGGAGCGGTATCGGGCCAGGTGAGCGGCCAGATCGGCGGCTGGCGTCGCGTCGGAAGCGGGCGACGGCGGGACGTCGGGGAACCACAGTGCGGAAGCGCGCGGCGGCACCAAAGATCCCTCCCCCCGGCCGGTGATCATGTCGTCGTGAAGTTGCACTCAACGACGGCACGACGCAGGGGGTCCCCCGATGACGTCGGCATATGCCGTCGCTGACCTCGGGACACCCTACAACAGCTCTCAGGACGTTCTCAGCTGTCATCCACAGGGGTGACACGCGATCCTGCCGCTGCGAATTCATGCACACAGATGTCGCGCTGACTAGGGTCGCGAGTGTGCTTCTCACGGCCGCAGTCGCCCGCGGGGTCGCGGACGGTACCGTCGACCTCGCCTTCCGGCGATGGGGCCATCCGCGCATACATCCGGGTTCGAGCTTCGTCGCGCTGACTCACGTCATCGAGGTGACGTCTCTGGAACGCGTCGACCCCGAACGGATCACGCGCGACGAGGCGCGGCGCGCAGGATACGACGATGCCGACGCCGTCCGGGCCACCCTCTGCGTCAACGTCCACAATCCGACCTACCGCATCGGACTGCAGTGCATCGGCGAGGACCCGCGCATCGCCCTACGCGCCGACGACGATCTCTCCGACTCGGACGTGGAGGAGATCCGAACCCGCCTCGACCGGATGGACGCCCGGTCCAAGAACGGGCCGTGGACCCGCGAAACCCTCGACATCATCGCGCGCCGCCCGGGCGTGGTGTCGACCGACCTCGCGGCTGAACTCGGCACCGACCGAGCAGGATTGAAGCAGGACATCACCAAGCTCAAGAAGCTCGGGCTGACCGACAGCCTCGTCGTCGGGTACGAACTGTCGCCGCGCGGCGTCGAGTTCCGGCGTCGCGACCGCGACTGAGGTCACCGAACATCCGACGGCGACGTGTCGACGTGGGCATCATCAAGTTCATGCCCAGCGCACACCCGGCCCGTCACCTGCTGCGCGCCAAGGATCTCGCGGACGTGCGATTCGCCGAGCCGCTGACGGTCGACGACATGGCCGCCGCGGCGAAACTGTCCCGCGCCCACTTCTCGCGGGCCTTCGCAGCCGCATACGGACAGTCGCCACACGCGTATCTGCAGACTCGACGACTGGAACGGGCAGCGGCCATGCTGCGAACGACAGACCGTACCGTCGCCGACATCTGCATGGCGGTGGGTCTTTCCAGTGTCGGTTCGTTCACCACGAGCTTCACTCGCGCATTCGGCAAGACGCCGACCGCATATCGGGATTCGTTCCCGCCCGCCTCCACGTACGCACGGATACCGGCATGCGTTCTGCGCGTCTACTCGCGCCCGGCGCCGACGAGTCGGACCGAGTACCCCCCCCCCGGGAAGTGAAGCAACACGCGACGGACCAGGTGAGGACAGCACACGGGGAGAAGACCTCGACGGCCGCAGCGACCTACGTTGATCTCACCACCGCGACATCCCCCAAGCGAAGGAAGACAACATGATTCGCATCGCCAGCGCCCAACTGTGGGTACACGACCAGGACGAGGCGCTCGACTTCTGGACGTCGAAGGTCGGGCTCGAGATTCGATCGGACGCGTCCCTGCCCGAGATGGGCGGATTCCGTTGGCTCACCGTCGGTCCGCCCGAACAGGACGACGTGAGCATCGTGCTCATGGGCATCCCCGGCCCACCGGCCATCGACTCCGGCGTCGCCGAGGAGATCCGCAGCCTGATGTCGAAGGGTTTCGCCGGCACGGTCTTCCTCACCACCGACGATTGTCGGCGGGACTATGAGGCCCTGGCCGCGCGGGGCGTCGAGTTCACCGAGGAACCCGAAGAACGGCCGTACGGCATCGACGCGGGTTTCCGCGACCCGTCGGGAAACAGTGTTCGCCTGACGCAACTGGCCGAGGTACTCGCCTAGACCGCCCGGCGTTCCGGCAATCGCGGGTCGCGTCGCCGCGTCGTCGGCGACAATCCGACCATGAACAGCATCCGATCCGGAGTCACGGCGGCTGTGCTCGCGCTAGCCGCCGCAGGTTTGTGCCTCGTGGCCGGAAGCGCGAACGCCGCGCCGTTCCCGGTGATCACGGATGCGCCGACCGCCATCGCCACTCGCTACCTGAGTCCGGCATCGGAGTCGCCCGCCGGCGCCAACCGCTTCGGCTGCCGCGACCGGGACGGACGCAATCCGGTCGTGCTATTGCACGCGACCGCCATGAACCAGAGCGCCAACTGGGCGTATCTCGCGCCGACCCTGGCCAACGCGGGGTACTGCGTGTTCAGCCTGACCTACGGCCAGACGAGCTGGAGCGGCAACACCGGCGGCCTGGGCAACAAGGAGCAGTCCGCCCGTGTGGTCCCGGCTTTCGTCGGACGGGTTCTGGCTGCCACCGGTGCCCAGAAGGTCGATGTCGTCGGCCACAGCCAGGGCGGCGCGATCGCACAGCTCGTCACCCAATTGCCCGGACGCGCCGAACAGGTGGGCACGATCGTCGGGCTGTCCGCGTCGAACCGGGGATACTCCCGCGTCGGGTCGATCACCGACCGCCTACCGGCCCGTGCCCCCGGTCAGAGCTACTGGGGTCCGACGCATCGCTCGATCCGATACGTGAACCTCGCGACGCGATTCGACGAGATCTCGACGCCGTACACCGTGACCTTGATGCCGCCCGGCCCCAACATCACCAACACGGTGATCCAGGACGTGTGCCCGGCGTCGAAGATCGGTCACGTCGGGATGGCCTACTCCCCGACCGTCGCTGCGCTCGTCCGCAACGCACTCGATCCGCAGCGTCGGGTGCCGGTCGTCTGCGGTTCCGACTTCCCGGGTTGACCTGGGCCCTCTGGCTTCGACGACCCGGGTTTTGTTCGTGCCCCCGTCCCTCGCTAGACTCGTCTGCGCTGCCTCGCGTAGCACGCCGCCCTAGCTCAGTCGGTAGAGCAATTCACTCGTAATGAATAGGTCAGGGGTTCGATTCCCCTGGGCGGCTCCATCTCCTCCCGGCCACTCATGCCTCGGTTCTGGCCCACCCCTGCGTCGTCAGAAATCCGCCGCGCGGCCGCCTCGACGCACTGACCGCAGGCCGTTTAGTTCACTCGTTCAACCATGAACAGGCGGGCGTGTGGCAGCCCCGCGGTGCGCGACCCCCGTCGACCGACCCTGCGAACGCAGCCCTGGGCACCATTGGAACAATAGAGGCCACTCCGACTGTTCCTTATTTTATCTATCTCCGTCTCTGTATAACATAGGCCATACAGGCCACCCCGCTTTTGCGTATGGATGCGGAGATAGATCAAGTGTCATACAGAACGCTCAAGTCCGTCTTCCACCAGCGCGATCAAGTCGGCGCCGACGCTGAGGAACGGGTCCGACGCGAGTCTCCCGCCGCCCTCCGCTGGGACTTGATGATCGGCGAGTACCCGATGTTCGCGCTGCTGACCCCCGAGATCGCAGTGCTGATCGAACGAATCATGAGCTTTGAGCCGAAGATTCAGTCCGAGTGGAAAGATCTGCCAGGACGAGCACGGACCCACTATCTCCATCGCATGGTCATCGACGAAATCCAAGCGACCAACGAGATCGAACAGGTCCGTTCGACCCGACAGGAGATCGGTGCTGCGATCAGGGCCGTCCGGGCGCGACAACCCATCGAAAACAAGCGCTTCGCGGAGATGGCGCGTCTTTACCTCGACATCGGCAACGACGAGGCCGAAAGTCCGCATACGCTGGACGACATCCGGGCTGTCTACGACGCGGTGACCGCGGGAGAGATCCGTGATGAAGACGCTCCCGATGGGCGGCTGTTCCGGCAGGGACCGGTATCGATCGAATCCGGGACCAAGATCGTGCATACCGGAGTCGTGCCCGAGTCAGCGATCGACGCAGCGCTCACCCTGATGCTGAGCCAGGCGCGCGACGATTCGGTCCCCCAACTCATCAGGGCCGTGGCTGCGCACTTCATCTTCGAGTACACGCACCCGTTCTACGACGGCAACGGCCGAACCGGGCGCTACCTTCTCGCACTCGACCTCCGACAGGTGATCGCTCCGTACGCGAGCCTCGCGCTGTCGGCGACCGTCGCCGACAACAAGGACCGTTACTATCGCGCGTTCGCGGACGTGGAGAATCCACTGAATCGCGGGGATCTGACGCCTTTCTTGATCAGAATGTTGGAGATCATCGCCGAGGCACAACATCGGCTGCTGCTCGACCTCTCCGAACGTCGGCAGAAGATCGAGGCGCTCAGGGCACGCCTTCGCGATCTGGTTGATGACGAACAGTTTCCGCTCAGCGTAGGGCTCGACCGCGAGTCGTCACCGCCGATAAGTCCTGACGACTTCGGCGCGATCTTGTACACCCTCGGCCAGGCCTACTACGTCGATGTGAACCGCGCCGTCCGATCGAACACCCTGGCCGACGTGCTGGGAAGATCCAGTCAGTTCGTCCGACCGCGACTCCAGCTCTTGGACGACGCCGGGATCATCGAGACCGTCACGAGGAAACCGCTGCGTTTCCGGCTCACCCAGCGGGTGGCCGCGCTGCTGGATCTGGAAGGACCGTGATCTCCAGTAGCTGACCCTCCGAGTAGATGTCCCGATTTGTGTCATTCAGACGACAGCGAGCAGCCCACTCGTCGTCTAATATCTGATCGACAAAGAGGGGGCCCAGGGGTGGCAGGATATCGGCGCGGCACACGACGCGCCGTCGAGAACGACGGCGTCGGTCCTCTTCGACGACCCTCGGGCCTCTCCAACGCCTCTCTCACCCTCGGCGCGCTCTCGCTGGCCACCGTCATCCCGACCGCGGTCGCATCGATCAACGTGACCACCCTGATCCACGCTCTCGCCGCGCCGGACACCGTCCAGGTGGCCACCGAATCGACCACCGGGTGGAGCCAACCGATCCCGTTGTCGCCGGGCGCCGGCGGCCCCGCCGCCCCGTCCGTCGCTGCGACACCGACCGGCGGGCCGGCCGCTCCCATGACACGCGACCTGTCTTCCACGGGTACACCGAGAACGCTGGTCATCGACTTTCCGCACTCGGTCGGACCCATCATCGCCGGCGGTCCCCGAACCCGCGCAGTGTTGTCGACGGAGCTCGACGACGAACTCAAAGAACGTGCGGTGCAACAGAACCTGGCGGTCATGACCGTCATCGCCGGACTCGACGCGAACAGTCCGTTCGTCGTCTACACCGGCGACGCCCAGGGCTCCGGCGGGCCCGGCGCGCCCGGTGTACCCGAGGGCGGCACCAGCCTGACTCCGCCCCCGCCGGGTACCGACGGGCCGGTCATCGTGCTGGTGTCGGATCCGCGCGGGCCGTGGAGCATTCGAGTCTGGCTGGAGACCATCCCGCTCGTCTCGGCACTCCTGAAGTCGATCGGATGGAAGGTCGACCCGCCCCGGACGGACCGCCCTGTCGAGACGCCACGTCCCGATGCCGGCACGGGCAGCGAGCCGGAGGTCACCGAACCACCCCGCGGACGGCCCATCGAGCCGACCACCGACCGTGGCGACACCACATCCGACGCCGGAGCCGATGCCGAGACGCCCAGGAACACCGTCGAGACACGGGACGTGGGCCGGGAAACCCTGCGGGACATCGTGGTCGACGATGACCAGGACTTGCCGACCGAGTCCGCCGATGTCGAAGACGACGGGGACACCGGACCGGACTCAGGCGAAGCGGGCGACGACGGTCCGTCCGAGGGCTCGGGCAACTCGCGATCCGACTCGTCGAGCCGTGACAGCTCCGGCGCGGGCGACGACAGCGACTCTTCCGACCACGGTGGTTCCGACAGCGAATCCTCGGAATCCGCCGCCTGATCCGTCGTCGTAGATCAACTGCTCAACCGAACACGGACCCGAGTGGTGCTGCCGAGTCGGGCGACAACGGCGAGGTCAGCATCACCGGCCCCTGCGCCATGAATCGTGGAGTCGCACCACGATGTTCGTCAGCCGCGTGCACGGTGAACGGATGGACCACGTAGACGTCACCGGGACTGCCGGTCGCATAAGCGACGCGACGCTCGCGACTCGCGGCGTCCAGTAGCGGACCGGCGTCGAAGGGGCTCATCCCGTCGTCGTCGAGGACGGCGACTGCGTCGCGATGTGACCCCACCCGGATGCGTGTCGGTGCGTCGGTCGGTCCGACTTCGGAGAGCAGGGTCAGGATCAGCACGGTGTGGGGCCGTCGACTCACCACCCACGATCCGTCCTCGCGCGGTGTGTTGGCGTCGATGTGCCAGCCGCGGTCATCGACCGTCGGCGGCAGCGGGAAGCGGACCGGTATGTTGCCCAGGGCGCCGCGCGGTGTCCAACCGCCGACGCCACAGATCGCATCGAGCGCCTCGGTCAGCTCCGGACTGTTCGCGAGCAACCCGAATGGGCCGGCCCCCACCATGTCCGACGCCCAGCGCACCGGATCGGTCCAGGCGTCCGGGTCGTCCTCGGACAGACCCAGCTGAGCCCACAATCCTGCCCGCGCCCGGTCCGCGGCCTCGCGCAGCGACGGACGCTCGATCTTGAGGAAACCGTCTGCGCTGAACCTGTCGACGTCGATCACCGTCGCAGCCTCCCACCATCGGGCGTCTCCCGCGAGCGATTTTCGCCGCACCGCGGGCGACAGATCACCAAGCGTCGAGAAGCTCACGGCCGCAAGACCTCTGGAATCGACTACCGGAGAGCTTGGTCGATCAGGACTTCGGCGGCGGCACGTGCATCGTCGGCGGCACGCGCCGAGCCCGCGATCGCCGCCGTGGTCTGGGCCCCCTCGGCGAGGATGGACAGCTGCGCGCCGAGGCCGTCGGGGCCTCCCAACTCCGCCACCAGACCCGCGACGTAACGCTGGAAATCAGCTTTCTGCGCACGGACCGCGGCGGCGACCGAGGGCATCTCGGCCCCGAGTTCGCCGTAGGCGTTGATGAACGCGCACCCGCGGAACTCGTCGGTGCCGAACCACTGGAACAAGAAGTCGAACACGGCGAGCAGCCTCTCCCGCGGCGACGACAGCCCCTCCGCACAGGCGGCGATCCCGCTGTTCCACTGCCGGGTCCGATCGTCGAGCACCGCGAGGATCAACGCCTCCTTCGACGGGAACATCGAGTAGATCTTCTTCAGCGACACCCCCGCCGCATCGCGGACCTTGTCCATCCCCACCGCGTGGACCCCGTGCGCGTTGAACAGCCGGTCAGCGGCACGGACCACCTGCTCGCGCGGGTCCACGGCGTCGGCCACCTCGATCTCCTCTGCTGCCGGATCCCGGCTTGGGGGTTGCGCGGGGAACGATCGTTCTCTAGTGTAGCAATCACCGGCGAGAACGACCGTTCTCCCGCCCGCCGCATCGATTCCGATCCCGATCGGGTCGCCTCAACAGAGAGAAGTGATCGCAATGGGCTACATCAAAGTCGGCACCGAGAACTCCACCGACGTCGAGCTGTACTACGAAGATCACGGCACCGGCCAGGCCGTCGTGCTGATCCACGGCTATCCGCTCGACGGGAACAGCTGGGAACTGCAGGCGCGCGAGCTCATCGACGCCGGCTACCGCGTGATCACCTATGACCGTCGCGGGTTCGGGAAGTCGAGCAAGGTCGGCACCGGCTACCACTACGACACCTTCGCCGCGGACCTGAACACCGTCCTGGAGACGCTCGACCTCCGCGACGTCATCCTCGTCGGATTCTCCATGGGCACCGGCGAACTCGCCCGCTACGCCAAGAACCACGGCACCGACCGGGTCGCGAAGTTCGCGTTCCTGGCGTCGCTCGAACCGTTCCTGGTGAAGACCGACGACAATCCCGAAGGCGTCGACCGGTCCGTCTTCGACGGTATCGCGGCGGCCGCCAAGGAGAACCGCTACGCCTGGTACACGCAGTTCTACAAGGACTTCTACAACCTCGACGACAACCTCGGCACCCGCATCACCCAGGAGGTCGTCGACGCGAACTGGAACACCGCGGTCGGCAGCGCGCCGGTCGCCGCCTACTCGGTCGTCCCCGCCTGGATCGAGGACTTCCGCGAAGATGTTGCCGCAGTGCGTGACTCGGGCAAGCCGACCCTGATCCTGCACGGCACGGCCGACAACATCCTGCCGATCGATGCCACTGGTCGCCGCTTCCACCAGGCCGTTCCGGAGGCCGAATACGTCGAGGTCCCCGATGCGCCGCACGGCCTGCTGTGGACTCACGCCGCCGAGGTGAACGAGGCGCTGCTGGGGTTCGTTCAGAAGTGAGCGACCCGGGGTGAGTTCGCCCGGCGAACACACCCGCGTGACAGCAGGACGGCCGCCGGATGGATTCTCCATCCGGCGGCCGTTTGCCGTCTGTCCCTACCGGGCGTCGTCGTCGACCCGTTCCGCGTCCTCGGCGGTCTCGTCAGACGTCTCGGCGTCCTTGTTGTCGGCGAGGGGGTCGTAGCCGGGGACACCCTCGAGCACCGTCAGTTCCTGATCGATGGCGGCCGAGACGGCCTTGGCATCTTCCTTGATCTTGCGGATGAAGTCCGACATCGCTCGCTCCTCGCTCATCGTCCGGCCGCGGCACGCGACCGTGACCTCATGATAGGTCGAGGCCTGCGTCACCCTCCGGCGATCGGAGTCCGGGCGCGACCGATCAGTCCCGGAACATGTCCGCGTACGACGACGACAGCGCCGGGTAGTAGGCGTCCCAGTCGACCTCGGCGACGCCACGGCCGGCCTCGGCCGCCACCAAGCGGTCCAGGTAGTACTCCCATCCCGGGCCCACGTTCTCGGCCATGTCGGCCCGTGGCAGTCCCTGCGCGAAGGTCAGTGTCGTCGTTCCGTGGGCTTCCGCCAGGTCCAGTTCCAGCCGCCACACGTCCTCATCCCCGTCCTGGGCCGGGGACTTCGATTCGACGACCAGCCGGCGCGGCGGATCGCATTCCAGGATCGTGAACCGCTCCGGCTCCACGTCGTCGCCCTCGGCGGTCATCCGGAAGTCGACGAAACCGTCGACGGGGTCGCCGGCCCATGTTCCGATCCAGCGTTCGAGGCGCGCGGGTTCGGTGATCGCCGCCCATACGACGTCGATCGGCGCGGCGAAACTCCGTTCGAGCACCACGTGCGGCACGCCGGCCCGCACCTCTCGGCGGCCGGTGGCCGCGATGTCCGCAGTCATCCTGTCTCCTTGTGTCGTCTGCCTGAATCGGGCTGTGCAAGAGGGGAGTTCGCGGATTCCTCATCGACGAACTCGCGCACGGTACGTCGCACCTCGAGGTCGAGCGCGTCGAGATGACGCTCATCGAATCTCGGCTGCACGGCGTGCGAGTCCACGGCGCGCGAGTCCACGGCGTGCGAGCCCGCAACCGCCGAGTCCACCGCGTCGAGCCACGCCCGGACCCCGGCCAGCGCGCCGGACGCCAGCTCGTAATGCCGCTCCCGGCCGTGGTCGACGGCCGTCGTCACGCCAGCTTCGCCGAGCACACGAAGGTGACGCGAGATCGCCGGTCGGCTGATCGGGTGGTCGGCCGCGAGATCGACGACGCGCGCCGACCCGCGAGCGAGCCGCTCGATCAGCGCACGACGCACCGGGTCGGCAATCGCCTCGAAGTCATCCACGACCTATTGGTAACACATGAGTTACCAATAGGGAAGGGTGAAGCTGTCTACGCCCCGACCGGTCGCGCGAGCGCGAGTCCGATCCGCGCGACCATGTCGTCGACGGCGAACTTCGGCTTCACGTTCATGTCGAGGGCCTCCCGGCACGCGAGCACGGCTTCGACGCACTGCAGCAGCTGCTCGGGCTTGGCGTAGCCGGCGAGCGGATTCGCGAGGTCGTCGGCCTTGTCCGGATGCATCGCGGTGACCTGGGCGCCGACGCCGACGACGAGCGCGTCGCGGAACAGCGCGGCGAGGTCGACCAGGGCACGGTCGAGGACGTCGCGTCCGACCCGGGTCGCCCTCGACTTCTGCCGCTTCTCCAGTTCCTTGAGCGCGCCGGCACTTCCGCGCGGCATCCGCGCAGTGCCCTTGCCCGTGCCGCCCGCCCCGAGCGCGGTCTTCATCTCCTCGGTCTCGGCCGCGTCGAGTTCGGCACTGATCGCCTTGGCGGCCTCATCGGCCGACCGGACGAGCTCCTCGGCGGCGGCGTACGCGGTCGAGTCCCGGGAGGCGGCCCTCGCCAACCCCAGAGCCTTGTCGCGCTGGGAGCGGGCGTCCGGATCGGTAGCCAGCCGGCGCGCACGACCGATGTGTCCGCCGCACACCGAGGCCGCCCACCGCGCCTGCTCGGGGTCGAGACCGTCGCGCTCGACGAGGACCCGCTCGATGTCGGCGGCTGTCGGCGTGACGAGCGCAACGTGTCGGCAGCGCGAGCGCAGGGTCACCGAGATGTCCTCGGGATCGACCGACGGCGCGCACAACAGGAAGACCGTTCGCGACGGCGGCTCCTCGACGACTTTCAGCAGGGCGTTCGCGGCCTGCTCGGTGAGGCGGTCGGCGTCCTCGACGATGACGATCTGCCAGCGCCCCGTCCCCGGCCGGCGAGCAGCGGCCTGGACGATGTCGCGCATGGCCTTCACCGCGAGACTCAGTCCGTCGGGCACGACGTGGCGGACGTCGGCGTGGGTCTTCGCCATCACCGTGACGCACGCACGACACTCACCACAGCCGACGTTCGCGGCGTCGGGCGCCTGGCACTGGAGAGCCGCGGCGAAGCACTGCGCTGCCACCGACCGACCGCTGCCCGGTGGTCCGGTGAACAGCCACGAGTGGGTCATCGACGCCCGCGACCACCCCGCATCGACGGCCGGGATCTCGTCGTCGGCGAGGGACAGGTCGTCCGACGTACCAGCGTCGAGCCTCGCCGCAAGAGCACGCGCCGCCCGTGCGGCGGCCCGCAGATCGTCGGCGATGGCCTCTTGCCCGGTCAGCCGATCGAAGACATTTGTCACAGCAACACCCTAATCCGCAGTTCGGACACGCCTGAGGCGCGGAACCGTGTTTAACGATTGCAAGCAGCCAGCTACCGTAGTCTCCGTGGTTCAACAACGGTCGCGGTGGTCAAAGGGCCTGCATCTGGCCCGATGGCTGATTCATACGCCGTGGCCCATTCTCGCGCTGGACATGCTGCGGGCGAACCTCGTCGGCGCACTGTTCACCTTCGCGTTCCTGCGCTTCGGCATGCCGATCCAGGATTCGATCAGCCTCGACGAGATCACCGCCCTGAACCAGGTCATCTTCGCTGCCTACCTGTTGATCGCGATGGTCATCGGCGGCTTCGCCAGCATCCAGCTGTCACTACCGGTGCTCATCTGGCATCGGCGTCGCACCCGACTCGACAACGAGGCCGCACGACGCCGCGCGCTCGCCCTCCCGATGCTGCTGACCGCGGTGAACGCCGCGCTGTGGGTCGTGGGAGGCACGCTGTTCACGCTCGTCAACCTGACCGTGTCGTCGAAGAACGCCTTCATCGTCGCGATCGCCAGCACGATCGGCGCGATGGTCACGTGTGCGCTCAGTTACATGCAGGCCGAGAAGGTCATGCGGCCGATCACGGTCGCGGCGATGGCCAACAATCCCGACAATGCCATCGCGCCCAGTGTCACCACCCGCATCACGGCGTTCTGGGTGATCAGCGTGGTCGCCCCGATGCTGGTGATCATCGGGATGATCGTGCTGCACCGGCTCGGCATCATCGAGGCCGACTCCACCGGCCTGGAACGCCCGATCCTGTGGATGGCCATCTCCGCGCTCGCGTTCAGCGTGATCGCCATCGTGCGCGTCGTGGCCGCCATCAACGACCCGATCAAGCAGCTGCGGCGCGCGCAGTCCAAGGTCAGCGAGGGCGACCTCAACGTCGCGGTAAAGATCTACGACGGCAGTGATCTCGGCCTGCTGCAGGCCGGGTTCAACGACATGGTCGCCGACCTGCGCGAACGCCAGCAACTGCGCAACCTGTTCGGTCGGTACGTCGGGGAGGACGTCGCGCGGCGCGCCATCGAGACCGGCACCGAACTCGGTGGTGAGGAACGCTACGTCGGCGTTCTCTTCGTCGACATCGTCGGCTCGACGCGCCTGGCAGTGAACCGGCCGCCCCGCGAGATCGTCGAACTGCTCAACGAGTTCTTCCGGGTCGTGGTCGGCGTGGTCGGTCGCCACGGCGGGTTCGTCAACAAGTTCCAGGGCGACGCCGCGCTCGCGATCTTCGGGGCGCCGCTCGACCTCGACGACTTCGCCGGCCGGGCACTCGCGTCCGCGCGCGAACTGCGGGCCGAGCTCTACGAGACGCTCGGTGACACCGACATCGGCATCGGGGTGTCGGCCGGCAAGGCCATCGCCGGACACATCGGCGCCGAGCAGCGACTGGAGTACACCGTCATCGGCGACCCGGTCAATGAGGCGGCCCGCCTCACCGAGCTCGCGAAGGACGAACCCACCCGCGTCCTCGGCTCGGCGCGCGCGGTGTTCCTGGCGTCGCACGAGGAAGCCGAGCACTGGGAGATCGGCGAGGGCGTCGAACTCCGCGGCCGCGGGATCGAAACGCTTCTCGCGCGCCCGCACCTCGAGCCGGACCGGCGGGACTGAGCTACCACCCTCCCCTGCCCCTGAGGCGACTCGCCTTCGCTTGTCCCCAGCGTTTATTGGGCGCATTTACTCGGCGTCCGGCGTCGCCTTCTTGGCCGCCGTCTTCTTGGCGGTCGACTTCTTGGCTGCGGTCTTCTTCGCCGTCGTCTTCTTGGCTGCGGTCTTCTTCGCCGCCGTCTTCTTGGCCGCTGTCTTCTTGGCGGGGGCCTTCTTCGCCGCCGCCTTCTTCGTGGTCTTTTTGGCCGGGCCACGAGCCCGACGATCGGCGAGCAACTCCATCGCGCGCTCCGGCGTGATCGAGGCGACCTCGTCGCCCTTGCGCAGGCTGGCGTTGGTCTCGCCGTCGGTCACGTACGGTCCGAACCGACCGTCCTTGATGACCATCGGTTTGCCGCTGACCTCGTCGTCCTTGCCGAGCTCACGCAGCGGCGGCGCGGCGGCCTGACGACCGCGACGCTTGGGCTCCGAGTAGATCTTCAGCGCCTCGTCGAGGGTGATCTCGAAGAGCTGCTCCTCGGTGCCGAGGGACCGCGAGTCCGAGCCCTTCTTGAGATACGGGCCGTACCGGCCGTTCTGCGCGGTGATCTCGTCGCCCGACTCCGGGTCGACGCCGACGACGCGCGGCAGCGACAGCAGCTTCAGCGCGTCCTCGAGCGTGACCGTCGAGATGTCCATCGTCTTGAACAGCGAGCCCGTACGCGGCTTGGGACCGGCCTTCTTCGCCGCCTTCTTCGCGGTCTTCTTCGCCGCCGGCTTCGTCTTGGTGGCCGTGCCCCCGCCGGGCGAGTCGAGCGGGACGACGTCGCCGTCGGCGGTGTCTGAACCTCCGGTACCGCCCCCCGACCCGCCGTCACGCGGCGTCGGGCCCGCGGGAATGGTTGCGGGCGTGTCCCCGTCGTCGTCATCGTCGTCCGACGGCAGGACCTCGGTCACGTACGGACCGAAACGTCCTTCCTTGGCGACGATCTCGTGACCGGTGGCGGGGTCCGTACCGAGCGAACGCCCCTCTTGCGGTGTCGCGAAGAGCTTTTCGGCGACCGCGAGGGTCAACTCGTCCGGGGTGATGTCAGCGGGCAGGTTGGCGCGCTGCAGATCCTCTTCCGCACCGTCCGCGGCGACATTGCGCTCCAGATACGGCCCGTATCGGCCGACCCGCACATAGATCGGGCGGCCCTCTTCGTCGTTGAACAGACGGATGGAGTTGACCTGCCGTGCGTCGATCTCCTCGAGATTGACGCCGACGAGCTTCTTCAGACCGCCGTATTGCGCGATTGCCGAATGGGCGGAACGGGTTTCACCGTCGGCACCGGAATGGTCGTCGCCGAAGTAGAACTCCGACAACCACTTCGTGCGGTTCTCGTTACCCGTTGCGATCTGATCGAGGTCGTCTTCGAGGGTCGCGGTGAAGTCGTAGTCGACGAGGCTCTGGAAGTACGCCTCCAGCAGACCGACGACCGCGAACGCGATCCACGACGGCACCAGGGCGTTGCCCTTCTTGACCACGTACCCGCGGTCCTGGATGGTGCCGATGATCGACGCATACGTCGACGGTCGGCCGATCCCGAGTTCCTCGAGCACCTTCACCAGCGACGCCTCGGTGAACCGTGCGGGCGGGTTGGTGGAGTGACCGTCTGCGGTCAGGTCGGTGGCCGTCAGCGACTGCCCCTCGGTGAGCTGCGGCAACCGGTTCTCGGCGTCGTCGGCCTGGCCGCCGCTGAGCTCGTCGACCGTCTCCACGTAGGCCGACAGGAAGCCCGGGAAGGTGATCGTGCGACCTGACGCGGCGAAGGTGCAGCGCTCCCCTGACGACGCGGTACCGGCGATACGCAGGCTCAGCGTGGTGCCCTTGGCGTCGGCCATCTGCGACGCGACCGTGCGCTGCCAGATCAGTTCGTACAGGCGGAACTCGTCGGCCTCGAGTTGTCCGGCAACCTGGCCGGGGGTACGGAAGGTCTCACCGGCGGGTCGGATCGCCTCGTGTGCTTCCTGGGCGTTCTTGACCTTGCGGGTGTACTGACGCGGCGTCGGGTGGACGAAGTTGTCGCCGTAGAGCTCGCGGGCCTGGGCGCGGGCGGCGTTGATCGCCGACTCGCTGAGGCTCGTCGAGTCGGTACGCATATAGGTGATGAAGCCGTTCTCGTACAACCGCTGCGCGATCCGCATCGTGCGGTCGGAGGTGAACCGCAACTTGCGGCCGGCCTCCTGCTGCAGCGTCGACGTCATGAACGGCGCGTACGGACGGCGCGTGTAGGGCTTCTCTTCGACCGAGGTGACGGTCATCCCCGCACCTCGCAGGCCGGTGGCCAGACTCTCGGCGCGGTCGGCGTCGAGCACGATGACGCCGTCGGACCTCTTCAGGACACCCGTCGACTCGAAGTCGCGTCCCGTGGCGACCCGGGCTTCGTCGACGTTGACCAGCCGCGCCTTGAAGGTCTGCGGATTGGAGCTGTCCGCACTCTCCGCGCTCGCGTCCATCGTCGCGGAGATGTCCCAGTACTCGGCCGACACGAACGCCATACGCTCGCGCTCCCGCTCGACGATGATGCGCGTCGCCACCGACTGCACACGGCCCGCCGACAGCTTCGGCATGACCTTCTTCCACAGCACCGGCGACACCTCGTAGCCGTAGAGGCGGTCGAGGATGCGTCGGGTCTCCTGCGCGTCGACGAGGTCGATGTCGAGGTCACGCGGGTTCTCGGCAGCCGCCCGGATGGCCGGCTCGGTGATCTCGTGGAACACCATGCGCTTGACGGGGATCTTCGGCTTGAGGGTCTCGAGGAGATGCCAGGCGATCGCCTCCCCCTCGCGGTCACCGTCGGTGGCGAGGTAGAGCTCGTCGACGTCCTTCATCAGCGACTTCAGTTCACTGACGGTCGACTTCTTGTCGGGCGACACCACGTACAGCGGCTCGAAGTTCTCGTCGACGTTCACGCCGAGACGTGCCCAGGACTGCCCCTTGTACTTGGCCGGCACGTCGGCGGCACCGCGCGGGAGGTCGCGGATGTGCCCTCGGGAGGACTCCACCACATAGTTCGCCCCCAGGTACCCGGCGATCTTGCGGGCCTTGGTCGGGGACTCGACGATCACGAGGCGTCGAATACCCCTGTTCGAGCGGGATGCGGTGCTGGTCTCTGCCACCGGGGCGTCCTTCGGTTGACTGGGTGGAGAACGTTCCTGCGTGTCAGTTCAGGTGTGTTCGATGGGTTTGTACCTTATGTATAGCGCCGTTTGCACATCTGAATTCCGTCTCGGACCCGGCGAGGTGACCGATCCGACACCGTTCCGACCCGTTGTAGCAGCTCAACGGCTCGAATGCGGGATGACTAATGCTCGTCGACCGGAGGCCAGTCGGCGACGGCCTCGGCACAGGGCGGCACACCGACGTACTCGTGCAACCGGGACAGGCGCCGGTGGCCGGCGATCCGCAAGGCCGGGGAATGCCCGCGCGTACCGACGAGGGTGGGTGCGATGCCGACACGCATCAGCGCCGTGGCGAGTGCCGCGTGCGACTCCGGAGCGTGGGGATCCAGTCCGAGCTGGTAGCGGCCGGCATCCGATTGACCGGAAGCGATCACCCACAGGCGCAGGGCCCGGTAACTCGGAACCCAACCGGGGGGCATCGCCTTGACCGCTCCCGCGGACCAGGCCGCGTGCAGGGGATCGAGTTCATGGCAGGGCGCGGTCCGGGCCAGCGGGGTGCCCTCGTCGGAGACCGTCGACTCGGCTTCGAGGCCGGCCGCACGCATCTCGACGACGATCTGCTCTGCCCGCCAGCGGTCGGCGACCACGATCGAGACCCGCGTACCGGTTTCGGAGCGGACGGCCTGTCCGTGCGCCGCGAGCAGCCCCGCGAGGTCGGCGTACGCGGGCTGTTCGGTCTCCGCGGAGAAAAACGACAACTGGCCCACGATTCGAGACTAGTGCTGTGTCTCGGAAATAGGTGGGCGGTTCAGGTGGCGCGTTCGCGACGCGCGGAGCGCTGCGGAACAGGAGCCGGACAACAAACCGCTCCCGCCTCGACGAATCGAAACGGGAGCGGTGGTTTGCCCCGACTGCGTGGTGCAGTCACACGCGGGTCTCCTCAGACAGCGCGGACGCCGGTGGCCTGCGGCCCCTTGGTGCCCTGACCGACCTCGAACTCGACCCGCTGGTTCTCCTCGAGGGTGCGGAAACCGGATCCCTGGATCTCGGAATAGTGGACGAACACGTCGTCGGAACCCTCATCAGGCGCGATGAAGCCGAAGCCCTTTTCCGCGTTGAACCACTTCACAGTTCCCTGTGCCATTCTTGCAATCCTTTACATATCAACTGTCGCGACACGATGGGTCATCGTGTCGTGGCCGGTCGACCGCCATACCTCAAAGAGCCCCGCGAAGATCTGCATCGATCCGCCAAACTAACCTCAGTACCACGGCTGCAACATGCTTGTCGCCCACCGGGCGGTGGGTCGCGAAAGCTGCGGCCGGAACCAGTCAATCATGTTCGGCCCCCCAGCGATAGTCACACGAACCAAAGTGAGTCAAAACCTCGTCAAACTTCAGACCAACGACACCAGCCGGTAACATCGACGCAGGTCGGAGACCCGTCGCTGCAACACTATTTCGAAGAGTTCTCACCAGAAGATGCAGTACTCCACATTCGGGACAGGCCTGTTGGCCCGCACCCTCGCGGGTTCCGACGCCGACCCCTCCCCTCTCACCCACCTCTCGGTAATCCCGTCGCGCTCACCATCTTTCGACGCCTGGCCGGAGTGGGTGCCGCAACCCCTGATCGACGCCTACGCCGACAACGGCATCGAGAAGGTGTGGACTCACCAGGCGCGCGCGGCCGATGCCGCATTCCGCGGCAATCATGTGGCTATTTGCACCGGGACCGCATCGGGCAAATCGATGTCGTATCAAATTCCCATTCTCACTTCTTTGCTGAACGAAAAGAATGCGACCGCGTTATACCTCGCGCCGACAAAAGCTCTCGGGGCCGACCAGATCCGGACAGTGTCCTCGATTATCGCCGGGCGACCGGAGTTCGGGCACCTCCAGCCGTGCGCATACGACGGCGACACCGACCCCGAGATCCGGCAGTGGGCGCGCGCCCATTCGCGCTGGATCTTCACCAACCCCGACATGCTGCACATCGGCATCCTCTCCCATCACCACCGATGGCGTCAGTTCTTCCGGCATCTGCGATTCATCGTCGTCGACGAATGTCACCATTACCGAGGCGTGTTCGGGTCCCACACCGCCCTGGTGATGCGGCGTCTGCTGCGGATCGCGCGGGCCGCCGGTGCCGATCCGGTCGTCATCGGCGCGAGTGCGACGGTCGCCGAACCGGCCGAGGCGCTGGGCCGGTTGATCGGTGAACCGGCCGTCGCGGTGACCGAGGACGCATCTCCCCGCGGGGAGCGGACCGTCGCCCTCTGGGAGCCCGATTTCCTGCCGGTGGTCACCGGCGAGAACGGTGCACCCGTGCGACGCTCGGCCGGCGCCGAATCCGCCCGACTGCTGGCCGATTTCGTGGTGGAAGGTGCTCGTACACTGTGTTTCGCCCGGAGCCGGCGGGGCGTCGAGCTGACCGCACTCAGCGCACGACACCTGTTGTCACAGAGCGCCCCCGAGCTCGAGTCCCGGGTCGGCGCGTACCGGGCGGGATACCTGGCCGACGATCGGCGACGTCTGGAGAAGGCCATCTCCGACGGCGAACTGCTCGGCGTGGCCACCACCAATGCGCTCGAACTCGGCGTGGACATCAGCGGACTCGACGCCGTGATCGTCAGCGGGTACCCCGGCACGGTCGCCTCGTTCTGGCAGCAGGCCGGGCGCGCGGGACGCCAGCGCGAGTCCGGCGACTCACTCGTCGTGCTCGTCGCCCGCGACGACCCGCTCGACACCTACCTCGTGCATCATCCCGAGTCACTCCTCGGCAAACCCGTCGAGGCCACGGTCACCGACCCCGCCAACCCGTACATTCTCGGTCCGCACCTGCTGTGCGCCGCCATGGAGAAACCGCTGTCGGACAGCGAGATCGACGCCTGGAACGCCCGCGACGTGGCGCAGGGCCTGGCCGCCGACGGCCTGCTGCGCAAACGTAAGTCCGGCTGGTACGTCACCGCCGGAACCGAACCCCACGCCGACGTCGACATC
This sequence comes from Gordonia sp. AC31, assembly GCF_031844505.1. Lineage (NCBI taxonomy): Bacteria > Bacillati > Actinomycetota > Actinomycetes > Mycobacteriales > Gordoniaceae > Gordonia > Gordonia sp. AC31. The sequence continues at coordinate 155,099 of NZ_JAUZVK010000013.1, forward strand.
CGCGGCGGCATCGGCGGGCAGGTCCTGATCGTCGACACCACGACGTCGCAGCTGCTCGGTACCGTCGACACCGGACGGGCCATGTCGACGGTGCACCCCGGCGCCGTCCACATCCACCAGGGCGAGACCTATCTCGTCGACGAGCTCGACCTCGACGACGGTCTCGCGCTGGCGCATCCGGAGGACCCGGACTGGACGACGTCGGCGCGGGAGACGACGGACATCAGCATCACCGCGACGCTCGCGAGCCGGCGATTCGGCCCGCTGACGGTCGCATTCGTGGAGGTCGACGTCACCCATCAGGTCGTCGGTTACCTGCGCACGTTGCGCACCGGAGAGGTGCTCGACGCCGTCGAGCTCGACATGCCCGAGCAGACCCTGAGCACCCGCGCCGTGATGTACACCCTCACAACGGAGGCACTCGCCGACGCCGGTATCGACGAGACCCGGTTGCCCGGTTCGTTGCACGCCGCGGAACACGCGGCCATCGGCCTCCTTCCTCTGGTTGCGACCTGCGACAGGTGGGACATCGGTGGACTCTCGACCGACCTCCACCCGGACACCGGTCTGCCGACGGTCTTCGTCTACGACGGGTACATGGGCGGTGCCGGTTTCGCCGAACGCGGGCATTCGGCGTTCCTGACCTGGATCGACGCCACCCGAGACGCCGTGGCCAGCTGCGGTTGTGAGAGCGGTTGCCCATCCTGCGTGCAGAGTCCCAAATGCGGCAACGGTAACGATCCGCTCGACAAGTATGGCGCAGTAGCCGTCCTGGATCTTCTCCGTCGGGAATACTTGGCCCATGCATGACGAGGCATCCGACCGGGGGACCCACACGTATCGTCAGGTCATCCGACCCTCTCGTGCCTTCTTCCTGCTCGCCCGCCCGACGCAGAACACCGACCAGTTGCCGTCGTCCATCGGCGAGCGCGACGTGTTCTTCTCCGAAGACGAGGCGCTCGACGCCCTGGACCTCCACTACGCCTGGTGCGCGGCCCGTTCCGGAGGTTTCACCGATGTCGTGACCACGGCACAGTGGTATCTGCAGACGGCGATGGTCGGTCCGCGGGTCACCGCCTCCCTCGGTGAGGTCTATCTGGCGTCCACCGATGCCCAGTCCGGCGAAACCTGGGCAGCGGCAGGCGGTTTCCTCACCGAGGGGGAACTCATCCACTGGTCGTCGTTCGTCCGGGCCGCCCGATCGTGGATTCCGCTCAACACCGGGACCGATGCGCTCGAACTCGCCTATCGCGGCGACACCGACGTGCACTTCCACCAACTGTGGTTCGCGCCCATGCAGTCCATCCGGGTGTATCCCAAGCGGATCTCTGTCGAATCCGACGGTCTCGGGTAGAGCCGCCCTCCGGCACGTCAGTCAACCGGTCCCGCGCGCGCCTGGGCGGTGGCGTCGCTCGTCCCGAAACTCCCGAGCGCCACCGGCACCCGAACCGTCACCACCACATCGTCTCCGGCGGTACGGCACTCCACGAGCTCGGCCCCCGAGTCCTGTCGGCGGCTCAGATCTCGTGCCGCCGCGCATGGATTCGGCTCACCCGCGGCATGCTCGATCGCCGCGGCCAGTGCGGACAGGTCGGCCGCCGACTGGGCGCGGTGGCGGGCGAGCACCGCTGCCCCGACATAGATCACCATGACGAGAACCGCAGCCAGCGCCGCGATCACGAATGCGCCCAACACCGTTGCGTGACCGTCGTCGTCGGCGATCAGCCCACGACGGCGCGTCATGGCCCCACCCCCGGCGCGAACACCACCTGATCCGCACCTGTCGGCTCCTTGGCCGCGACCGCTCGGGCCGACACCGTGAGACCCGGCAGCATCGCCACACCCGATCGGACCTCGACCACGACGACCCGATCGTCCGCATCCGAGATCGACACGTGCGCAACGTCTCCGACCAGCCGTTGCGCGACCTCGCGCCCCGAAGCATCACCCGCAGCGGACAGGCGAGCCACCTCGCGTGCCGCATCGGTACAGCGGATCTGGGTGGTCACCGCGGCGACCGCACCCACGGCGATGAGCACCATGACGACGATCGCGGCGATCGCGTACGCGGCCTCGACCGTCACCATGCCTGATTCGTCGGCGAGCAGGCGTCGCAGCCACTTTCGGCGGTTCATCAACCGACCGAGGTGTTGAGCGCCTTTCCGATGATGCCCGTCAGGGCACTCACGATGTTGTCACCGGTGACCACCGTGTAGAGGATCGCCCCGAACGCCGCCGCGGCGATGGTGCCGATCGCGTACTCCGCCGTGGACATGCCTTCCTCGTCGGCCATCAGGCGCGTCATGTGCGCGCCGAGACGTCCGATCACATCGCTTCGATCGTGCGGCGCCGCGGCCTGGGTGGCGTCATGGGTCCGGAACATGGTGCGTGACATAGTCTCTCCTGGGAGTCGATGGAACCGAGTGAACGGTGTTGCACGTACTTGGACGCAGCGCGTCGCCGTTCGGATCCCTCGGATTGGCCGACCATGCCGTTCCGGCGCAAACCCGGACGATCGCCAGTTACGAGGTCGACCACACCCCGAGTTCGTTGCCGCTGGGATCGGTGAAGTGGAACCTACGACCACCGGGGAAAGCATAGGGGCCGTTCACGATCTCGCCACCCGCCGCGCGCACCCGCTCCACTGAGGCGTCGAGATCGTCGGAGTAGAGCAGCACCAGCGGACCACCGCGTACGGCTGCGACCTCGCTCGTCGCGAGACCCCCGACCTCGGGCAGGTCCGGGCCGCCCGGATTCGCGATCCCCGCGTATGCGGGACCGTAGTCGTTGAACTGCCAGCCGAACGCAGCAGCGTAGAACGCCTGCGCCGCGGCCGAGTCGGTGACGGTGAGTTCGATGTAGTCGATCGCATGGTGTCGGTGCCCGGAGTCGGTCATGGAGAACATTCTGCGTCGTCGCACCGACAAGCACGTCAGATCGAACCCAGAACCGACGAGGCGAGCCCGACGACGACCGGGACGATCCCGAGACAGATGAACGCGGGCAGGAAGCACAGTCCGAGCGGGCCGCTGATCGCGACACCGGCCCGTTCGGCGGCGGCAAGTGCGTCGTCGTGCGCCCGGCGTCGAACATCATCGGCGAGTTCGGCGAGGCCGCCGGCCAGCGACGAGCCGGCCCGCGCCGACCGGCGCGCCATCGCGGCGAGTGCATCGAGATGGTCGTCCGACGTCTCGCCGTCCGGTCCGTCGAGCAGGGCCGACCATGCCGCGTCCGGATCGGCGCCCAGCTGCAGCAGGTCGGCGACGTGAGCGAGGGGCGCCGCCATCGACGCCGGCGCGCGTTCGGCGACCACCGAGGCCGCGGTCCCCACCGGCAGACCGGCGCGTAGGCACACCGCGAACAGATCGAAGGCCGCCGCGACCGCGAACGGGTCGTCGGCGGTGGGACCGGCACCGAGCCACCGCGGCGTGCGATCGGGCGGCGGCGGATCGGTCACCCGATAGAGCAGCCAGCGCGGCGCGGGCCAGATCCACAGCGCGGCCGCGAGCAGCACCGCCGAACACGCAGTGCCGGTGAGGCCGCCGGCGATCATCGTGCCAGCACCTTGCCGGTGATGCGCTCGGACCAGCCGATCCCCGCGGCGACCAGAGCGCACCCGACCACCAGCAGGATCCCACCCAGGCCACCGCCGAGGAGGACCTGGATCGGACCCGCACCGGTCGCCTGACCCAGGGCGATCCCGAGCAATGGCAGCCCGGCGAGGACCGCCGCCGTCGCCCGCGGTCCCGACAGTCCGGCTCGCGTCCGATCCGCGAAGCCACGCCGCGCCTGAAGATCCGAACGCACTGCACCGAGCAGGTCGACCATCGGCAGGCCGCGGTCCTCGGCGATCTGCCAGGCCACGCCGATACGACGCCAGGACGCCTCACCCGAGACCCTGCCCGCCAGGCCGGCCCCGGACACCGGGTCGATCACCGACCCGCCCAGTGCGGCCCGGAACGCCATCGACTCCAACCCGTTCGCGATCTCCGCTCCGGTGGCCGGGTCATGGGGCTCGCGACGACGGAGTTCGGCGACCGCGACCTCGCAGGCCCGGACCGGTGGCGCACCCACCGACAGTTCGGCGATCATCAGCGACAGCCCCAGGAGCAAGTCATCCGACTGGCGGTCGAGGCGCTTCTCGGCCGACCGCCGCCGACGTACCCACAGCACGACGGTCACAACGATCGCGGCAGCGACGGCGGCCGCCAGTCCGCCGATCAGGAGCGACCCGAACGGGACCGTCATCGGGATCAGCACGACCGGAACCGATCTCCGGGCGGGGCGGGGTTGTCCGGACACCGTCTGGAGTCGGTGTCTCGCTCGCGGCGCGGCCGACAGCGGCAGCGCGACGCCCACGGCTCCCAGGACCAGCGCGACGGCGACCGGCGTGGACATCATCGTCGGTCCCCCGACACCGGCCCACGCCCGGCGACCAACCGGTCGAAGTGATCGCGCTCCGCCGTGAATCCGCTGTTCCGCAACCAGATCGGCACGATCGTCACGCGTCCGGCGTCGTCGCGCCGGACGACCCCGACCTCGGCGAGTCCGCGGGTCCCGCCCGCGTTGCGCGCCACGCCGAGCACCACCTGCAGTGCGGCACCCAGCTGACTGTGGAGAGCGTCGCGGGCCATGCCTCCGAGGGCGGCGAGGGCCTCCATCCGCGCCGGCACCTCCGACGTCGAGTTCGCGTGGACCGTGCCGGCACTCCCGTCGTGCCCGGTGTTCAGCGCGGTGAGGAGGTCGATGACCTCACCGCCGCGAACCTCTCCGACGATGATCCGGTCGGGTCTCATCCGAAGTGCCTGACGGACCAGGGTCCGCACCGGCACCTCGCCCACGCCTTCGACATTCGACGCGCGCGCGACCAACCTCACCACCTGCGGATGGCGCGGGGCCAGTTCGAGCGCATCTTCGACGCAGACGACCCGCTCGCGCGGATCCATCGCTCCGATCAGTGCGTTGAGCAGGGTCGTCTTGCCGGTCCCCGTACCGCCTATCACCAGGAATGCCAGGCGGTTCCGGAGGATGTCCCCGATGATCGGCACCACCTCGGACGGGATCGCGCCGCTCTCGACGAGGCTCGGCAGATCCTTGGACGCCGAACGCAGGACCCTTAAGGAGATACACGTCCCGTCCGCGGCAAGCGGCGGGATGATCGCGTGCAGCCGCACGGTGTATCCGCGCCGACCGACGTTCGACAACTGCCCGTCGACCCAGGGCTGGGCGTCGTCGAGCCGCCGCCCGGCGCCCAGCGCCAGCCGACCCGCGAGGCGGCGGACCGACGCCTCGTCCGGGAAGCGGATCGTCGTCTGCTCGAGTCCGGATCCGCGGTCGACCCAGACCTCGTCGGGACCGGCGACCAGGATGTCGGCGATGTCGGGTTCGGCGAGGAGTTGCTCGAGCTTGCCCGCCCCGGTCAGCTCGGTCTGCAGGAAGCGGAGGGCGGCGAGCAGGTCGGTGTCACCCAGCACTCCCCCGGCCTCTGCGCGGATCGCGTCGGCGATGACGGCCGGACTCGGGTCGGCCGCGGCGGCGGCCAGTCGCGAGCGCACCCGGTCCAACAGCGCCTCGTCGGCCGGTCCGTCGATTCGCGCCTGGGTCACGACGCACGCTGTCGGTGCTCGGAGACCCTGGCGTGCACGGTGTGCGCCGCGCGTCCGAGCGGACTGCGGCGTCGCAACCGCAACGGACCACCCTCCAGCCGCCCCGCGAGACGGGGCTCCGGCCGATAGGCGGCGAGCAGTGGGAGTCCGATGGCATCGGCCACCTGTTGCGGACGCAACCCGCCGGGCGACGGGCCGCGCACCACCAGCTCGACGGCCACCTCGTCACCGACGACACGGTCGACGATGCGTCGAGCCGCGGCACATCCGCCGACGGTGGGTGTGGTCACCACCACCACGACGTCGGAGGATGCGATCGCGGCGCGCACCACCGGTGCGTCGGACCGGGGCAGGTCGAGCACGACGAGATCACCATGGGTGTGCCCCGCGTCGATGACCGCGGTGACCGCCTCGACACTCAACCCGGCGCTCGGCAGGCGTTGTGAGGTCAACACCGCCAGGCCCTCGCCCGCGCTCGGCAGCGCCTGGTGGAGCGCCGTACCGCCGACGACCCCGCCGTCGAGCGAGAGATCCTGCCACCGCAGCCCGCGGCGGCGCTCGATGCCCAGCAGGAGGTCGGCTCCGGCGCCCATGTCGTCGAGGTCGAGCAGCAGCGTGGGCGACTGGGCACCTGCCGACGTCAGCGCGACCGCCGCTGCCAGGGTCGACGCCCCGGCACCACCGTGAGCACCGATGAGCGCCACGACACCCGCGGGTCGGCGTCTGGGCACCCGGCACTCCGTCAGTACCCGGACGAGGCGTCCTTCGTCGGCCGGGAGCGTCGATGAGTCCTCGATACCCAGCTCCATCGCCATCCGCCAGATGTGTGCTCCCGGTTCGGCCGCACTCACCAGTACGAGGCCGGGTCGCCGAGGTGGGCGCACCCGGGCGAGGAGGGCGATCGCGGATGGGTCGGCCGCGACGGCCCGGGCGGTCAACCATTCGCGACGGCAATCGTCCGCCGGCGCGCTGATCACGTGGTATCCGGCTGCGGCGGCGCACCGTGCGACGTCGTCGTGGAGTTCGGGGTCTACGAGAACCAGGAGTTCATCGGGCATGCGGCCGATCATGCGGCAGGTGCGGCGCTCCGACGGGTGGGGTCCCGGGCAATTGGGGATGGCGGCGAAGGCTGTGGACAAACTCTCGCGACCAGCGGGGTCTCGGGCTACAAAAGACCCCAGACAGAGGACAACCCCGGCCAGGGGGGGGAGGAGGCCGGGGTCGTCACGTTTCAGCCCCGGGGGGTCGGGCTGAAACGCACCGG
>NZ_JAUZVK010000014.1:0-152636 GCF_031844505.1 Gordonia sp. AC31
AAAGGCGACACCGACAACCGATCGGCGAAACCCCACCCACCCATGAAAGATTCAGGCTGAGGAGCGAGCTTGCGAGCGTCCCCCTCCGCGCCCTGAGGAGCGAGCTTGCGAGCGTCACGAAGGGTCTTCGCAACCTCGGTCGCCAGACCCTTCGTGACGCGCCCTCCGCAAGCTCCGGGTGCTCAGTTCTCCGGCCCACACGCCGGGACGTCGACGGTGACGGTCGGGTCGTCGACGAGCGGCTGGATCGGGACCTCGGCGTCCCCGTGTGCCGAGGTCGGCTCGTCGATCTTCAGCACGATGGTGGCGGTCTCGCCCGGTGCGATGCCCACGCGGGTCGAGTAGTACGGCCGACCGTGCAGGGCCTGCTCGACGTAGAAGGCCCCGCCCTCGCCGAGGGTCATCTCCTTGAGGACCGCGCCCTTCGTCGCCAGGAACTCGACGTTGGCGAGGTTGGTTCCCTTCTTCACCGACAGTTCGGTCCCGAGGTTGCCGGCGACGTAGTCGGTGGTGTCCGTGGTGTCGAGGGTGTTGGTGAGCTTCACCGTGATCGTCGACTCCCTGGTGTCACCCTCGCACCCGCCTGAGGTGTAGCTGATCTCGCGCCGCAGGAAATAGTCCAGCTTCGTTCCGGACGCATTGCCGATGGCCACCTGCAGATAGGGCGACGACGTGTCGGAGATCTGGTGACCCAGCTTCGTCGACTCGAGGATCTTCTGATCCTCGGCATCGGTGCTGTACACCATGATCCGCCGCTCGTGCACGCCACGGCCGAGCGCCTCGAGCAGATCCCGCGTGCTTCCGCCGGAGGTGACGAGTTTGTTCACAACGGCCTGGGAGATGGCCTGCAAGTAGTCCTTTCGCGCGGCGTTGTCGTCGGCGAAGCGCTGATACGCCGTCGACAGCGTGATCGGGACGACGTTGTCGGCGGTGATCTTCTCCCGTCCCACCGACACCGGGCCGACGACCTCGAGGACATACTTCAGCGCGATCGGATCCAGCGCGATCGCCCCGTCGAGCTGGCGGCCGGTCTGGGCGCGCCAGTTCGCCAGCCAGATCTGCGCGGCGTCGGGGAAGTGGGCGCTGAGGTTGCCGTTCCGGAAGTCGGTGTAGGGGCGGTAGTAGGAGTAGATCGCGTCGTACTCGGGGCCGAGGTTGATCTGCGGGGTGGCCGGGTCGCGGAACTCCGAATTCGCACCGAGCTCGGGGATGGTCACCCGGCCCCCGGTCGCGTTCAGTACCGCGAAACCACCGACGAGGCCGCCGGTTCCACGAGCCTCGGACGGTGTCTGGAACGCCATGAAGTAGTTGCGCGGACCGTCGGCGCCGAGCATCGACGGGACGAGTTCGGCCGCGATGCTCGTCGCCTGCACCGTCGAGTCGGCAGCCTCGACCTGCTCGGCGAGCTGAGCCCGGGCATCAGCCACGACGCCCAGCCAACTCGGTTCGATCGCCGAGACCTGGGCGGCCACCGCCGCCGACTCCTCCGCGACCGACTTCAGCGCCGGCTGCGCATCCCGCAGCAGTGCCAGGTTCACGGTGTTGCCGGTGCGCAGGCGATTCGGGTCGAGCACGGTGGCGAGGTCGGCAGCCGGCACCAGCACGTCGGCCGACAGCGCCGCAACGGCATCGCTCATCTGCTGCACCGATTTCAGCGGCGATCCGACGACCGGCACCGCCGCAGCCGCCGACCACAGGAAACCGTTCGCACGGTCCTGGGCGTCCTCGGCCCGCACCGACGCCGCCTCGGCCGCCTGACGGGCGCCGGCCTGATCGCCGTCGAGCATCAACGCCCGGGCCCTGCTCGCATCCGCGCGCACCGATTCCAGGTCGTCGCGGACCTGGAATGCCGAGTACGCCAGCCAGATCAGCGCGGCGGCGACGAGCAGCAGCACCACCGCGACGACCTGGACGACGCGGTTACCCGCCAGCCGCCGGATCATCGGCTCTCCCCCGTCGCGTGCCGGCCCGGTCGAGTGGCGGAGGCCTGCTCGGCGGACGATTGGCCCGCTCGCTTCGCTCCCGGCGCCGCCAGCCACGTGACCAACGCCTCGACCTTCGGTTCGACCTCGGCGAAAACCCGGTCGAAGTCCTCGCGCGGGCGGCCCATCGGGTCGACGATGTCGAGCAGGTCCGAGTTCGGATCGAGGCGTCCACGCCCGGCGATGATCTCCGGCAGCGCGCCGAGGTCGCAGAGCGCGGCGAACTCGGTCAGCGTGAAGACCCGCTTCCAGCGTGCCGGGGCCATCTGCTGCGCGGCGGCACGGTGTTCGCGGCTCATGCACAGCACGAGGTCGGCCTCGGTGAGCATCGGCGGACGCAGATACCGGGACTCGAACCCCGATGCGTCGTAACCGTTCTCGACCAGGACGGCGGAGGCGTGCGGATGGATGGGCTGCCCGTTGAGCGCTCCGACCCCGGCGCTCGACGACGTCACGGGGACACCCGCCCGGCCGGCGAGGCCGGTCAGCACGCGTTCGCCGATCGGTGAACGACAGATGTTGCCCGTGCACACGAACAGGATCGACATCTGCGGCGTCGCCGCTTCGGATCCGGTCACCATTCCTCCTCGATTCTGCGGGCCACCCGCGCCAATACGTCCGGCTGCCCCAGCTCTGCGTGCGTCGTGCCGGCGTGCAGCACGTCGACGACGACCCGTCCGTCCGGATCGACCGCACGCCTCCAGGCGTCCGGGTCCGGGTTGTCCTGCGCCGCAACGTAGAGCACCTTACCGGCGGCCACCGGACGCAGGTCGTAGGAGCGCGCCGCCGCGGCCAGGCCCCTCGTCCGGTCCTCGAACCGCCGCAGTGCGTCGGGGTCGTGCTGCTCGGCCAGGGCACGCAGGGGGTGATCGGCGGCTCGCAGCTCCGCGTCGTCCACAGTGGCCAGTTCGGCCGGCGTCCGCGCGTCGAGCAGCACCAGCAGCGCGACCTCTTCGCCGAGTTCGACGAGCCGGCGCGCGATCTCATGGGCGACGATGCCGCCGACGGACCAGCCGACGACCCGGTACGGTCCCTGCGGCTGGGTCGCCCGGATGGCCTCGACGTGCAGTGCCGCGATGCCCTCGATCGTCGTCGGCAGATCCCGTTCGGCGAGTACGAGTTCGGGCAGTTGCAGGCCGAACACCGACGCCGACGGCAGGGACTCGCCCAGCGCCCGGAACGGTTCGACGATCCCGGTCGCGGTGTGCACACACCAGACCTCGGGTCGTCGGCCGGTGCCGGGCGACAGCGGCACGACGCGTCGGCCGCTAACGCCGCCTTCCGGGTCGTCGAGCAGCCGGGCGATCTCGGCCGGGGTGCGATGACCGAAGAGTTCCGCCGCGTCGACGACCCGGCCCGTCCGGCGGGCCAGTTCGTCCCGCAACTGCAGCAGGGCGAGCGAATGCCCACCGGCGGCGAAGAAGTCGTCGTCCATGCCGATGGGTGTCCCGGCACCGTCTGCGCCCGCGTGCGGACCGGCCGCCGCGTCGCCCAGCACGGCCCGGAAGGCGTCGAGAACCGCTGCCTCGGTGGCGGTTCCCGGTTCGCGCACGGACTCCGACCAGGCCGGTTCGGGCAGTCGGCGTACGTCGATCTTGCCCGCGCCGCTGAGCGGCAGGTCGTCGAGTACGACGATCCGGCTCGGCACCATGTGCCGCGGCAGCGACGATCGGCACGCGGCCCGGAGCTCGGTGGCCGGCACCGACGGTGCCACCACATAGGACACGAGCGCTGGTCCGACCGGACCCGGCCGCAGGACGGTCACCGAGCGCTCGGCGCCCGCCCGCACGATCACCGCGTCGATCTCGGCGGGTTCCACTCGCTGACCCCGGATCTTGACCTGACGGTCCGCCCGGCCGACGTAGACCAGCTCGCCGGTGTCGCGATCCCACCGCATCAGGTCCCCGGTGCGGTAGCGGCGCACGCCGTCGGCGCCGGCGACGAACGTCGCAGCGGTGAGCGCCGGATCACCGAGATAGCCACGGGCGACCCCGGTTCCGCCGATGTACAACTCGCCGACGACACCCGGCGGGACGTGGCGCAGCTGGGCGTCGAGCACCTCGGCGCCGATGCCCGGTCGCGGATGCCCCAGCCGGATCGGTTCGCCGCGCCGGAACGCACTGGTGGACACGGTCACCGTCGTCTCGGTGGGGCCGTAGATGTTGAGGACCTGGGCGTGCTCCGACCACATCGCGGCCAGATCGGCCGAGAGTGCCTCGCCGCCGATGTACACCAGGCGCAGCGCACCGATCGCCGCCGGTCGCAGTGTGCGGACGACCGAAGGCGTCGCCGTGAAGACGCTGACCCCGGTGCGGTCGAGGAACCGGGTGAGGTCGTCCCCGCCGGTGATCCCGGCCGGGACCACCACCAGGGTCGCGCCGGCGGCGAGTGGCAACAGCATGTCGTGGAACGTGGCGTCGAATCCCGGACTGATGGCCATCCCGACGCGGTCGTCTGGTTCGACGTCGCCGAGCGAGGCCACGCGGTGTACACCGCGATGGGTGACCCCGACGATGTTCGGGGTCCCGGTGGTACCCGACGTGGTGATGACGTAGGCCAGCGCGTCGCGCGACACCGGCGTGACGGGTTCGGACACAACCGGTTCCGTCGGTTGGGCGGGGATGTCGGCGGGCGTGATCACACTCGCCGACGCGCCGGCGACCACGTGGTCGATCCGGGCCGTCGGGTAGGTGACGTCGACCGGTACGCACACCGCGCCGATCCGGCTGACCGCCCAGATGGCGACGACCGACTCGATCGACCGCGGCACCACGACGGCCACCGCGTCACCGGCACCGAGCCCTCGACGTCGCATCGCGCGGGCGGTCACCGAAACCCACCCGTCGAATTCGCGGTAGGTGAGGGACCGGTGCTCGTCGGCGATGCCGGGACGGTCGCCGTACGCCGCGACAGCCGTCGTGAACAGCTCGGCCAGCAGCGGTTCGGCCCCCGTCGTCGAGGATGCCCGCGCCCGGTCGGCGACGAAGCGTCGTTCGGCGCCGGTCAGCGGCTCGATGGCCGCGAGGCGACGTGACGGCTCCCCCACGACGGCGGCGACCGCGGCGACCACTCGCTCGCCGAGGGCGCGGATCGTGCCCTCGTCGAACAGTTCCCGGCCGTGGTGGACGCGCAACCGCCAGCCGCCGGCGTCGGGCACCGCCTCGACGTGGATGTCGAACTCGCTGCGCGGCGACATCCACGTCGGCGCGCCGGTGTCTGCCGGGTCGGGCCCGGGCATCTCCGGATCGGCCATCGAGAACGCCACCTGTACCAGCGGATGCCGCCCGGGGACGCGCGGCGGATCGATCAGGGCGACCACATCGTCGAAGGCGATCGCGGCATGATCGAGCGCCGCCAGGTCGTCGTCGCGGACCGCCGTGATCAGATCGCCGACGGTCATGCCGGGGCGAATCCGGGTGCGCAACACGACCGTGGAGATGAGCATGCCGACCGTGCCGGCGGTGTCGGAGTCGCGGCGCATCGAGGCGGGCGTGGCCAGCGCGATGTCATCGGCCCCCGACTGCACCGCGAGGGCCAGCACCAGGGCCGCGTGCAGGATGTGGAACTCGCTCGCCGACGCCCGGCGCGCGGCTGCCGGAATCGCCTGGCCGACCCCATCTTCCAGCAGATACTCAGTCGTCGAGGTCCGCAGGTCCCGGACGGCGGGACGGCGCTGGGCGAGGTCGAGCTCGCCGCTGTGCCCCTCGAGCGCGCGCCGCCAGAAGTCCACCCGTGCAACCCGGGATCGCTCGTCGTCGGCAGCCATCTGCCGGGCGACCGCCGCGAAACCCGTCGGCGCCGGGCCGAGGTCGAGACCCGCCAGCAGCGACGCGAGCTCACGCTGCACGATGCCGGCGGATTCACCGTCCATGGTGATGTGGTGCGCGATCACCACGACCGCCACCGGGGTCACCTGATCGTCGCCGATGACCAGCCACACCCGGACCGGTGGCTCACCGGTGAGATCGAAAGCCTCCCCGAGCATCCCGATCCCCGCGGGCGTCGTGAGCTCGGCCGCGCCCACCCGCCGCAGGGACGGGCGCCAGGCGTCGAGAACACGCTGCCGGGGACCGTCAGGTGTCGTGAGATACCGGGTACGGAGCGCGGGATGGCGGTCGACGAGGGCCTCGACCGCGCCGATGACCGCGGACTCGTCGGTTCCGGACGGCACGGGCACCACCGCGGGCACGGCGTAGATCGGCACCGCTCCGAGCATCTGCGCGCCCACCCACATCCGGCGCTGCGTCGGAGCGAGTGGGAGGTCGCCGAGGTCGGACTCCGACGCGCCGGCCGGCGCGCCGCCTCCCGCATCCGTCCCCTCCGCGGGGAGTTCGGTCACCGCCCGCGCGAGCGCGACCGGGTTGGGGTGCTCGAAGAGCAACCGGGTGGGCACGCGGACGCCGAGCCGGCGCCCCAGCGCGGAGGTCACCCGTGTGGCCGAGAGCGAGGTACCGCCCATCGTGAAGAAGTCGTCGGCGTCCCCCACCGAACCCGGTGAGACCTCCAGCACCTCGGCCATCGCGTCGGCGATCGCCGCGACGAGTGGAGCCGAGGACACCGCATGCGACGGCGCCCCGGCACCGGCCGGCGCCACCGCGGTGCCCGATACCCGTTCGGCCGCAACGATGTCGACGGCCGGGCCGTCGACCTCCGGGAACGGCCGATCGGCATCGGTTGCCGCCGCGACGACCGATCTGCGGAAGTCGTCGAGAAGCGCCTGCGCGACCACGGTCGGGACGGCGGCGGAGTGCACCACCGTGATGTGCAACTCGTCGTCGCGTTCGGCGAGAACGACCTCGACGTCGAACTTGGCGTCCACGGTCGCGGTGTACTCCGGGACCAGCCTGGCGATCACGGCATCCGCCTCGGGACCCGGGCCACCCGCCGACGCTCCGCCCAGCACCACCTCGCCGGAGGACTGGGGCACGACGTCCTGGTTGACCAGCAGTACCGAGATCAGCGGGTCCCCGGCCTCCCGGCCGTCGGGACGGACCATACGGGCGACGTCCTCATAGGGGACCTCACTGTGCGGTTGGGCGGCCAGGGCGGCATCGCGAGCCCGCACGACGGCCTCGCGGATCGGGAGCCCCGGATGCAGCCGTGTCCGCAGGGCCACGGTGTTGACGAACATGCCGACCACCGACTCCCACTCCGGCGCGTGCCGGCCGTGCACCGGCACGCCGATCAGCAGGTCCCACTCACCGGTCCACCGGCCCAACACCGTCGCGAGCGCGGCGTGCGCCACCTGGAACACACTCGCCGACATCGCTTTCGCGGTCTGGTGCAGTGAATCCGTGCCGACGATCGACGCCGACAACCGTCGTGCGGCAGCGTCGCGCGGCCGCCCGACGGTGTCCGCGATTCCCGGCAACCGGAGCGGGCCGGGGGCATCGGCGAGCGTCGACGTCCAGAAACGCAGTTGCCGTGCGTATCTGCTGCGCGGATCGGACGGGTCGCCGAGGCGGGCGATCTGCCACTGCGTGAAGTCGGCATAGGTGAACGCCTCGTCGGCGGGGACCGAGAGCCGCTGGCCGTCGTAGGCACGGAGCAGGTCCGTGAGCAGCACCCGGATCGACCACCCGTCGATCGCGACGTGATGCAGGACCACCGCCAGATGGGTGTGCGGATCCTCCGCAGAGTCGAGCTCGAAGACCGCGGCCCGGAACCCGGTCTCGGACTCCAGATCGAACGGCCGTCGCAGGAAGTCGTCGATGTCCCGACGGAGACCCTCGGGACCCGTCGCGGCGTCGACGAGGCGATGCCGTAGCACCGGACTCCGATGCTCGATCCGGCGTTGCCGTGGACCCGACGGCGAATCCGGGTGGACCGTCCGGAGGACGGCATGAGCCGCGACCACCTCGTCGACCGCCTTCCGCAGGCGGGCGAGGTCGACCCGGCCACTCATGCGCAACACGAGCGGAACATGGTAGGCCGTCGAACGCGGATCGAACTGATGGTGAATCCACATGCGGCGCTGCGGATATGCGAGCGGCAGGAACTCCGGCACCGGGAGTCGGGTGGGTGCCGCGCCGGACTCCGCTCCGCTTCCGGCGCCGGTATCACCCGGCCCGGCCAGCAGTTCGTCGACACGTTGCGCGACTCCCGCGACCGTGCGTGCTTCGAAGATCTCGCGGACCCCGATGTCCGCACCGGTCGCCGCCGTCAGCCTCGACGTCACCTGCGTGGCCGACAGCGAGGTACCACCCTCGGTGAAGAAATCGGAATCGGCGTCCAGCGACTGAACGGGACGGTCGAGGACCTCCGCCCACACCGCGGTCACCAGTTCCTCGGTGGCCCCCGACGGCGGCCGTCCGGGGCGGACACCCGAACCCGCTGCCGCACCGGCGAAATCGGGATCGGGCAGCGCCGCCACGTCGATTTTCCCGTTGCGTCCGAACGGCAACGCCGGGACACCGACGATCGCACTCGGGATCATGCTGCGCGGCAACAGGTGCGCGAGCTGACGAGGCAGGTCGGCCACTTCCGCATCGTCTCCGTCGACCACGACCCACGACACGAGGATCTTCTCGCCCGCCGGGGTGGTCCTCGTCGCGGTCACCGAGGTCGCCACGCCGGGCAGCCCCGACAGCGCCGCATCGACCTCACCCGGCTCCAGCCGCACGCCGCGGACCTTCACCTGATCGTCGGTGCGACCGTGGATCACGAACGTGCCGTCGGGACGACGGTGGACGAGGTCACCGGTCCGGTACATCCGCCCGCCGGCGCTGAACGGGTCGGCGCTGAACGGATCGGGGACGAACGCCCCGGCCGTCGTCGCCGGGTCGTCGAGATACCCACGGGCAAGGCAGTTCCCGGAGAGGTACAGTTCGCCGACGGTGTGGTCGGGCACCGGTCGCAGCGCACGGTCGAGCACATACATCCCCACACCCGGCAGCGGAGCGCCGATGTGAACCGGCCCGCCCGGAGTTGCGGTGTACCGCGCACTGCTGACCGCGACGGTGGCCTCGGTCGGGCCGTACTCGTTGCTCAGCGTGTGGCCGGCCGTCCACTCCCGGACCAGCCCGGCGCCGAGGGGTTCACCGCCGACCGCCACGTGACGAACACCGGGGACTTCGTCGGGCCGCAGGGTCGCGAGCACCGACGGGGTGGTCAGCAGGACGCTGACCCGTTCGGCGCCGACGAACTCGGCGAGCTCGTCCGCGGCGATGACATCGGGCGGGCACACGACGATCGTGGCGCCGGCGACCCGCGGGGGCACGAGCCCCATCAGGTGTGCGTCGAATCCGGTTGCATACGTGTGCAACACCGCGTCCGACGAGTCGAGCCGCAGTCGGGCCACGGTGTCGCGCGCCCAGTCCGTGAGGCCCCGATGGGTCACCTGCACACCCTTGGGCAGTCCGGTCGTCCCCGAGGTGAAGGTGATGTAGGCGACGTCGTCCACCGACAGCGGGCGCACCCGCTCGGCGGCGGCGAACGGCAGCGAATCCGCCGCATTCGCACCGGAATCGGTATGTCGGGCGAGCAACTCGTCAAGGGCGAGCACCGGGATGCCGCCGGTCACGGATTCCGCGGTCGCCGCGAGGGTGACAACGGCACGCGGTCGGCACCGCTCGATGATCATCTGCCGGCGCCCCGCTGGGTCGGCCGGATCGACGTTCACGAACGCTGCGCCCGCGCGGGCGACCGCGACCGTGGCGAGCACGCCGAAGACCGAGCGCGGCAGCAGGGCGACCACCACGTCCCCCGGACCGATTCCCGCCTCGATGAGCGAGCGAGCCGTGAACGTCGCGAGCCGGTCGAGGTCGGAATTGGTGAGCGAGACACCCGACCCGGGCACCGGATGGCGCCGGTCGACGACCGCGATCGCATCCGGATCGTCAGCGAGCCCACCGGTCAGCAGCTCGTCGAGCGTGTCGAACTCGCGAATCCGATTCTGCGGCGCGATTTCCGGGACCGACGTCGGGTCCGACGGGGCGAGCAGCGCCGCGACCGTCCGGTTCGGTTCGCGCACCCCGCGCCGGATCGTCTCGACGACGAGGTCGCACAGAGCGTCCAGTCTCGCGGCACTCGCCACCGCATCCGTGCACGTCATCATCAGATGCAGCGCACCGTCCCGGCGGTACATCGACACGTCCACACCGAACAGCGGCACTCCCCCGAAGGCACTCGCGTCCGACGGGACGCTCGCTGCCGCAGCCGGACTCGCCGCCACCAGCTCGTCCGGGACGGCGCCGAGGGAGACCTCGAACAGCGGGGTGCCCGCCTTGACACGACCGGGATCGGCGATCTCGGTGATCTCGGTGAGCGGGAGGTCGGCGTGCGCGAACGCGCCGAGGTCGACCGCGGTGACCGAGGCCAGGAGGTCGACGAACGGCAGGTCGACGTCGATCGGGGTGTGCAGGGGTACGGCACGGGCGAACAGCCCCGGCACGGAGACCAGGCGCGGGTCGATCCGCCCGGACAGAGCGGTGCCGATCGTGACCACCTCGGCGTCGGACTGCCTTGTCAGCACCGCCGCGAGCGCGGTGTGCACGACGATGAACGGAGTGCTGTGTCTGGCCACCGCCAGATCGTCGAGTGCTCCGGTCTCGGTGCGGTCGAGCGACCGGTGCGCACGGTGCACCACCGCTCGTCCCGGCGCGGACGGATGCGGGGCCGCCGGGTTCAGTTCGGGCAGGCGCAGTGGTTCGACGGCCCGATCGAACGCCGAGACCCAGTGCGCGACGAGCTCGGTCCGCCGGGCGGCCAGCGACCCGGCTCGCCACGCCGAGTACTCCTGGTAGTCGACGTCGGCGGGCGCCGGGAGGGTCCCGGACAGGGCGGATCGCAGCTCTGCGGACAGGATGCCGAACGACTCGCCGTCGACCGCGATGTGGTGCGCGACGACGAGAAGCCAGGTCTGCCCGTCCACCGCGCAGATCCGTACCCGCCAGGGCAGTTCGGCGGCCAGGTCGATCGGCGTGTGCAGCGTACGCAGAGCGGCGTCGACCGACTCGATGTCTGCGACCGAGACCGTCTGCGCCAGTTGCGCTCTCAGTTCACCCGCGACATGGGAGTCGGGTCGGCGACGCTGCACCGGGCCGTCGGGACCCGAGGGGAACACGGTGCACAACGCGTCGTGCCGCGTCACGATCTCGAGCAGGGCACGGCGCAGCTCGTCGGGGCCGGCGTCGACGGGGAGGGCGAGCGGCATCAGATACCCGGTGAAGTCCGGCTCGGTGCGCCATCGGAGCCATAGATCCATCTGCTCGGGGGTCAGCGGCAGATCCACCCCGTCAGCGGTTGCGAAGTCGGCGAGACCGGTCCGGGAGCCGTCGGCGATCGTGCGCCCCGAACTCGCCGCGGACTCGATGTGCGCGGCGAGCGCGGCCACCGTCGGATGGGCGAACACATCGGCGACGGAGACTTGGTCGCCGACACCCGTCAGTGTGGCCGCGAGTCGCGCTGCCGACAGTGATGTTCCTCCGGTCGCGAAGAAGTTGGTGTCCGCGGCGACCACGGCATCCGTGCCGGTCACCGCGCGCATGGCGTCGGCGACGGTCTGCTCGGCCGGTGTCAGTGCTCGGGTCGATCCCGTCGGCACCTCGGGCAGCAGATCCGTGAGCCGGTGGCGGTCGAGTTTGCCGGTCGGGGTCATCGGCCAGCCGTCGACGATCGCGAGTCGCGCCGGGATCATGTGCGCCGGGAGCCTGGTCGCACAGAACACGAGGATCTGCTCGGCGGAGAGGGCGTCCAGCACATCGAAGTCGGCGAGGCCGTCCTCGGTGACGAATGCGAGCAGCCGTTCCTCGCCGCGGCGGCTGCCCGGGTCGAGGAGCACCCGCGCGTCGCCGACGCCGGGGTGCTCGCGCAGCACCGACGTGATCTCACCGAGTTCGATGCGGTGCCCGCGGATCTGGACCTGGTCGTCGCTGCGGCCGAGATAGACCATGCGGCCGCCGGCGATCTCGCGTACGCGGTCGCCGGTACGGTACATCCGGCGGCCGGTGCCGCGCGGGTCGGCGACGAACCGCGCGGCGGTCGTGGCCGGGGCGTTGTGATAGCCGAGCGTGACCTGATCGCCGCTCACGTACAGTTCGCCGATGGCGCCCACCGGGACCGGGCGTAGGTCGCGGCCCAGGATCGCCGTCGAGACGCCGTCCAGCGGGACACCGATGTCGCTGCGGGCGTCGTCGACATCGACGTCGACCGCCGTGAGGTGCACGGTCGTCTCGGTGATGCCGTACATGTTGACCAACCGGACGTCCGGATGCGCGGCCGACCACTCCCGTAACAGCCCCGGCGACAACGGTTCGCCACCGAAGACGACGGCCCGCAACGCGAGTGATCCGGCGTCCGGGGGGGCAGCGGCCACCGTCGGGTCGACGAGGTTGCCGAACGCCGTCGGGGTCTGCGAACAGACGGTGACCCCGTACCGGTCGATCGCCGCCGCCAGCAAGCGCGGGTCGAGCACGGTGGCGCGCTCCAGCACGACGACGGCACCACCGGAGGCCAACGGCCCCAGGATCTCCCAGACGGAGAAGTCGAACGCGTAGGAGTGCACCCAGCTCCACACGTCGTCGTCGGACGCGGCGATCGTGTCCAGCGCGGCGCCGAGCATGGCCGCCAGATTCGCGCGGGTCACCAACACGGCTTTCGGGACGCCGGTGGAGCCGGAGGTGTGGATCACATAGGCGCCACCCGGAACCGGTTGTGCACGTTCGCTTGTCGCGACGGCGCGCACCGCCGGCCCGGCTTCGATCACCGCGACGGGTGCGGTCGCGTCGACGATCAGCTCCGTCCTCGACGGCGGATCGTCGGGTTCGATCGGCACGTACACGGCATCGGCCAAGAGCACCGCGACGATCGCGATCACGGTCTCGACGCTCCGGGGCAGCGACAGCGCGACTCGGTCGCCCGGTTGTACCCCGTTCTCCCGCAACGTGTTCGCGAGGGCCTCGGCGCGACCGAGCAGATCCCGGTAGGTCAGAATCGCGTCGTCGGCGATGACGGCGGCGGCGCCCGGCTTCGCCTGCGCACGGCGTCGCAGGGCATCGATCGGGTCGACGGGAGCGGTCCGGCGGCTGCGGGCGGAGAGCGCCCGGTCGGCGGGAACCGGGATGCACGCCGCGACGACCGAGTCGGGCGTCGCGACACCGAGCGCGGCGACCGTCTCGACGAATCGGTCGAGCAGGTGGCCGGCAGCCATCGGGTCGACCCGGCGTTCGGCGACGGTCAGCGCGACCGACAACCCGTCCGGTTCGTCGAAGACGGTTACTTCCAACGCGGTTCGCGCCTGGCCGGCGGACAAGGTCTGGACCTCGGCGAACACCGCCGGGTCGGCGACGTCGGGCCGGGAGGCGTGATAGGCGAAGATGACATCGGCGAGCCCCGTCGGTGCCGCGTCGGCGTGGGTGATCGCCGCCGTCAGGCCCGCGCCCACGCGGGCGAGGGCCTCCGCAACGCTATTGCTCCGTACCCCGGTGATCCGCACCGGCACCGTCTCGACGAACATGCCGACCGGGCGTAGTTCCTCGGTGGTGAATCGCCCTGAGACCGGCACCGACAGCACGAAGTCGTCGGAATCCGAGTACTCGGCCAGTACGGCCGAGAGCGCCACGCACAGCATCGTGTTGAGCGTCGTCCCGGACTCGCGTGCACGAGCAGCGGCACGGTCCCGGGCCCCACGGTCGACGTCACGACGCAGGACGGTCGCCGGGCCGGAGGTGAGTCCCGCCGGCACCGGTTGCGCCGGCTCCGGCAGCACGATGCGAGAAGGAGCCTCCCGCAACGTCTTCGCCCAGTGGACCTCGGCCGCCGCATCCGCCGCGGCCGGCCGCGCGGACAGCGCGGCACTGAAGGCCACCGCGTCCTCCGTCCACACCGGAGTCGCACCGTCGAGACGAGCACGCAGTGCATGCGCGAAGTCGTCGACGACGATGTGCAGCGACCACTCGTCGATCGCGATGTGGTGGGCGACGAGAACGAGCTCGGTCCGTCCGCGGGTCTCGTCGACGACCGCACGCCACGGCAGGTCCACCGTCAGGTCGAAGGGGGCCGCGACGGCGAGGTCGATGCCGGTCGCGTCGAGGGTGGCCGCGGTCACCGGCGCGGCAACCTTTGCCTCGTCGACTCCGCGGACGACCGCGACCGGCTCCCCGCCGTTGTCGGGGTACACGGTCCGCAGTGCCTCGTGCCGCGCCGCGACGTCGATGAGTGCGGCGCGGACGACTTCGGCCGAGATGCCCTCGGCGAGAACGACATGCACCGGCAGGTGATAAACGGTCGCCTGCCGGTCGGCGCGATTGAGCAGCCAGATCTCCTGCTGCGCGCGGGTCGGCCGGTAGCGGACGGTGCCCGCGGGATCACCCGGCGCGGCGCGGCGCGGCGCGGAGGCCTCGAGGACGGCGGCGAGTTCGGCGAGGGTCGTGACATCACCGAGATCGCGCACGCTGACGACGACCTGCAAGGTGTCACCGAGGTGCGTGGCCAGTTGCATGAATCCCAGTGACGTGGCGCCGAGCTGGACCAGTTCGTCGTCCAGGGACGGCTCGGGCACGCCGAGGACGGACGTCACCGCGTCGGCAACGGCGCGTTCGACCGGCGTCGACGGACGGCGGCGCGCGGCCCGCGTTTCGGGCGCCGCGGCGATCAACCCGGCGGCGGCAGACCGGTCGACGCCGCCGAACCCGTCGAGCGGCACCGCATCCAGGATCGCGACCCGGCGCAGCCACAGCACCGCCGGGAGTTCCGCATTGACCCGGCGTCGAACCGCCGCCCGAATCCGTTGCGGATCCGATGGTTCGGTCGCCTCCGACGAGGAACGGGCCGGCACGAGTCCGAGCGCGAGCCCGTCACCGTCGCCGAGTACGGTCGCAGTCGCTGCCACGACCCCGGGGACCTCCGTGGCGGCACGTTCGAGCAGTGCGAGATCGACTCGGATGCCGTCGATCTCGACGATCTCACCGGCGCGGTGATCGATGACGAGAAGTCCCGTCCCCGGTTCGAGATGCCCGCGGTCGCCGGTGACCAGCATGCGCCGGCCGGGATGCCACGGACAGGCGACGAGTGTCGGCGACGTACGCGAGCCTTCCCCAGCGAAGTGCTGTGGCACAACGCTTCCCACGACGTACACGTCGCCCGTGATGCCGGGCGGCAGGGGTCGTAGACGGCGGTCGAGGATCGCGATGCCGACGCCGTCGCGCGGGTGTCCGCTCGGGAGTGGCCGGCCGATCGGCTGGTCGGGACGGACACGGTTCGCAGCGGTGTAGGGGCCCAGCACGCCCCGAGGGCTGTAGGCGGTCCGCACATCCCGGCCGGCG
Organism: Gordonia sp. AC31; assembly: GCF_031844505.1. Taxonomy (NCBI): domain Bacteria; kingdom Bacillati; phylum Actinomycetota; class Actinomycetes; order Mycobacteriales; family Gordoniaceae; genus Gordonia; species Gordonia sp. AC31. Next base: position 15,245 of record NZ_JAUZVK010000014.1, read on the forward strand.
GCGTATCGGACGGCCGGCGCCGGCGCTGCGCCGGCGTCGACGATCAGCACCGTCGTCGCGGCGCCGCGCCCCGTGTCGTCGGCAAGTAACCCGGAGGGCACGATCCGGTGCGTCACTCCGGCGGCGTCGGGCTCGACGAGCCGCAACCCGTGGGCGGCACCGGCGACGATCTCGAGGTGGGCCGCCCAGGAGGCCATCGGCGCCGTGACCGCGAGCTGTCCGTGTCCCGCATCGGATGTGTTGTGGCCGAATGATTCCGGCGCGAACAGGCCGTCAACGATGAGCGCGGCCACGGCCCGCTGCGGGAGTGCGACCACACCCTCGGCGCCGACGGCGAAGCAGGCGGTGTCCTCCAGACGGGGCGACGCGGGCTCCGCCGACGGCGCGACCCCGGTCAGTCCGGCCAGCGTGTGCACGTCCTCCGCGCGGACACCGGCCGGCACGTCCGCATCGTCGTCGGCGATCACCAGCACGCCGGACACCCCCGGGACATCCGGCGACACCGAGTGCGGTGCTGCGGGATCGAGCAGGATCACGGCGGCCCCCGTCGCCGCGACGGCCCACCACGACAGCACCCGGTCCGCGTCCGACCCGACCAAGACGCCGACCGCCGAGCCGGGTCGCGCTCCGAGCGTGCGCAACCGGGCGCCGAGATCGCGAGCCCGCGCGTGCAGCTGTTCGAAGGTCAGCAGCGTTGCGTCCGAAGATGTTCCAGAGATCTCGACGGCGGGATCACGCCGGTGCCGCAGCGCGACGTCGGTGAGGGCCGTCCAGACGGTGCCCGCGTCCGGCGCCTCGTTCGCCGGCAGCTCACGCGCCTCTCCGGCCGAGGTGTCGGCGAAACGCAGCGGCAGGTCGTCGACGCGGGTGTCCGGCGCCCGGAGGAGCGCATCGGCGAACGTGTCGAGCATCGACAGGAACTGCCCGTGGTGTTCGGCGACCTCCGCGTCGTCGTATCGGTTGGGGTTCGCCTCGACGCCGATCATCAGCGAGGAATCCTGATCCTCACCGGGTACCGGGTAGATGTTGATCGTCAGGTCGTCGGCTGGGCCGACGGTCAGGATGTGAAACGTGGCTCGTGCTTCGCCGCAGGGGAATTCGCGGTCGAACAGCATCAGGTTGAGCATCGGACCGGAGCGTTCCTGAGCCGCCGTGCGCGGTGTCGCCCCGGAGGATTCGTCGGCGGCGAGGTCGGCCCAGATGTCCTCGCCGCGGTAGCGCTGGTGCCGCAGCGCGCCCATGAGCGCGGCCTGGGTGGACGCGAGCGCGTCGGCGACGCTGCCCGATCCGGTGACCCCGGTGCGCAGCGGCACGATGTTGGCGACCGGGAGCGGGGTGGCACGCAGCGCGGCGGTCGTCCGCGCGGCGACCGGGAACTGGAAGATCACCTCGTCGCCCTGCGCGGCCGCGCGGCCCAGATAGGCCGCGAAGGCGGCGACGAGAACGTTGGGCAGGATCGTCGAACCGCGTTGTGCGGCAGCACGTAACCGCGCCATCGTGTCGGCGGGCACCGCGGCGGCGACGCGTCTGGCAACGGCTGCGGGACGTCCCGGGCGGTGCGCCAGGGTCGCGGCGATCCCCACGCCCGCCATGTTCTCCCGCCAGTACGCGCGGTCGGTGGCGAAGCGCTTCGACTGGCGGTACTCGGCGTCGGCGCGGGCCGGAAGGTCCAGGTCGACCGGCTTCTGGGGCGGCGCGGGCTCGCCGGTGACCGCCGCGTGATAGGCCGCGAGGGCCTCGACCATCCGGTCCTTGCCGCCCATCCCGTCCGAGAGCAGGTGATGACCGCGGTTGTAGACCAGCGCCTTGTCGTCGGACAGCCGGAACAGGCACCCGCGTGCGGTCCGGTCCACCCGGGGGTCGAGGGGTCGCGAATAGTCCTGCGCCATCATCTCCTCGGCGACGGCGCGCGGGTCCGGCCGGTCACGGAGATCGATGATGTCGGCCCAGTAGTGCAGGGCGGGGTCGTACACGCCGACCAGCCCGTCCTCGGTGTCGACGAACCGGAGCTGGGTGAACTGCGCGCGCTGCACCACCGTGCTGGTCGCCCGCACGAAGAGCTCGGCGTCGATGGGACCGTCGATCTCGACGTACTGGGCGACGTTGATCGGCACATCGAGCGCCGCCTGCTGGGTGAACCACAGCGATCGCTGGGCCGCGCTGAGGGTGAAACGACGCGGGGCGTCGGGGTCGGAGGGACCCGACGGGGCCACGAACTCGCGCTTGGACGAATCGCTCATACGACGACCCGGCCTCTACGCGTGCGGCCGGGGAGAACGGGGCTCACGGGGCGGGCCGACCGTCTGATCCCCCCGGTCCCAGAAATGCCATGCCACACCCAGCCGTGCATGAAAAAGGCATGCGTCGGCCGCGAGATCGAAACACGGGCGTCGTCGAATTCAACGCCTTGCCTCACCACCCACCATGTGCCGTCCTCTTGTCACGCCGATCCGTTGCCGCCGGTCGCGTGGTGATTCTCATCATCGACGCGTCACCGGGGCGAACGGCCATTTCCCGACACTGTCATCGCGACGGCCGCTCGGCGTGAAACCGATGCGGGCCGAGCGGATGACAAGAGCCTATGGGACGGGTTGTCGCCTCACAACTCGGGGGGAACGCCGTTACTGACGCTAATCGATGTGAACGGAATGGTATTTCGCGCGACCTGCGACGGGATTCGGAAACACCGTGAATGCACACCCGAATTCACGGTCGGCAGAACATCGTCGAAGTGTAGTGAAATGTCTCGGAATTGCACCCGAGGAGCAAATGACCGAGAAAGGAAAACGACGGCCGTGCGTACACGGGCCGTCGTTTTCCGGACAACAATCGCCGATCGCGCGATCAGCCCCCGAAGATGTCGCGCAGGTGCTCGACCTCGGTGACGCGCTCGGCGTGGGTCGGCGCGGTGGGCGAGGCCAGGATGCACGTGACACCGGCCTCCCGGAACGCCGCGACCCGCTCGGCCACCTGGGCCTTGGAACCGATCAGCGACATCGACGTGACGAGGTCCTCGGGGACCGCGGCCGCGGCCTCCATCTTCTTGCCGTCGAGGTAGAGGTCCTGGATCAGCTTCGCCTCGTCGGTGTAGCCGTAGCGGATGGCGAGCTGGTTGTAGAAGTTCTTCCCGCGGGCGCCCATCCCGCCGATGTACAGGGCGGCATGATGGCGCACGAGTTGCTTGGCGTTGTCGATCTGCTCGGCGTCGTCGGAGATGCGTGCGGTGGCCTGGACGACAATGCCCAGATCCCCCAGCGACGGATCGCGCTTGGCCTTGCCCGCCGCCAGCGACTCACCGAAGGCAGCGTCGATCTGCTCCGGGTGGAACAGGATCGGCTGCAGCTCGTCGAACATCTCGGCGGCCAACTCGATGTTCTTCGGGCCGATGGCGGCCAGGAGCAACGGGATGTTGGCGCGTACGGGGTGATTGATGATCTTCAGGGACTTGCCCAGTCCCGAGCCGCCGTGCTCCTCGTCGAGCGGCAGCGTGTAGTGCTTGCCCTGGTAGTTCAGCTTCTCGCGGCGCCAGACCATCCGGCAGATCTCGGCGTGCTCGCGGGCGCGTCCCAGCGGGTAGTCGTACTTGACGCCGTGGAATCCCTCGATCACCTGCGGACCGGATGCGCCGATACCGAGCACCGCGCGACCGCCGCTGATGTAGTCGAGGCCGGCCGCGGTCATCGCCAGGTTGGTGGGCGTCCGCGAGTACATGGGCAGGATCGCGGTCTGCAGTTCCATCGTCTCGGTCTTGGCCGCGATGTACCCCAGCTGCGAGACGGCGTCGAAGCTGTAGGCCTCCGGAACCGCGATGCGCTGCACGCCCGCGGCTTCGAAGTCCGCGAGGTTGTTGATGGTCTCGCGGAAGTCGCCCGCGTAGTTGATCGGCATGCCCAGCTTCATCGATGTCATGCCGACGGATTCTTCCACAGCGGCGACCGGTTTCCGAGGGTCTGTTGAACGTTCGATCGGTCGGCCCCGGCCGGGGACCCCGCGCACCGGAACTGTGCCCGATGTTTAGGTAAATGGGGGCGGTAGGTCCCACAATCGTCACCATGAGCGGCGAGATGCTGATCCTGGTGCTGTTGGTGGTCACAGCCCTCGGCTTCGACTTCACCAACGGCTTCCACGACACCGGCAACGCGATGGCGACGTCGATCGCCACCGGCGCCCTGAAGCCGAAGGTCGCGGTCGGGCTGTCGGCGGTGCTCAACCTGGTCGGCGCCTTCCTGTCCGTGGAGGTCGCGGCGACCATCACCAAGGACGTGCTGAACATCCAGCAGACCTCGGGAACCGACGCCGGGGAGCTGGTGGCCGGCTTGTCGGCGACGACGGCGCTGCTCATCATCTTCGCGGGCCTGATCGGCGGCATCCTGTGGAATCTCTTCACCTGGCTGTTCGGGCTGCCCTCGAGTTCGTCCCACGCCCTGTTCGGCGGGCTGATCGGTTCGGGCCTGGCCGCGATCGGTGTCAGCGGGATCAACTGGTCCGGGATCACCTCCAAGATCCTCATCCCCGCGCTGGCCGCACCGGTCATCGCCTGTCTGGTCGCGGCGTGCGGAACCTGGCTGGTCTTCGCGATCACCCGCCGGATCGCCGACCGGCAGAAGGAGGACGGCTTCCGCTACGGGCAGGTCGCCACCGCATCGCTGGTCTCGCTGGCCCACGGCACCGGAGACGCCCAGAAGACGATGGGTGTCATCGCGATGGCCCTCATCGCCACCGGACACCTCGAGGCGTCGAGCGTCAGCCACGGACTCCCCTTCTGGGTGGTGTTCAGCTGCGCCGCGGCCATCGCGATCGGCACCTACCTGGGCGGCTGGCGGATCATCCGCACCCTCGGCAAGGGGCTTGTCGAGATCACCTCGCCGCAGGGCATGGCCGCCGAGGCGTCGTCGGCCGCCATCATCCTCACCTCGAGTGCCGCGGGCATGGCGCTCTCGACCACCCAGGTCGCTACCGGCTCCATCCTGGGTTCGGGGGTCGGCCGCAAAGGCGCCCAGGTCCGCTGGTCGGTCGCCGGCCGGATGGCCGTCGCCTGGGTGACGACCCTGCCCGCCGCCGGCGCGGTCGGTGCCGCCTGCTACTTCATCGCGCACCTGTTCGGCGACGTCACCGGGGCCCTCATCATCTTCGCGATCCTGGTGGTCGCGTCGGGCTACATGTACTGGCGCGCGCAGGAGAACAAGGTCGACCACGAGAACGTCAACGACGCCTGGGAGGGCGAGGCCCTCGCGGGCGAGGAGTGGGAGGAAGCGGTCGCCACCGAGACGGACGACACGACCCTCCCGCTGCCGCCGGTCATCCCGGCCGAGATCATCGTCCAGCACGACCCGGAGAGGAGCGCTTGAGAATGGAGACGTTCGAGGCCATCGGCAAAGTTCTCATCGTCGGACTGGTACTGGGAGCGGGACTGCCCGCGCTGTTCGCAGTCGGGTTGCGTCTGCGGTCCCTCGCCGAGGGTTCCGTCGCCGCCGACGGAACGACCTCCGATCCGCATCCCGCGCTGAAGCCCGTGGCGTACCTCATCTTCGGCGTCGTCATCCTGGTGATCGTCGTCGGGATCCTCTGGATCACCCGGCAGACGATCTTCTACTACACCGGCGTCAAGATCTTCCCGTTCGGCTACAAGTGATCGTCCCCGCTTCTGATCGGAGACACCCCGTGGACCGCCCGACACTTCTGCAGAAGGTCGTGGAGTGGTTGCGCGCCGGCTACCCCGACGGCGTCCCGCACAACGACTACATACCGCTCGTGGCGCTGCTGCGCCGGCAGCTGACCGACGACGAGGTGAGCCAGGTGTCGGCGGAGCTGGCCCGCGAGTCCCCGCCACCACCCGAACCGATATCGCGGATCGACGCGGCGGTGAAGATCACCCACTACACCCATGAACTGCCGCACGAGGACGACATCGCGCGGGTACGCGCACACCTCGTCGCCCGCGGATGGCCGTTCAGCGACGACCCCGATCCTGATGGGGGCCGTCCGACCGATGGGGACCCGTCCTGAGGACCCTGCGAACCCTGCCGCTGCCGTCGACCGCCGCCGTGCTCGACCACGTCGACGACCTCCGGGCGATCCTCGACGGTTCCTCGGCCTTCCTGCCCGTGCCCGACAACGCCCGCGCCGCAACCGAACTCGCCTCGGCGCTGCAGGTCGACGCACCGATCGACGACCCCGTGTCCCTCGTCGTCTCGACGTCGGGGTCGACGGGCACCCCCAAGGGCGCGCAGCACTCTCCCGCGACCCTCGCCGCGTCGTCGCAGGCCACCGCCGATCATCTGGGCGGGCCGGGCAATTGGCTGCTCGCGCTGGCACCGCACCACATCGCCGGCCTGCAGGTCCTGCTCCGGGCGCTGACCGCCGGGCAGACGCCGGTGGTCCTGGACATGCGGGCCGGTTTCGATCCCGAGGTCTACGCCCGCGCCGTACGCGACTTCGAAGGTCCGCGGCGATACACCTCGCTGGTGCCCACCCAGCTCGTCAAGGTTCTCGACCAGCCCGCCGCGACCGCCGCCTCGCGGGAGCTCGACGCCATCCTCGTCGGCGGCGCGGCCACCCCGAAACCGTTGTGGGACAGAGCGGTCGACGAAGGTCTCCCGGTCGTCGCGACATACGGGATGAGCGAGACCGCCGGAGGGTGCGTCTACGACGGGCGACCCCTCGACGGCGTCGCGGCCCGCATCGCCGATCCGGCACCCGACGGCGTCGGGCGCGTACTGCTCGGCGGTCCGGTCGTCGCCTCCGGCTATCGCAATCTGCCCGACCATCCGGCCTTCGCCGAGCCGGGCTGGTTCCGCACCGACGACCTCGGCCGCGTCGACGACGCCGGACTGCTCTCGATCGTCGGCCGCGCCGACGAGGCCATCTCGACCGGCGGCCTGACCGTCGTACCGCAGGTCGTCGAGGCCGTGATCGCCGATGACCCGGCGGTCGCCGAATGCGTCGTCGTCGGACTCCCCGACGACCGGCTCGGCGAGGCGGTCACCGCATTCGTCGTCGTCGGTCCCGGAGAACGCCTCGACGTCAACCGCATTCGCGATTCGGTCACCGAGCGGCTCGACAAGTACGCGGCCCCCCGGCGGGTCGTCGAACTCGACGCCCTCCCCCTCCGCGGACCCGGCAAGTACGACCGTCGCGCGTTGCGGGCCCGCTTCGGTGCGCAGATGTAGTGTGTCGTCGCGCCTGGCGCAACGATGTGCGACAACTGCAGTTCAGGCGGCGGTCGCAAGTGCCTGGGAGATCGACGTCGCGACGTACTCCGCTCGGTCGCGGAGGTCACCCCAGGTGTAGTTCAGCACCGTCCAACCCGCCGCGAGGAGCGCATTGCGTCGGGTGCGGTCACGCTGGAACGTCTTCGAGTCGCGGTGGAAGGCGAACCCGTCGATCTCCACCGCCACCATCCGGTCGAGGAACGCGAAGTCGATCTCGTACCCGCAGGTCGGATGGTTCGCCACCCACCCTTCGATACCCGCGGTCCGGAGGATCGTGACAGCGAGCCGCTCCGCGGCCGACCGCGCACCCGATTCCAGCAGCTCGACCATCGAACCCATGTCCGCCGCGCCGACGCACCGGCGCCGCCGCTCGTAGGCCTCGACGAGACGCTCGACCGTGGTGCGCCGCTGCTGCAACGCGGCATCGATGACCTCGATGCCGCCCTCTACCGCACCCTCCAAAGCCGACAACGCGACCCCGGTGACCCGTAGCCCGTCCCGGGTCAGCACGTCGGCGTCGGCGAGAGCGCGGTTGAGAATCCGGACTCCCGTCACCGGATGACCGTGGCGTCCGCGAAGAGCGGTGACCGTGGGCGAGGTGGGTGGGGCATCGACAATCCCATGCCACCACGCTGCAGCGAGTCCCGAGAGGACCCCGTGAGTGCCGACGGCCAGCGTCGCGGTCCGGATTCGCGTGCGGTCGGTCTCGGGGTGGTCGGCGAGCCGATAGACACGAGGATGCACCGATACCCACTCGCCGGCCCGCACCCGACGGTGCACCGCCGACCGGTTGATGCCGTGTTCGCGGGCATCGGCAGCGGTGAACACGCCATCCTGTTCGAGGGCGAGCGCCCGAAAGTCCGGCGGAAGATGCATGACCTTCAGACGCACCTGCGCCGCAACCGGTTCCATCGCTCGACGGCCCCCGCAGATGTAGTGTGTCGTCGCGCCAGGCGCTACGGAGTTCTACACCTACCGGGCAGCCGCCGGCTCGCGCGCGCGGCCGTGACACGATGAACCCCGTGGCTACCCCCTCGCAGTGGATCCAGGGCGCTCGTCCGCGCACGCTCCCCAACGCGATCGCGCCGGTCGTGGTCGGTGTCGGCGCGGCGCTGCACTCCGGCGACGTCACGTGGTGGAAGTCCGTACTCGCGCTGGCGGTGGCCGTCGCGTTCATCATCGGCGTGAACTTCGCCAACGACTACTCCGACGGCGTACGGGGAACCGACGACGATCGGGTCGGTCCGATGCGCCTGGTCGGGTCGGGCGCCGCGTCGCCGAAGGCCGTGAAGACCGCCGCGTTCCTGTGCTTCGGGATCGGCGCGGTCTGCGGCCTCGTCCTCGCGATCGCGACGGCGTGGTGGCTCGTGCTGGTCGGCGCGATCTGCATCGCCGGCGCCTGGTTCTACACCGGCGGCAAACGCCCCTACGGTTACGCCGGCTGGGGCGAGGTCGCGGTGTTCACCTTCTTCGGGCTCGTGGCCGTCCTCGGCACCCAGTTCGTCTCCGCCGGCCGCGTCGACTGGGTCGGACTGGCCGGCGCGATCGGGATCGGCGCGATCTCGAGCAGCGTGCTGGTCGTCAACAACCTCCGAGACATCCCCAGCGACACCGAATCCGGCAAGATCACCCTCGCCGTGCGCCTCGGTGACGCCCGGACCCGGATCCTGTTCGCCGTGCTTCTGCTGACCCCGCTCGCGATGAGCGTGGTCCTGGCGTTCGCGACCCCGTGGGCGCTGCTCGGCCTGGTGACGTTCCCGCTGCTGTGGCAGGCCTACGCCCCGGTCCGGACCGGGGCGGCCGGACCGGGACTGATCCCGTCGATCGGGACGACCGGCAAGGCGATGCTCGCCTGGGCGGTCGTCACGGCGGTCGCACTCGCGCTCACCTGACGGACCTCGACGCCAGACCTGCGCCGACGATCAGACCTGCGCCTCGACGTCGGGCAGGCTCGCCACGACCGCGGCGCGGAGTTCGTCGGCGGTGGTGGCGGATTCGATCAGCGCCCGCGACGCGTCGTCGGCGGTGTCGATGATGCCCAGCAACAGGTACTCCGCGCGGAGGCGGCGGTCACCCCGTTCCCGCGCGATCTCCATGGCCCGGCCGAACACCGTCCGGGTGTCGTTCGCGAAACGCGGACGGGCGCCCCGGCCCCGCGGTCCGCGCCGGCCGCGACCCGGCTCCCAAGGCCCCTCGCCGCCGAACGGTCCGCCCGGCCCGAAACCACCCGGCCCGAAACCTCCTGGCCCGAAACCACCCGGTCCGAAACCCTCCGGCCCGAAACCCTCTGGCCCGAAACCCTCTGGCCCGAGACCCTGTGGGCCGCAATCCGGCCGGGGTCCGCGACCGCGACCATGGTGCCGGTGCCCCCGACGCCCGTGACCACGTCCCCGGGGGCCGCGCTCGGCACGCTCGCCCCAGCCGTCGGTCAGGTCCTCGCCGAAACGTCCGCGCACCGCTTCCCGGACCTTGTCGAGGTCGATTCCGATGCCGCGCAGGGCTTCTCGATCCTCCTCATAGCGTTCGCGGGCCGACTCGTCGTCGGCGGTCTCCGCGGTGTCGGACCGTTCCGCGTGCTCGTCGTGGTACTTCCGGACCACCTCCCGGGCCGACGTCAGCGTCAGCCCCTGGTCGGCCAGCAGCGCGAACAACGGGCTGCGGGCGTTGCAGAGCATGCCCAGGATCAGGTGGTCGTTGCCGAGTTGCCGGTGACCCAGGTCGCCGGCCTCCTGCGTGGCGAAAGCCAGCAGCATCTTGTCATCGCGACTGATTCGCTCAAACATCTGTGTCTCCTTCTGGCCCACTCGCGCGGGCCTCACGTTGTGAGTGCTTCTGATGCACGGCCTGTCGGCTGATCTGCAGCACTTCTGCGATCGCCTGCCAGCTCCACCCGTGGGCACGGGCGTTGGCCACCTGCACGTCCTCGAGTCGGTCGGCCAGGGTGCGCAGGGCGCGTACCGCGGCCAAGCCCCTCGCCGGATCGCCGCTCGCGGCGTCTCCGGCCAGCTCGGCGCTCGGCGCGTCGGGTGCGGTGTCGGTGCTGTGGTCGTCGTGCATGATGTCAGGTTATGTTGACATCGACAATGTGTCAAGAATTATTGACGAGCTGGGCATGTCACATCTGCCCGACCGCGCAGCCACGACGGGACTACTCGTTCTGGATCGACTCGCTGATGTTCATCCGCCCGGCGCGGACCGCGGGGACGAAGGCACCGATCAGGCAGAGGGCCACGGCGATGGTCACGAAGAGCAGGGCCGACGGCCGTGGCGAGTACAGCACCGTCAGGGACGTCGTGATGGTCAGGATCTGGTTGCTGAGCAGATGCATGGCGGCACCGAGGACGACGCCGAGGACCGACCCGACCAGGGCGACCGCTCCCGCCTCGGCGAGCACTGTCCGCGAGACGAACCGGCGGGAGGCCCCCATCGCCCGCAGGACGCCTAGCTCACGGCGTCGTTCGAGGACTGACAGCAACAGCGTGTTGAGCAGCGCGATCGCGGCCGCACCGGCGACGATCCACTGGATGGCGACCGCGAACGCGCCCGCCTGCTCGACGGTGGCCTGGGTGGCCGCGAGGGCCTCGGCACCGCTGTAGACACTGATGGGCTTGTTGCCCGTCGTCGGGACACCGTCGACGAGCGCCTCGAGGTCCCGGCGGACCTGTTCCGGGTCGGCATCGGGCGCGGTGATCACCTGCAGGTAGGTGTCGCCGTCGCGATCGAACCACTCCCCCAGCAACTCCTGCGACATGGCCGCCACACCGGAGTCGAGGGAGACATAGTCGACGGTGTCGCGTACGACCGTCTGCCGCGGACCGTTGGGGGTCGCGAGTTCCACCGTGTCGCCCGTGCCCACGCCCAATGCGCGGGCCAGGACGTTCGACATCAGGATGCCGTCGCCGGCGAGGACGCTCGCCACCGCCTCCGGCGACGCCTTGCGCATGAACGGTGCGCGCGAACCGGGCTCTAGCCCTTGCACATTCGCCTTGCTCTCGCCGATGTTGACCGCGGCCCACTGACCACCGACGACCTCGGTGACCCCGGGAACCGCCGCGACGCGTTCGACCACCGAGGGCGGCAGGATCGGCCCCAGGGGCAGGCTCGCGGCCGACGTCGACGACACGTAGAAGTCCGGATCCCCCAGTCCGTCGAGCGATTTCGACATCGACGAGACGAGGTTGTCCAGTGCTCCCGACGTCCCCATGCCGACCGCGATGGCCACCGCGACCGTCATCAGCGTGGCCCACGCGCGCCGCGGGGCGCGCTCGCTGTTCACCGAGGCGAGCTGTCCGGGGCCACCGAACCAGCAGGCCACCCGAACCACCGCCCAGGCCAATGGTTTCGACAGCGCGAAGCACAGCAGCAGTGCGCCGACCAGATAGAAGACGCCGGCGACGATGGCCGGGCGGCCCGGCACGGTTGCCACGACCACCCACGACGCGATCAGGCCGGCGACCCCGAGCACCGCGGCGATCACCACCGCGGGACCACGCCGCGCGGCGGAGTCCGACACCTCGACCGGAGCCATCGCCTCCACCGGCGAGACCGCGAACACCGCCCGCGCGGCCAGCGTCGTCGCCGCGACACACGCGACCACGCAGGCGATCACCGCCGCCGCGGGCGCGTATCCGGGCAGGTGGTAGTTGATGACGGTGCCGACGGAATCGGCCGGGGGTTCGGGCAGGCTGCTGATCACCGCCCGCCCGGCCAGGATTCCGAGGGGGATGCCGAGTACGCCGCCGACGAGACCCATCAGCGCGGCCTCGCCGAGCATGTCCCCGACGAGGTGAGACCGCTTGGCCCCCAACGCCCGGATCATCGCCAGCGACCTCCGCCGCGACGCCACCGCCATGTTCATCGTGTTGAACACCAGGAAGGCGGCGATCACCAGCGACACGAGCGAGACCAGCAGGGTCGCATCGCGGGTCACCGAACTCGCGACCTCGGCCTGCTTGGCGCGGAAGTCCGGATCGACCACCACCGCGCGGCCGTCCACGATGCCCTGCACCTGCGAGCGCACGGCGGACAGATCGGCGCCGGGCTCGGTCACGATGAGGATCGAGTCGAGCCGGCCCTCGAGTCCGACGAGCCGCTGCGCGAGGTCGACGTAGGCGAAGAGAAAGCGGCCGTTGTTGAGACCGGCGGCCTGTTCGTTGTCGACGACCTCGAGGACCTCGACCTCGATCCCGTTGACGGTCAATCGGTCTCCGCGGTCGAGCCCGAGTCCCGGGCCGACGAACACGCCGGTGCGCAGTCGGTCCAGGTCGACGGTCCCCGGACCGGTCCAGGCCTGCCCCTGTTGCAGGGCGCCGCGCAGACTGCCCGAGAGCTGGGTGACGCGCTGATCGGAGCCGAGCAGCGGCACGGCCGATCCATCGACGACGACCGACCCGCGGATCATCGGCACGACGGCCGCCGCCGCATCGACGTCGCGACGGATCTCGCCGGCCAGCGACTCGTCGACGCCGGTGTCGGTGATGCCGGCGACCTCGATGTCGGCGACCCCCGACACCGCATTGTTGAAGTCCCGCACCGATTCCGACGCCGACCCGTAGGTGCCGAGCACCGCGATCAGCAACGCCGACGACACGACCACCACCGCCAGCGAGGTGAGCAGGCGCAGCCGGTGGGTACGGATCTCGCGCAGGTTCAGCAGGCGGATGCGGGTCAGACCGGCGGCGACGGCGGCTGCCCGAGAACCCCGTCCCGCCACTAGGCGATCTTCCCGTCGCGGACCGTGATGGTGGTGTCGGCGACCGCAGCGGCCTTCGGGTCATGGGTCACCATCACCACCAGCCGGTCGGGGGTGTCGTGGGCGACCTCGGAGAGCAGTTCGAGTACCGCCTCACCCGTCTTGGAGTCCAGGTTGCCGGTCGGTTCGTCGGCGAGCAGGATCGTCGGGTCCATGATGAGCGAGCGGGCGATCGCGACCCGCTGCATCTGGCCGCCGGACAGCTCCGAGGGCCGATGGTCGATTCGATCGCCGAGTCCGACCCGCGCAAGCAGTTCCACGGCACGGGGTTTCGCCTTGCGGAGCGACTGGTTGTCGAGCAGTCGCGGCAGCGCGACGTTCTCCCACGCCGACATCGTCGGCACGAGGTTGAAGAACTGGAAGATGAACCCGACGCGGTTGCGCCGGAACTCGGAGGCGGCGGTGTCGTCGAGCGCCCCGAGGTCGACGCCGTCGATGCTGATCCGGCCCGACGTCGGGGTGTCGAGAGCTCCGAGTACGTGCAGCAGGGTGCTCTTGCCCGCTCCCGACGGGCCGACCACCGAGACGAACTGACCGCCGTCGATGGACAGGTTCAGACCGTCGAGGGCGCGAACCCGTTCCTCGCCCATCTGGTACTCGCGCACCAGATCGACCGCTTCCACCAGGGCACTTCCGGTGCCGGGCGTCCGCCCGGGTTCCATCGACACTCCCGGATCGTAACCCACCCGCGGCGACCGGCCCGGGTCTCAGGCGGTCCAGCGACCGGTGGCGAGGAACTGGTCGAGCACCGTCTCGGCGGGGCCGAGGTCGAACGAACCGGCGGCGAGCCAGTCGTCGTCGAAGTAGGTCGTCGCGTACCGGTCACCCGAGTCACACAACAGGGTGACGATGCTGCCGGGCGTGCGCGCGGCGACCATCTCGGCGACGAGCGAGAAGGCCCCCCACATGTTGGTGCCGGTGGAGCCACCGACCCGACGACCCAGGAGGTCGCTCACGCGCCGCGCGGTCGCGATCGACGCCGCATCGGGCACCCCGATCATGCGGTCGATGACCTGCGAGATGAACGACGGCTCGACCCGCGGCCGGCCGATGCCCTCGATGCGCGAGCCGGTCTGGGCGGTCAGCGTGCCGTCCGCCGACGCGTAGGCCGGCAGGAACACCGAGTTCTCCGGGTCGACGACGGCCAGCCAGGTGTCGTGGCGCCGGTAGCGCACATACCGTCCGAGGGTCGCCGATGTACCGCCGGTACCCGCCCCCACGACGATCCAGGTGGGGATCGGGTGTTCCTCCTCGGCCAGCTGGGCGAAGATCGACTCGGCGATGTTGTTGTTGCCGCGCCAATCGGTGGCCCGTTCGGCCATCGTGAACTGGTCGATGAAGTGGCCACCGAGTTCGGACTCGAGACGCAACGCCTCGGCATAGACCTCACCGGGGTGCTCGACGAAATGACACCGCCCGCCGTGGCGTTCGATGAGTGCCGTCTTCGCCGGGGACGTGCTCCGTGCCATCACCGCGATGAACGGGACGCCGATCAGCTCGGCGAAGTAGGCCTCGCTCACCGCCGTCGACCCCGACGACGCCTCGATCACCGGCGTGCCCTCGACGACCCACCCGTTGCACAGCGCATAGAGGAACAGCGAGCGCGCGAGCCGGTGCTTCAGCGACCCCGTCGGATGGGTCGACTCGTCCTTGACATAGAGGTCCACGCCGACCTCGCGGCTCGTGTCGCCGTCGGCGACGGTCCAACGGGACCATGCGGGCAGCGCGACGCGGAGGAGATGGGTGTCGGCACTGCGCCGGCCGTCGGCCTCGATGAGGCGGACGGCGTTCCGGGTCCAGGCCCGATCAGCGCGACGGTCGACGACTCGCGTGGGTTCCACGGGTCGCCGAACTCACTTCTCGCCGCGGAGCCGGGCCTGCAGGTCGTCGTGCTTGGAACGGCGACCGGCCTCCAGTGCCGCGATCTCGCTGTTGACCTTCAGACGCAGGGTCTTGAACAGGACCATGCCGAGCGGGAGCGCGATCAGCACCCCGAACACCGCCGCCACGAGGAACGGCACCTCGACGCCGACCAGGTTGCCGCCGACCATGATGATCACCACGACCGCGGTGACGAGCAGCAGACGCGCGAACGTGTATGCGAACAGGGCGAACGCCAGGGTCATCGGGCGTCCACTCGCCTGCGGCGTGGCGTCGCCGGCCGTGGTCTCGCGGGTGGCCGCGTCGGGCGTGGCCTTCTTGCCGGGGGTGGGGTCGGGCGTTTCACTCACCCCCTCAGCGTACTGGGCGGTCTCGGCGCTCCCGCAGGTCGCGGGCCTTTGCATGCTCTTTACCTCCCACTGACGGTTCGAGTACCTGGGCGATTTGCGTGTATTCATAAGGAACTCGTCCACCACCGTGCAGAGCCGCTTCGCCATCTCGGCGCACCGACCGAGCACTCCAACACGCACAGGGGGAATCATGACCAGCATCGAGACCGCACCGCCCACGACCTACATCACCCCGGGACTGGCCAGCCAGCACACGTTGACCCCCGGCCAGGTCGCCGCGATGTTCAACGTGAATCCCAAGACGGTCGCCCGCTGGGCGAGCTCCGGCATCCTCGGCTCGATCCGCACCCCAGGCGGCCACCGACGCTTCCGCGAGGAGGACGTCGTAGCCTTGCTCAACCGCCGCGCCCACTGACCCGGCGGCCCTGTAGTTCTCCCGACGACCCGACGCCCGGCCGGACCTCATCCGATCAGTGGAGAAGTGCGGGTCAGGTCGGCTTTCGCCCTGACCTCTCAGGCGTCTCACGTACGCTGGTCGTCGGGAGGTTGTCATGATCTATCTGTTCGCCGTTCTGGGTCTGCTGGCCATCGGTTTCCTCATGTGGCGCGCCTTCGGGCCCCACTCCGACGAGTCCGGCGACACCCCTTCGCCCGGCCCGCGTCGATCCCGTCCCCGCGGCCCGCTCGGCCCCGACGACGACCCCGATTTCCTGCGCGACCTGGACAATCGCACCCGCGGCACCAACGGCACCGACGGTGATGAGATCTGAGGCGTGACGCGCGGCCGAAAAGCTGAGACCAGGTTCAGAACGTCTCTGCGGAACATACCCGTGGGTAGGGTATTGTCCACTTCACCATCGACTCCCCGATGGCCGGACCGAGAGAAGGCGCCGTTGAACCCGGGACGATCTCCGCGAGGGGCGTCGACCGATGACGACCTGAGCTTCGCCGAGAAGATCGGATACCTCTTCGAACACAGCCGTGACGAGAACGGCATCCGATATACCGGCAAGAAGATCGCCGAGAAGGCCAACCGTCTCGGCTACTCGCTGTCCGACGCGTACATCTCCCAGCTACGCACCGGCAAGGCCCGCACGCCGTCGTTCCGCACCGTCGAGGCCATCGCCCGCGCCTTCGACGTCAGCGTCACCTACTTCCTGTCCAACCCCGACGAAGATCTCGAACGCGTTCGGCAGCAACAGAATTACGTCGAGATGCTCCAGGTCACCGGGAGTCACCTGTCCGGGATCGACATGGGTTCGCTGTGCCCGGACACCATCGACGCACTCATCGACCTGCTCAAACTGGTCAAAGCCCAGGCGATCGCCAAGCGGGCCGAGGAGAACTCCCCGAGCGAGGCGTCCGGCTGACGGGTTCCGCCGGCGCGCCTCACGACCGGGCGTTCCTCACAGACCGGCGTAGGAGTGCAGTCCCGAGACGACCAGGTTGATGATGAACAGGTTGAACAGCATCGCCACGAATCCGGCGACGTTGATCCAGGCCGCGGCATTGCTGCGCCAGCCCGCCGTCGCGCGTGCGTGCAGGTAGGCCGCGTAGATCACCCAGGCGATGAAGGACACCGTCTCCTTGGGGTCCCAGCCCCAGAACCGGCCCCAGGCTGCCTCGGCCCAGATGGCACCGCAGATCACCCCGAGGCCGAAGAGCGGGAAGCCGATCACGACGCACTTGTAGGCCAGGCGGTCGAGCTGCTCGACGGACGGCAGATGCTCGACGACCCGACGGACCGCGCCGCCCAGACCCGGACGGGTCGCGGTTGTGGCGGAGTCGTCGGACGAGGTCGGAGCCCACCGCATCTTGACCAGGTAGAGGATGCTCGCCACACCGGACACCAGCAGGATCCCCGAGGACACCGAGATGATCGAGACGTGCACGGCGAGCCAGTAGGACTTCAGGGCCGGGACGACGGGTGCGGCCTGGGTGTAGAGCCAGCGGCCGGCGATGAACATCAGCAGGATGACGGGCAACAGCACGAACGAGAGCAGCGGCCGGTGCTCGCGCTTGCGCAAGATGATCAGGGCGGCGAGCACGCCCGCGGCACACGTCATGGAGATGAACTCGTACATGTTGCCCCAGGGCGCACGGTCGGTCGCGATGCCACGGAGCACGATCGAACCGATGTGCGCGGCGAGGCCGACGACGACGACCGGGAGCGCCATGTTGCCGAGCTTCTCGCCCAGGGTCCGGCGCGACGACTCGTCGACCCGCCCGGGCACCCGCGTGTCGGTTCCGTTCACCCCGGCGTTGACCAGCTGCTTCTGCTCGAGGCGTCGGCCGCGGACCGCGGCGAGGGCGCCCAGGAACAAGATGACCGCGACGACGTAGACCGTCATGGCCGTGCCGTAGAGCAGGTCCGAGTACCGCGCGAGAGTCTCGTCGATCGGCATCGCCGGAGCGTCGGTGTTCATGTGCTTCCTTTCGCCGGCCGCTAGAGCCGCCGGGTCGTCCGCCGCGAGGCAGGTCCGTCGGCGTCGTCGGCCACCAGCTCGGCCGCCTGCTCGTCGAAGCCCTCACCCCAACCGGCCTGATCGGTACGCGCCAGCCCGGCGATTTCTACTACAGTACGTCGTTGCCCACTGTCCGGGCCATCAGTGTCCGGGCCACCGGTGTCCTGGCCATCGCCGTCGGCACGAGCGCTCGCGGCCGGCACCGGGACCAGGCGGGCCCAGATGCGGCGGCGGCGGATCAGCAGCGACACCAGCAGGCCGCCGAGCATGACGATCGAGCTCACCAGCACCCAGATCTGGGCGGGGTCGTGCGAGACCTGCACCGACACCCACCGCTCGTAGCCGTCGAAGGTCACCGTCGTGCCGTCGGCGAGGGTGTGGCTCTGGCCGACCGCGAGGTTGACCTGCGCCTGACGTTGGAGGCGGCCCTGTTCGATGAGGTCCTGATCGAGCGAGTAGACGTTCTGCGGTCTGCCGGTGTCGAGACCGGTGTCGCCCTTGAAGATCCGGATCGCGACGAAGGGGTCGTCGGGGGTCGGCGACGACGACGTCAGCAGCGAGCCGTGGAACGACGCGGTGGGCGCGAACAGGCCCTCCAGCGCGATCTGGTTCTTCCGGCGGTCGTCGGCGTCGGGGTACAGGCCCGCCGGGGTGTCGAAGCGTGCCGCGCCCGACGAGAGCATCGTCTGGAGCTCGTCCGGCACGAACGGGGTGGTCTGGGTGCGCTTCTCCCCGTTGGGGAAGGTCACCGTGAACATCGGCGCGAAACCGTTGCCGAGGACGTAGACCCGGTCGCCCGCGACGCGAAGCGGTTCGTTGACGCGCACCGACGCGGTGTCCCAGCCGGCGGGATCGCCGAGGTTGCCCACGCTGCCGTCACCGCCCGCGGCGTACCGGATGGTGGCGTCGTACATGTCGGGCTGACCGCTGGGCAGGAAGGTCGCCGAGAAGTCGTCGACGCGGAAGCAGAACGGCGACAGGTCGGTGCCGTCGACCAGGTTGCCGGCGCGGAACGAGTCGTAGACCGCGGTCGAGGTGTTGCACAGTCCCTGTTCGCCGTCGGCGACGAGGCTGCGGGTGCCCTCGTAGCCGTACATCTTGCCCAGCGCGATCGACACCAGCAGCGCCAGCAGCGCGAAGTGGAACACCAGGTTGCCGAACTCGCGCAGATAGCCCTTCTCCGCGGAGACCTCGACGCACCCGTCCGGATACGCCTTGCTCGGCTCGCGGACCACGACCTCGCGACGCCACCCGCGCAACCGGCCGTCGATCCGTCGGGCGACCGTCTCCGGATCCCCGTCGACGGTGTGGGTCACGTGCCGCGGCAAGCGCGACAGGTTGCGTGGTGCGGCAACGGGTTTCGCGCGCAGGCTGTGGAAGTGCTCGACCATGCGCGGCGTCAGGCAGCCGACGAGGGAGATGAAGAGCAGGACGTAGATCGCGGTGAACCAGGCGCTGGAGAAGACGTCGAAGAGCTGCAGGCGGTCCATCCACACGCCGAGCTGACCGCGGGCGGCGATGTACTCCAGGGTCTTCTGCTCGTTGAGCTCGCGCTGCGGGAGCAGGGCACCCGGGATCGCGGCGAGGGCGAGCAGGAACAGCAGGATCAGCGCGGTCCGCATCGAGGTCAGCGAACGCCACAGGTTGCGCAGCGGCCACAGCACCCGGCGGCGGGCCCAGTGGGGCTTCGGGGCCGGCTCGGGGGTGTCCACCTGCGGGCGGTCGGTCACATCGGTCATCAGGACAGCACTCAGATCGGTAGTTGGGTGTCGGTGACGAAGCGGACCTGGACCCAGACGATGAACTGGTCCCACCAGCCGGTCAGGAGGGCGACGCCGACCCCGATCAGCAGGACGCCCCCGATCACCTGGATCGTGCGGGCGTTCCGGCGGAGCCAGCCGAGACTGCGCAGGGCCCAGGCCGAGGAGAAGGCCAGGATCACGAAGGGCAGGCCCAGGCCGAGGCAGTACGCGACGATGAGGGTCACGCCCTTGGCCGCCGTCGACCCCTCGGTCCCGCTGACGGTCGCGATCACCGCGGCCAGGGTCGGCCCGAGGCACGGCGTCCAGCCGAGTGCGAAGACCGCCCCGAGCAGCGGCGCCCCGACGATGTTGGAGACCCGCCGCGGTTCGAAGCGGACCTCGCGCTGCAACGCCGGGATGAGGCCGATGAACACCAGGCCCATGGCGATGGTCACGACCCCGCCGATGCGTTGCAGCAGTTCGCGATTCAACACGAAGGTACTGGTCACGCCGAGGACGGTGGCGGTGGCGGCGACGAAGACGACGGTGAAGCCGAGGACGAACAGGCCGGCGGCCAGCGCGACCCGCGACCGGCCGCTCTTGGCGCTCTCCCCCACCTTCACCGCGGGCGCCTCGGCCCCGACGAGACCCGCGAGGTAGGACAGGTAGCCCGGGACGAGGGGCACGACGCACGGGGAGGCGAAGGACACGAGCCCGGCGAGCAGGCAGGCGGCGAAGGCGAGCAGCAGCGGTCCGCTGGAGACGGTGTCGGCGAAGGTGTCGCCGATCGAGGACGCGAGCACCAGGGTGGTGGGGTCCAAGGTGGTCGGATCCAAGGTGGTCGGGTCCATCACACCGACCCCGCCGGCTCGGCCGCGACGCGCTTGACGACCTCGTCGAGCTCGTTGTCGGAGACCGCCTTGAGGAACACCGCCGCCGGCCGGTGCTCACGATCGAGGACGATCGTCGTCGGCACCACCGAGGTGGGCGTGGTCAGAGCGGCCAGCGACATCCCCGGGAAGTCGTAGATCGACGGGAATCCGACCTTGCGGTCGATGACGAAGTCCTTGGCCGACTCGCGGTCGTCGCGCAGGTTGATCCCGAGGAATTCCACCCCGTCGGCGCGATTGCGTTCGTAGACGCGCTCGAGGTCGTCGGCCTCACCGCGGCAGGGTCCGCACCATGAACCCCACACGTTGACGACGACGACCTTGTCCGCGAACCGCTCGTCGGACAGCGACAGCGGCTGCTCGGTGACGAGGTCCTCGCCGGCGAGTTCGGCGATCGGCTTGCGCTCGTCGGGCGCGTAGGTGATGACGGTCTGCCCGCCCGGTGACACGAACTGGAAGGTGTTCCCCTGCGCGACCGCGTCGTCGCCGGTGCTGCATCCGGCGACCAGCAGGATCAGGGCCGACAACATCGTCGGCAGGAGGAACTTGCGCACTACGTCAGGCTTTCTTCACGCACCGGTGGCCAGTGGGTCCGAGGACCCGGCCGGCTCGGAGTAGATGATGTCGACGAGGGCGTCGTCGTCGTAGATGAGGCTGGTCAGCGAGGCCAGCGAGCACTGGCGGCGACGCGGGTCGTGCCAGAGGCGCTGACCTTCGAGGAACCGGCGCAACGTGTACACGGGCAGCTGGTGGCTGACGCAGACGGCTTCGTGACCGCGGGCGGCGTCGCGGGCCTTGTTCGCCGCGGCCAGCATGCGGTGCGCGAGCTGGATGTAGGGCTCGCCCCACGACGGCGTGAACGGGTCGCGGAGTTTGGGCCAGTGCCGGGGCTTGCTCAGCGCGCCGTCGCCGACGGAGACCTTGAGACCCTCGAAGACGTTGTCCGCCTCGATGAGGTCGTCGTTGGTGAGGATCGGGACGCCGTGCGCGGCGGCGATCGGGGTGGCGGTCTCCTGCGCGCGCTGCAGCGGCGAGGCGAACACGGCCTTGACGTCGTGGTCGGCGAGGGTGTCGGCGACCTTACGGGCCTGCGCCTGGCCGTCGCCGGAGAGGCGGAAGCCGGGGAGACGGCCGTACAGGATGCCGTCGGGGTTGTCGACCTCTCCGTGGCGCATCATGTGGACGATCGTGTGCATCAGGCGTTGTCCCCCGGGGTGGCTGCGGTCGCGGCCGCCTGCGCTGCCGCGGGCAGCGCATCGGCGATCTGCGAGAAAGCATCCTCGTCGAGCGCCGCGGACACAAACCAGGCTTCGTAGGCGCTCGGCGGCGCGTACACGCCGCGTTCGAGCAGAGCGTGGAAGAACGGCGCAAACCGCCAGGTCTCGGTGGCGGCGACGCCGTCGTAGTCGAAGATCGGGATCTCCGGATCGGTAGTGAAGAACACACTCAGGAGGCTGCCCGCCTTCTGCACGCGGTGGGCCACCCCCGCCGCCGACAGGGCCTCGTGCAGCAGGGTCGCGAGGCGGTCGGCGTTGGCGTCGAGCGTGCGGTAGACCTCGACATCGGCGTTGCGCAGGGTCGCGAGGCCGGCGGCGACGGCGACGGGATTCCCCGACAGCGTGCCCGCCTGGTACACCGGCCCGGTCGGCGCGAGACGTTCCATGACATCCGCGCGGCCACCGAACGCCGCCGCGGGCAGTCCCCCGCTCATGACCTTGCCGAAGGTGTAGAGGTCACCGGCCACGCCCTCGAGTCCGTACCAGCCACTCGGGCTCACCCGGAACCCGGTCATGACCTCGTCCATGATCAGCAGCGCGCCGTGGCGGCGTGTCAGGTCGCGGAGTCCGGCGTTGAAGCCCTCCACCGGCGCGACCGCACCCATGTTCCCCGCCGCCGCCTCGGTGATGACGGCGGCGATGTCGTCGCCGAACTCGGCGAAGGCGTCGGCGACGGCGGTGAGGTCGTTGTAGGGCAGCACGAGGGTGTCGTGCGCCGACGCACCGGTGACGCCGGGGCTCGTCGGCAGGCCGAGCGTGGCGACGCCGGAGCCGGCCGCGGCCAGCAGTGCGTCGACGTGACCGTGGTAGCAGCCGGCGAACTTGATGATCTTGGACCGGCCCGTGTACCCGCGGGCCAGCCGGATCGCCGACATCGTCGCCTCGGTGCCGGAGTTCACCAGCCGGACGCGCTCGACGGGGTCGACGCGGCCGATGATCTCCTCGGCGAGTTCGATCTCGGCCTCGGTCGGGGCGCCGAACGACAGGCCGCCGGTGGCCGCCTCACGCACCGCCTCGACGACGGCCGGGTGCGCGTGCCCCAGGATCATCGGGCCCCAGGAGCTCACGAGGTCGACGTAGTCGTTGCCATCGGCGTCGGTCAGCCGGCATCCGGACGCCGAGGCGATGAAGCGAGGGGTCCCGCCGACCGCGGAGAACGCGCGCACCGGGGAGTTGACGCCGCCCGGGATGGCCTGGGTCGCGCGGGTGAACAGCGCGGCGGAGGCGGCCGTGCCGGGAGCGGGCGTGGCAGCAGCGGAAGGGGTCACGGCCTACAGTGTTCCAAACGGCACCGGGTGACCCAAATCCTCGCTGGTGGGAGGGGGTGCGACCCGGCTCGAACCGGACCCGGTCAGCTCGCGAGCGCGGTGCGCACCTGCTCGGCGATCGCCGCCTGACCCGCCTCGTTGGGGTGCACCGCGCCGGGTCCCGAGGTGGTCATCGGCTCGATCCAGCGCTGCTCACCGGCACACGCGTCGTGCCCCTCGGACACCTGTGACATGTCGACGAACTCGACGCCCTCGTCCTCGGCCGCGCGCCGCCCGTACGTGTTGAGCGCGGTCTGGAGCTCACGGATCATCGGTACGTCCCCGGCGGCGAGCCGCATCTCGGGATAGCAGCCGGTCGTCGGCGGGACCAGCCAGGGATAGCCGACGAGCAGGACGCGCGCGTTCGGCGCGCGGTCCCGGACGTCGCGCAGGGCCTGGCGCACGGCGGGATAGATGTCGGTGGCGACCGGCTCGATCAGCGCCTGTCCGTAACGGTCCGTGCACGGCGAGCCGGTGCGGTCGGCGTCGGCCAGTTCGCCGCAGAGCCGGATCGCGCGACCGTAGGTCTCTTCGTCGTTGCCGCCGATCATCATCGTGACCACGTCGGTGTCGTCGTCGAGCGCGTCGAGTTGGGGCGGCACGCCCTGGTGCTGCGACTCGCCGAAGTCGTCGGTGTCGGCGCCCGCGCAGCTGACGTCGGTGAGGTCGAAGTCCTCGTCCGCCGCGACGACATGCGCGTAGTTCCTCGACGACCGCAGGCAGTAGATCGGCGAGTCCTCCTCCAGCGGCCGCACGCCGGTCCCGGCGCTGAAGCTGTCGCCGAGGTTCACGTACTCCGTCGACCGGGTGTCGTTCTCCGTCGACTGGGCGGGCGTTTGCGTCGACTGGGCAGGCGTTTCCGTCGACTGGGCGTCGTTCTGCGTCGACTGGGCACAGCCGGCGAGGACCGCTCCTGCCGCGAGCAGCACGAGTCCGGACCGGATGAGCCGCCGTGGACGTCGATCGTCGAACCTGCGTGCCGTCATGCCGCCATCCTGCGTGCGGTGAAGCCCGTCGGCAACCACCGACCGGCCGCCCGCCCACGCGAGTAGCGTGGTTCGCCGAGGGGATCGCCGCTCCGCGCGGAGTCCCGCAGCCGAGTCACGAGGATGTGAATGCGCATGAGCGACAAGGAGATTCTCGACCCGCAGGCCGTGCTCGACGGTGTGCCGACCGGGCTCTGGATCGACGGCCGGTCCACACCCGCAGCCGACGGCGGGACCTTCGAGGTCTACGACGCCGCGACCGAGGAGTCGCTCGTCTCGGTCGCCGACGCGGGGGTTGCCGATGCCCGCCGCGCTCTCGATTCCGCCGTCGCCGCGTCGGCGGACTGGGCGGCCACCGCGCCCCGGGAGCGCGGCGAAATCCTCCGTCGGACCTTCCAGTTGCTCACCGATCGCGCCGACGACATCGCCATGCTGATGACCCTCGAGCTGGGCCGCGCCCTCCCCGACAGCCGGGCGGAGACGACGTACGGACTCGAGTTCTTGCGGTGGTTCGCCGAGGAGGCCGTCCGGATCGGCGGTCGGTTCAGTCCGGCGCCGGCCGGCAATGGGCGCATCCTGGTGGCCCACCAGCCCGTCGGGCCGTGCCTGGCGATCACCCCGTGGAACTTTCCGCTCGCGATGGGGACGCGCAAGATCGGACCCGCGCTCGCCGCGGGCAACGTGATGCTCGTGAAGCCGGCCCGCGAGACGCCGCTGACGATGCTGGCTCTGGCCGAGGCCTTCGCCGAAGCCGGTCTGCCGCCCGGCGTGCTGTCGGTGTTGCCCACCACGTCGAGCGGCGACGTGTCGTCGACGTTGATCACCGACGATCGCATCCGCAAGATCAGCTTCACCGGGTCGACGCCGGTGGGTCGCAGTTTGCTCGGCCAGGCCGCCGATCGCGTCCTGCGCACGTCGATGGAACTCGGCGGCAACGCCCCGTTCCTGGTCTTCGACGACGCCGACGTCGACGCCGCGGTCGAGGGGGCCTTCGCCGCCAAGATGCGCAACGGGGGCGAGGCCTGCACCGCCGCCAATCGGTTCCTGGTGCAGTCCGGTGTCGCCGAGGAATTCACCGAGAAACTGGTGGCGAAGATGTCGGAGGTCCGGATGGGACCGGGGTACGACGACGGGGTGACGCTGGGGCCGCTGGTGAACGCCGACCAGCGGGACAAGGTCGCCGACGCGGTCGAGCAGGCCGTCGCCGACGGTGCCCGCGTGCGACTGGGCGGCGAACGTCCGGAAGGTCGGGGTTTCTTCTATCCCGCAACGGTTCTCGACAACGTCGATCCGTACGCGCCGGTCACGCGCGAGGAGATCTTCGGGCCCGTCGCGGTGATCAGCACCTTCGACGACGAGTCCGCGGGCATCGAGGCCGCCAACTCGACCGAGTACGGCCTGGCGTCGTACTTCTACAGCCGCGACCTCGAGCGCTGCATGCGCGTCGCGGGCGCCCTGGACTCCGGCATGGTCGGGGTCAATCGCGGCGTGATCTCCGACGCCGCAGCACCGTTCGGTGGCATCAAGCAGTCCGGGATCGGACGCGAGGGCGGCAGCGAGGGCATCGACGAGTACCTCTCGGTGAAGTACATCGCCCTCACCTGACCCGGGTTCGTCATGTGTTACGTATGTGACTAGTGATGCAGGTGTTACCGATCCGACACCTGCACGGCCGTACTGATCTCTACACTCGGTCACCATGCGTCGTAGAACCCTCACGACCGCGGCTGCCGCGGCCGCGATCGCCACTGCCGCTTCGGTGGCGGTCGCCGTCGCACCCTCCGGCCCGGTTGCGAACGTCGAGAATGCCGCGATCAGTACCGATTTCGGCAGCGTCGACCTCGGCAGCTCCGAACTGGGGACCCCGAACAGCAACTTCCTCTGGATGAGTCCCCCGACCCGGTACATCGTCGTCCTGGGCGCGAAGTTCGGCGTTCTCGGGCAAACTCCGGATGTCCTCAAGCGTCGTCTCGACGTCGCGGCGAACCTCGGCAAGAAGCACCCGTTCAACCGCATGATCGTCTCCGGGGGCGACACCCACTGGCTGCCCGTCACCGAGGCCCAGTTCATGAACCTCGGGCTCATCCGACGTGGAATTCCCATGTGGCAGATGGTCAACGAGGGCGCCTCCACCTCCACGGTGCAGAACGCCCAGAACACGGTGCGGATGCTGAAGCACATGGGCGCCAACGGCGCGATCATCGTGACCAACGGCTTCCACATGGAACGCGCGATGAAGAACTTCCGCGACGCGGCCCGGCAACAGGGCGCGCGCATCGAGTTCCGGTCGGCGTACGCCTAGCACCTCGCGAATACCCTTCTCGCGTCGCCATTTCCATCCCGCTGATTCGATCCCATCAGCGGGACGGAAACGGCACCGCGAGAACGCAGCTCGCCCCGCCGGCCGAAGCCGACGGGGCGAGATCGTGTTGCTTCAGGGGCGATCAGCGCAGGAGCGCGCGGCTCATGACGACGCGCTGGATCTGGTTGGTGCCCTCGTAGATCTGGGTGATCTTGGCGTCGCGCATCATGCGCTCGACCGGGAAGTCGCGGGTGTAACCGGCACCGCCGAAGAGCTGGACGGCGTCGGTGGTGACCTCCATGGCGACGTCGGAGGCGAAGCACTTCGACGCCGAGGAGATGAAGCCCAGGTTCTTCTCGCCGCGCTCGGCGCGAGCGGCCGAGGTGTAGACCATGAGGCGAGCGGCCTCGACCTTCATCGCCATGTCGGCGATCATGAACTCGACGCCCTGGAACGAGCTGATCGGCTTGCCGAACTGCTTGCGGTCCTTGACATATGCGATGGCCTGGTCGAGCGCGCCCTGCGCGATGCCGACGGCCTGCGCGCCGATGGTCGGGCGGGTGTGGTCGAGGGTCTGCAGGGCGGTCTTGAAGCCGGTGCCCTCGTCGCCGATGATGCGGTCGAGCGGGATGGTGCAGTCCTCGAAGTACAGCTCCGCGGTCGGCGAACCCTTGATGCCGAGCTTCTTCTCCAGCGGTCCGACGGTGAAGCCGGGGTCGTCCTTGTGGACCATGAACGCGGAGATGCCGTTGGCCTTCTTCTCCGGGTCGGTTACGGCCATGACGGTGTACCAGGTCGACTTGCCGCCGTTGGTGATCCAGCACTTGGAGCCGTTGAGTACCCAGTTGTTGCCGTCCTTGCGGGCGCGGGTCTTCATGCCCGCGGCATCCGAACCGGCCTCGCGCTCGCTCAGGGCGTACGACGCCATGTCCTCACCGGCGGCGATGCCGGGTAGCACCTGCTGCTTGAGCTCGTCGGAGCCGTTGAGGATCAGGCCCATGGTGCCGAGCTTGTTGACCGCGGGGATGAGCGACGACGATGCGTCGACGCGGGCGACCTCTTCGATGACGATGCAGGCGGCGATGGAGTCGCCACCCTGGCCGCCGTATTCCTCGGGCACGTGGATGGCGTTGAAGCCCGATGCGACGAGTGCGTCGAGGGCCTCCTGCGGGAAGCGCGAGTTCTCATCGACGTCTGCGGCGTGCGGCTCGATCTCCTTCTCCGAGAGCGCACGGATCGCCTCGCGCAGCGCGATGTGCTCTTCCGGGAGCTCGAAGACGTTGAAGTCGGGATTTCCGTAGCCCATGACAACTCCTCACGGCACAGCGAGTGCCTGTTCGTTCCCGGCACACGGGGTGCCGGCAGATGTTGACAACCAGTTCAGCACGGCACTGAGTGCCATGTCAATCGATGCAATCCCCGTCCCCGCCGATTGTCCCCGAAACCGGCGCCGATGTCCCGCAGCCCTCCGCCGGGTCAGTCCTCCCCCAGCTCTTCGGCCACCCGACGTGCGACTTCCGAGCGAGACATCCCGGCCGGATAGGCAACCACGGTGACCTGTCCGCGCGACCCGCCGCCCGGGACCGATGCGCCGCCGGCGCCCCCGGCACCGAGTGCCATCGCCACTCGGTGCAGCTCGTCCCGCAGTCGTT
Source organism: Gordonia sp. AC31 (assembly GCF_031844505.1). Taxonomy (NCBI): domain Bacteria; kingdom Bacillati; phylum Actinomycetota; class Actinomycetes; order Mycobacteriales; family Gordoniaceae; genus Gordonia; species Gordonia sp. AC31. Next base: position 43,060 of record NZ_JAUZVK010000014.1, read on the forward strand.
CGGGGGTGGCTTCGGCGTCGCCGCGGATCATCTGCCGCAGCAGGAAGTTGTGGGTGCCCGTGACCGCCGCGACGTAGGCAACCACCCGCACCGGCGACTCGCCGGGCAACCGTGCGCGCAGGAACTCCTCGAACGCACCCTGGTAGCGGTACGTCGTCACCAGCTCCCGATCCCGCAGCGCGGGCACCTCCTGCACCACCTGTGCGCGCCGCACCGCGAGTTCGCGATCCCGGACGAAGTGGGCGAAGACCAGCTCGGCCGCCGCACATACCGCCAGCCACGGATCCTCGTCGGAGGCCGCGAGCCGGTCGCCGACCTGCGCGAGCAGCGACTCGTGGTCGGCGAAGATCACGTCCTCCTTCGACCCGAACTGCCGGAAGAACGTGCGACGGGACATCCCGGCGGCGGCCGCGAGCTGCTCGACGGTCGTCGACTCGTAACCGTGCTCGCTGAACAGACGGATGGACTCGGCGACGACACGCGTGCGGAAGGCGGCCGGATCGGTGTCCGCGACTGACATGGGACAAGTATCACCACATCGAGGCGACGAGACCCTCGGACCGTCCCGAACCGGGAGTTCGGCGCGGACCCGTGCAGCGGATCGGTGCGCATTACTCGTCAGTAGCGACCGCCACAAAAGCTGGGTCCGACGCGTGGTCACTACGTACGGTGGAGCCATGGCAACCCCCACCGCTCCCACCGAGAAGACCCCGGCTGAGAAGAGCTCGACGGAGAAGACCCCGTCGACGACGAGTCCGACACCCATCGCGACCGAACCGACCGTCGACGACCCGGTCGCCCCGACCGACGTCTCCGCCGACGACGAACTGTCCGCGGACGAGCGTGCCCTGCTCGTCGACAATCTGCGGTTCGTCCTCGACGGTCGCTGGCGCGCGACGAGGGAGACGGTGCGGGAGAACTCGAACCGCGCCGACCTCCTGCCCGACCCGTCCCGGACGCTCGACGAGGCGCGCGCCCACACCCTCGAGGTGATGCGCGAGCTCGCCTCGCAGGGTTTCGCGGCCGCCGGTTTCGCCGAGGACCACGGCGGCAGCGGCGACATCGGCGCGTCGATCACCGCCATCGAGATGCTCGGCTACGCGGACCTGTCCCTCATGGTCAAGGCGGGCGTGCAATGGGGTCTCTTCGGCGGCGCCGTCGAAAACCTCGGTACCGCACGGCATCACGAGAAGTACGTGCCCGGCATCATCGACCTGAGCGTCCTCGGGTGCTTCGCGATGACCGAGACCGGGCACGGTTCGAACGTGCAGGCCATCGAGACCACGGCGACCTACGACCGTGAGGCCCGCGAGTTCGTGATCAACTCCCCCACCCCGTCGTCCCGCAAGGACTACATCGGCGGTGCCGCCGCGCACGCCCGGTACGCCGCGGTGTTCGCCCAGCTCGTCACCGGCGGGCCCGACGAGGAGCCCGAAGGTCGTGGCGTCCACTGTTTCGTGGTGCCGATCCGCGACGAGGACGGCTCCGACCTGCCCGGCGTCACCACCAGCGACTGCGGGTACAAGGGCGGACTCGCCGGCGTCGACAACGGCCGGATCATGTTCGACAACGTCCGCATCCCCGCGGAGAACCTGCTCAACCGCTACGCCGACGTCGCCGAAGACGGCAGCTACAGCTCGCCGATCGAGAACACCAACCGTCGCTTCTTCACCATGCTGGGCACCCTCATCCGCGGCCGCGTCAGCGTGGCGGCGACCGCGGGTGCCGCCGGCCGCAAGGCGCTGGCACTCTCGACCCGCTACGGATTGATCCGCAAGCAGTTCGAGGCACCCGAGGGCACCGACGAGATCACCGTGATGGACTACCTCGGTCACCAGCGAAAGCTGTTGCCGCTCATCGCGAAGTCGTACGCGATCGGATTCGCGCAGAACGAGATCGTCGACGAACTGCACGAGGTCCAGTCGGTCGCGCCCGACGACTCCGACGCCGGACGGCAGCGCCAGCTCGAGGGGCAGGCCGCCGGCCTCAAGGCCTACGCCACGTGGCACGCCTCCCACGCGATCAACGTCAGCCGTGAAGCCTGCGGCGGCGCAGGCTATCTCGACGAGAACCAGCTGTCGATCATGCGGGGCGACATCGACGTCTTCACCACCTTCGAGGGCGACAACACGATCATGACGCAGCTCATCGCCAAGGAGCTGCTGTCGGCGTACTCCGAAGACGTCCAAGGACTCTCGGCGGGCGGCTGGGTGCGCTTCATCGCGGGCATGGCCCGCGACGTGGTGGCCGAGAAGACCGCGGTCCGACAGGTCGTGCAGACCCTGCTCGACGGTTCCGACGAGGACACCGAGAAGTCGGCGCTCACCGACCGCAGCACCCAGATCCGGTTGTTCCGTAACCGTGAGGACCACCTCGTCCGGACGTGCGCGCAACGACTACGCCGCGCGCTCGACGACGACAACGACGCTTTCGAGGTGTTCAACAACGCGCAGGACCACCTGCTGAAGGTCGGGCACGCGCACATCGAACGCGTGGTGCTCGAGGCCTTCGTCGAGGCGATCGAGAATTGCGATTCCCGTTCGGCGGCAGAGCTTCTGGGCAAGGTGTGCGACCTGTACGTCTACTCGGCACTGGAGGACGACTTGTCCTGGTTCATGATGCACCGGCACATCTCGGTGGAGCGCGCCAAGGCGATCCGCCGCGGCGTGAACGAGCTCTGCCAGGAACTGCGGCCGCATGCCCGGTCGCTCGTCGACGCCTTCGGCGTCCCGGAAGAGTTGCTGCGCGCACCCATGCTCCAGAACGGCTGACCCCCGCTCTCGAGACCATCGCGGCCACCGTCGAACAGACGGTGGCCGCGTTGTCGTTTCGGCACCGGTGTTTGGGCCTGCGCACCACGGGCATACTGACCCGCAGCCGCTGGGCGATCGGCAGTCGGGGCCGCCGCCGGACCCGAAGCTCTACGCGACCTACGACGGCGCGATGGGCACCCCGCAGAAGCCGCAGTTCGGCACCGAGAAGGGTGTCATGGGCAAGATCAAGGACGTCGTCGATCCGGACCCGTCCGGCTAGGAATGCACCGACAACCGGAGTTCTCATGAGCGCACTACCCGACCTCATCACGACCCCGTTCCGCTGGCTGGCCGCCCTCAGACACGCCCGGGTGTTCCACCCCGACGGTCTGCTGTGTGGTGGCACGGCCGCGCTGTCGGCCGACCACCCACTGCCCTTTCACAGCGGCCCGGTGTCGGTGCGGGTCTCCAAGGGCATCGGCACACCCGGCGGCCTACCGGACATCGTCGGCCTGGCCATCCGCTTCCCGTCGACCGACCCCGGCACCGTCGGCGGCGGCGGGGTGTCGCCGTCGACCAACGCCACCGGCGCTTGGGATCTCCTGCTCGCCGGCCCGGCGCCGCTCGACGGCCGACTACCCGTCCCGCTGCCGACGACGCACTGGGCCACCGCGGTGTCGAGCCTGACGCCGTACCGGTACGACGGTGACCTGTACTGGATTCGGGCGCGCATCCTCGAACCGGCGGACTCGTCGGGCCTGTCGATCGAGGACCTGGCCGCCCGTCTCCGCCGCAACCAACCGATCGTCATCGTCCTGGAGGCCGGCGCCGGACGGTTCGTGCCGGTCGTCCGGATCGAACTCGACCACGTCCTCACCGGACTCGACGTGGATTTCGACCCCATCCTGCACCGGCCCGAGGGCGTCGAGTTCGCCCCGTCGTGGCTCGGGGATCTACGACGCCGCGCCTACCGCGACAGCCGGGCGGGGCGTCACTCCGTCGTGTCCTGATCCGCCGAGGACGGTTCCGTCGTCGACGTCCCCCGAGGCGGCAGCCCCAGCCGGACGGCCTCGTGCGCCTGCGTGAGCTCGCTGCGCAACCGCTCGACGTCGCGGGCCCACGCCTGGGCGATCCGCCCGGAGGTCAGCTGCACACCGATTCCCTTGCGCCGGCGCGGTACACCGTGCAGCTCGCCCAACGCGGATGCACTCTCCCAGTCCTCGGGGGTGTGGCTGTGATTGGGCGGGAAGATCTTCGCGATGTCGGCCAGCGGCGTCGTGACGGCTCCCTGGCGGAGCGTGGTCTCGGTGAGCTCGACGCTGACATGCCGACGGGCTGCGGACACCTGCACGAGCGAGAACCCCAGCAGCAGCACGAAGAAGATCGCCAGCACCGGCCAGTGCACCTGACCGGGCCCGGCGATCTCCATCGCGAGGACCGCACCCACCAGGACCGGACCGATCAGCACCACCCACCAGCTGCCGCCGGACTCGGCGAACAGCACCTCACCCGCCGGCTCGACGGGGTCGGAGTCGTGACCTTCGGGATCGTCGTCGGTCATGTGCCCTACTTGCGCGACCGCGGCGTCTTGGGTTCCGGCTCCTTGCCGGTGTACCAGGTCTCGGCGGGCGGACGGTAGGCCAGCAGGGACCCGAACAGACCGACGAGGCCAGCGAGCAACGGGAACGCGAAGAAGTTCATCCCCAGGCTCAGGAACAGCAGCATGGCCACGACGACCAGGGTCAGCGCCGCCAGCGACGACCGCCACCGCGCATCGCCGGTGTAGGCCTTGCTGCCCAGCAGGATGTACCCGACACCCACGACGGCGACCATGGCGCCGAGCACCCCGGACGTGACGGTCCCGGTGTCGCTGGCCGCCGACACGACGATGACCAGTGCACCGAGCGCGATCAGCAGTGCGCCGGAGGTCAGCCAGCACCGGTAGGCCCAGACGACGAGTTTCGGACGCAGCGCCGGATCAGGACTTGTCACTGGTTCTTCGGTCCTTCGTTCTGGGTGTCGGTGCCCCGGTTCTCCGGATGCGGCTTGTCGAGGTGAACGGGCTCGGATCGGGCGTCGTCGGAGTACGGGCCGGGCGCGCCGCGATGATCGCTGTCACCATACGGCCTGTTCTGGCCGTACGGGTTCTGGCCGTACGGGTTCTGGCCATACGGGTTCTGGCCGTATGGGTACGGGGGTGACGGCGGGTGGACCGGCTGCGGCTTCCGCGCCGCGGCCATCTCCCGGCAGTACTTTTCCGAGTCCCCGCGCATGAGGAGCACGGTCGCACCCAGCGCCGCGACGCCGCTGATCACCTGCGGGACCATCGCCCACGCCGGCGACGTGTCGCCACCGAACAGCGAGAAGAGCAGGCTGACCACGACGTAGACACCCATCGCCGACAGCACGATCCGCGCCCAGTTGTAGCCCTTACGGGTGAACCAGACGACCAAGGCCGTGATCGCGGTGAGGAACAGCGACGTCACGACCAGCACACCGACCACGAACCCCGACGAGGTCATGAAGTCGATCTGCTCGGGCGGGACCCCTTCCTGCGGAGCAGAACTCACCTGATCGCGGATCATTTCGACGAAGGTGCCGGTCTGCGCGAACATCGCCACGATCTGCCCGACGATCACCACCACCCACAGCTCGACGGCGATGGAGACGGAGTCGGGGATCTTCGGTCGCGACGGCGCGCCGGGGTCGGACGCGGGGTCGTACGGTGCGGACATGGGACCAGCCTAGTGAACGGGCAGCACGATGAGCCCTACACGCTCAGGTCAGGACAGGCGCTGCGCCACCTCGGCCGCCCAGTAGGTCAGGACGATCGACGCACCGGCCCGTCGGATGGCGGTCAGCGATTCCAGGATCGCCGCGTCGCGATCGATCCACCCGCGTTCGGCGGCGGCGGAGATCATCGAGTACTCGCCGCTGATCTGATAGGCCGCGACCGGCACGTCACTCATGTCGGCGACGTCGCGCACGATGTCGAGGTAACTCATCGCCGGCTTCACCATCACGATGTCGGCGCCCTCCTCGAGGTCGAGCCGGACCTCGCGCAGCGCCTCGACCCGGTTGGCCGCGTCCTGCTGGTACGTGCGCCGGTCGCCCTGCAACGACGAGCCGACCGCCTCGCGGAACGGGCCATAGAACGCCGAGGCGTACTTCGCGGCGTAGGCCAGGATCCCGGTGTCGGTGAAGCCCGCCGCGTCGAGGGCGGCCCGGATCGTGGCGACCTGGCCGTCCATCATCCCGCTCGGCCCGAGGAGATGCGCACCCGCCCGCGCCTGGGCCAGGGACATCGACACGTAGCGTGCGAGGGTCTCGTCGTTGTCGACGCGACCCCGCCCGTCGACGACGCCGCAGTGCCCGTGATCGGTGAACTCGTCGAGGCACGTGTCGGCCATCAGGACCGTGGCATCCCCGAGATCCTCGCCGAGGGTGCGCAGAGCCCGGTTGAGGATTCCGTCGTCGGCATCCGCACCCGACCCGGTGGCGTCCTTGTCCTCGGCGCGCGGCACCCCGAACAGCATGAGCCCGCCGACACCGGCGTCGACGGCCTCGGCCGCGGCGGTCCGCAGCGAATCCATCGTGTGCTGCACGACGCCCGGCATCGACGAGATCGGTACCGGGTCGTCGATGCCGTCGGCGACGAACATCGGCAGCACCAGATGTCGCGGCTCCAACGAGGTCTCGGCGACCAGCCGGCGCATGGCCGGGGTGGTCCGCAGTCGTCGGGGCCGGATCACGGGTGGCATGGGTCTCCTTCGTCTCACGGGCCCTTCGAGGCTCGTCGACCTCGACGCGCTCCTTCGTCGCTTGCTCGGCCCGGCGGCTATCGCTCCTCGCACCTCAGGGAGCAGGAGCAGCTCAGGAACGCGAGCGGCGAGACTTCTTGCGCGGGGGCGGAAGTGCGCCCTCGGCCCGAAGTCGGGCGGCGTGCTCGGCGAGCGCGTCGACGAGTTCGAGCACCGATGCGTTCTCCGGCTGCACATCCACCCGGAGGCCGAATTCCGTTGCGGTCTCGGCGGTCTTGGGCCCGATGCACGCGACGATGGTGCGCGCGTGCGGCTTTCCGGCGATGCCCACGAGATTGCGCACGGTCGAGCTGGAGGTGAAGCAGACCGCGTCGAAACCACCGGTCTTGATCATCTCGCGGGTCTCGGCGGGCGGCGGCGCGGCGCGCACGGTGCGGTACGCGGTGACGTCGTCGATCTCCCAGCCGCGGTCGCGCAGTCCCTCGGACAGTGTCTCGGTCGCGATGTCGGCGCGCGGCAACAGGACTCGGTTCACCGGGTCGAAGACGTCGTCGTAGGGCGGGAAGTCCTCGAGGAGACCGAGCGAGCTCTGCTCACCCGACGGCACGAGTTCGGGGTTGATGCCGAAGGAGCGCACCTTCTCGGCGGTGGCCTCACCGACGCAGGCGATCTTGACGCCGGAGAACGCCCGGGCGTCCAGCCCGAACTCGGCGAACTTCTCCCACACCGCGCGCACCGCGTTGGTGGAGGTGAACACCACCCACTGGTACCGCCCGTCGACGAGACCCTTGACGGCGCGTTCCATCTGCGCGGGGCTCCGCGGCGGCTCGACCGCGATGGTCGGCACCTCCTTGGGCATCGCACCGTGGCTGACGAGGCGTTCGCTCATGTCGCCGGCCTGGTCCTTCGTCCGCGGCACCAGGACGGTCCAGCCGTACAGGGCGCGCGACTCCCACCACGACAGCTTGCCGCGCGCACCCACGACCTTGCCGACCGTGACGATCAGCGGACCGGTGAGCGCATTGCCCTGCTCGTTGAGCGTCGCGAGCGTGGCCTCGATGGTGCGCTGCGCACAGGTGGTGCCGTTGATGGTGATCGCGGCCGGGGTCTGGGGAGCCATGCCGTGCTCGGTGAGCGCGCTGGCGGTCTCGGCCAGGTGGCCCGACGTCGCGTGCAGCACCAGCGGGCCCGGGGCGGCGGCCAACGCCGCCCAGTCGACCTCGCCGCGCACGTCGGCCTCGGTGTGGGTGGAACCGAGCGGCATGCCGGCGTAGCTCGGGACCACGGATGCGGCGGGCAGGCCCGGCAGCACCTCGAAGGTGACCGTCGTACGGGCGACGGCGTTGACCTCGGCGAGGACCGAATCGGTGGTCAGCGGGTCGCCGGCGACGACGCGCACGACGTCGTCGCCGTTGCGGGCCGCGGCCACGAGGGTCTTGGCGACCTCGGCCGGATCGCCGAGCGCCGGCCGGACCACCGATTCCTCGTCGGTCTGCCCGGCATCGGTCGCGCCGGCCTCGTCACCGGCGGCCTGCGAATCGTCGGCCGGTGCGGCGGGCGTCGACGCGGCGTCGTCAGCGGGCTTCTCGGCCTTCTTGGTGGATCGGCGAGTGTCGGCGGCGGGTTCGTCGCGATGCGCACTGCCGATCAGCGACACCACCGGCGCGGGTACATCGGGATCGATGTAGGCGGTGGTCGCGTTGGTGATCACGGTGCGTGCCCGCACGGTGAGCAGGTCTGGGTCCCCTGGACCCGACCCCACGAACAGGATCCGTCCGGGATTTGCCTTCTTCGTACGGCTCATGGGTTCGCACTCTCCTGCCCTCTCGGCGAGGGCTGCAGTTCGTTCTCTGCTAGGGAGAGTTGACGAGGTCGCCCGCTCCCAGCTCCAGCAGTTCGGCGGCGAGGTCCTTGCCCAGCTGAACGGCACGATCGACCGGACCCACCACCGAAGCGCGGATCACGTCCGACCCGTCCTCGGCCGCCACCGCCGCACGCAACGACAGTTCGGCGAAGATGCGCCCGTCCTCGTCGATCGACTCGACCACCTCGGCGATCGCACCGACCGGTGCGGTACATCCGGCTTCGAGAGCCGCGAGTACCGCCCGTTCGGCCTCGATGGCCGCGCGGGTGGACTGGTCGTCCAACTCGGCGAGAATTCTCACCAGTTCGGCATCGTCTGAGCGGCACTCCACAGCGAGTGCACCCTGCGCCGGCGCCGGCAGCATGACCACCGGTTCGAGCGCCTCGGAGACCACGTCGGTCCGTCCGATCCGCACGAGTCCGGCGCGGGCGACCACGACTGCGTCGAGTTCGCCGCTGGCGACTTTGCCCAACCGAGAGTCTAGGTTGCCTCGTAGGGGGCGGATTTCCAAACCGAGACCCAGTGCTCTAAGCTGCGCGGCCCGCCGCGGGGCCGAGGTACCGATCACCGAGCCGGGCGGCAGTTCGCCGAGCACCATTCCGTCGCGTGCGACCAGCGCATCCCGGGGATCGACGCGCGGCGGGATGGCCGCGATCGTGAGGTCGTTCTCGGGGGCGGTCGGGAGGTCCTTGTACGAGTGCACCGCGACGTCGACCTCGTTGTTCCGCAGCGCGACGCGGATCGCCGTGGTGAACACCCCGACGCCGATCTCGGTGACGGGGGCCGCCGAGGCGTCACCGGCGGTCTTGATGATGACCAGTTCGGCGGGATGTCCGGCGGCGGTCAGGGCGTCGGCGATGGTCTGCGACTGGGTCCGGGCCAGCAGCGAGCCCCGCGTACCGATCCGGATCGGCGCGGTGGAGGGTTCGCTCATCGGTCACCCAGATCGCCGGCCGCGTCGCCCGAAGGCAGGCCACCGAGATGGTCGGGAGCCGAAACCGCTTCGGCTGCACCGGGTTTGAGTTCGAACAGCTCACGCAGCGCCTCGGCGTAGTGATCCCCGTTGGGGGTCGAGGCGAGCTGCTTGACGCGCACGGTCGGTGCGTGCAGCAGCTTGTCGACGACGCGGCGGACGGTCTTGGCGACCTCGTCGCGCTGTGCGCCCTCGAGGTCGGGCAGGCGGGTCTCGAGGCGCAGGATCTCGGCCTCGACGACGTCGGCCGCGCGCTGGCGCAGGGCCGCGACGGTCGGGGTGACCTCGGCCTGACGCTGGTGCGTGAGGTAGTCGGCGAGCTCGGCGGCGACAATCGACCGGGCGGCGAGGGTGTCATTCTCGGCGGCTTGGGTCTCGGAGTCGCCGCGCAGTCCCTCGATGTCGACGATGTGCACGCCGGGCAGGCGGGCCGCGGCGGGGTCGACGTTGCGCGGGAGCCCGAGGTCGCAGATGACGAGCGGTGCTGCGTCCCCGGTACGGGCCGCGAGCGCCGAGTGCACCGACCCGACGCCGACGACCGCGCCGATCGCGCCCGTACACGTGACGACGACGTCGGCCGTGGCCATCGCCTCCGGCATGTCGTCGAGCCCGACGCCGCGGACGCTGATGCCGTGGTTGGCGGCGATGTTGCCCGCGAGGTGGTCGGCCTTGTCGACGGTCCGGTTGACGACGACCATCTCGGTCACGCCCTCACGGGCCAGCTGCGCGGTCGCCAGACCGCCCATGGCGCCGGCACCGACGACCACCGCGCGGCGCAGGCGGTGCGCGCCCGTCGCGGGATCGGTGAGCAGCGACTTGGCACGGTGCAGCGCGACGGAGACCACGGAGGCACCCGCGCGGTCGATCCCGGTCTCGGTGTGCACGCGCTTGCCGACCCGCAGCGCCTGCTGCGCCAGCTCGTGCAGCACTCGTCCGGCGGAGTCGTTGGCGTCGGCGCTGAGGTAGGCGTTGCGGATCTGACCGAGGATCTGCTGCTCGCCGACGACGAGCGAGTCGAGGCCCGCCGCGACGGTGAACAGATGCTCGACGGCGGCCTCGGAGTAACGAACGTAGGCGTGGCGGGTCATCTCGTTGACGGTCATGCCGGAGTGGTCGCCGAGGACCGAGCCGACGGCCTCGAGTGCCGGGTGGAAGGCGTCGACGACGGCATAGATCTCCACGCGGTTGCACGTGGACACGAGCATGGCTTCGGAGATCGCCCGCGAGGAGAGCAGTTCGTCGATCAGTTTGGGGCGGTCGTGGTCGGAGACCGCCAACCGCTCGAGCACCTCGACGGGAGCACTGCGGTGCGATACCCCGAACAACAGAACACTCACGCTGTCACCGTTTCTTCACCCATCACATTTCCCTGGTGTCCGGCACTTCCCCGGTGCCCCCGCGTCGGCTTCGCCTCGCGCGGCTCCTTGACGTCGTCGCGCGGCCCGCGAGAGGCCTGGAAAGCCAGCACCTGTAGTTCCAAGGCTAGATCAACTTGTCTGACGACAACATCCGACTCCGCCGGAAGCGACACGGGCGTGACGTTGAGCACCTGCCGGACACCCGCGGCCACGAAGGCGTCGAAGACGCGTCGGGCGTCGTCGTCGGCGGTGGCTATCACCGCGATCTCGACGGACGGGACCACCTGTGCGCAGACGGTGGCGATGTCGGTCAGCGGGGCGACCCGCGGGCCGCCCGGCTCGAGAACCGCGCCGGTCAGGGCCGGATTGGCGTCGAACATCGCGGCGACCCGGAAGCCGCGTCCGAAGCCGGCGTGCGACAGCAGCGCACGGCCGAGCGAGCCGGCGCCCGCGAGCGCGACGGTGTGGATGCTGTCGGTGTGCAGCGTCATCGAGATCCGGGCGGTCAGCTTGCCCACGTCGTATCCGACGCCGCGCACGCCGTTGGCGCCGACGTAGGAGAGGTCCTTGCGCAGGATGGCCGGGTTGACCCCGGCTGCCGTCGCGAGCTCGCCGCTCGACGCCAGCAGGATGCCCCGACGACTGAACGAGCGCAGTACGTGCAGGTAGGTGGCCAACCGGGCGACCGTGGGACCGGGGATGTCGGTGGCGGGGTCGTCGACCGGAGGGACGGCGGACGCCGGAGGGTCGGCGTCGGCCGACTTCGCACTCTCCGCGCCCACTCGCACTCCCACACATCTGCCGGCGTCACCAGACACCGGGACCCGACTCTTCCCGACCAACGGAGGATATAACTTCCCTGTGAATCTGTTCACACGGCCCCTCGGGATCGGCGGTGCTGTGTTAGGCGTCTCGTCGAACGTGGGCGCCGATCACCGCCGCGCCGCGAGATCGTCCCGCAGACGCGGTTCGTCGACCTCCCAGTAGCTGTGCTCGTCACCGTCGAGGAGGACCACCGGGAGCCGGTCGCCGAACTCGGCGCGCACGTCCGGCCGACCCCCTTCGGCCGCCTCGTCGACGTCGACCTCGGTGAACTCCACGCCCATGTCGGCGCAGATCCGGGTCAGTTCGGAGCGGGCCGCCGCGCACGCCGCGCACCCCGCACGGGTCAACAGTTCCACCGTCATGCCGACCATCCTCCCAGCGCAGCGCCCGCGGGATCAGCCGGGTGACCCTCCCCCGCCGACGGTGTGCGGTCCGTCACCGGGCGTGGGGATCGAACGCCGGAGACCAGTCGCCCGGTTCCCAGGCGCACCACTAGGCTGTACCCGGCAAGCAGTGCTGGCGCTACGCGTGGGAGGTGGGCAGTGGGCGAGACCCCGGGCCCGGAAGACCGGCAGGACGACGAGACGCCCGACGACGCCGCACTTCTCCCGCCGAATCCGATGCAGGGCGACGGCCCGACGGGCGACGACTGGGAGGCCCACGCCGCGAGCGTGGAGTTCACCGACGACTTCGACGAGGACGCCGAACTCCACGAACTCGTCGACGACGAGACCAACCGGGTCACCACCTGGATCTCCCAGCGAGCGACCGCCGCGACCGGCCGCTTCCGGCAGACCGCGCACGAACTCCGCCAGACCCTGGCCGGTGAGGCGAGCGCGAAGGCCGCCGTCGACTCGCTGCGTTCGCGCCCGACGGCCGAGATCCCGGGCGAACCCCGCCGCGACCTCACCGCCGCCGCCTTCTTCGACGTCGACAACACCCTGGTCCAGGGCGCGTCGATCGTGCACTTCGCTCGCGGTCTCGCCGCGCGGAAGTACTTCACCTACGGCGACATCATGGATTTCGCGTGGACGCAGGCGAAGTTCCGGATCACCGGCAAGGAGAATGCGCGCGACGTCGCGGAGGGCCGGGAGAAGGCGTTGTCGTTCATCGCGGGCAAGCCGACCTCCGAACTCGTCGAGCTCGGCGAGGAGATCTTCGACGACTACATCGCCGACAAGATCTGGCCGGGTACGCGGGCGTTGGCCCAGCGTCACCTCGATGCCGGACAGCAGGTCTGGCTGGTGACCGCGACACCCGTCGAACTCGCGCAGACCATCGCCGACCGGCTGGGGTTGACCGGTGCGCTGGGCACCGTCGCCGAGAGCGTCGACGGGGTCTTCACCGGGCGGCTCGTCGGCGACATCCTGCACGGCCCCGGTAAGGCCCATGCGGTGCGCGCGCTCGCGATCCGCGAGGGTCTCAACCTGAAACGCTGTACGGCGTACTCGGATTCGCACAACGACGTACCGATGCTGTCGCTCGTCGGCCGCGCGGTGGCGATCAACCCCGACACCGACCTGCGCGACGTCGCCAAGGTCCGCGGCTGGGAGATGTACGACTTCCGCACCGCGCGAAAGGCCGCGAAGTACGGCGCCGGCACCGCGATCGTGCTCGGCGCCGCGGGCGGTGGGGCCGCAGCCGCGGCGCGGTTCCTGCGGCAGCGCTGACCGTTCGACGCCGACGGCCCTGGCTCCCCGGATCAGAAGGGCGGTGGGTCGAGGCGGTCGAGTTCTTCGCGGGCTCGTTTGTTGCGGGCGCGTTCTTGTCGCCGGCGGGCCAGTTTGGCGTCCAGTCGGCTGGTGGTGCGCTCCGGGTTGTCGGCCGGGGCGATGACCCGTGGGGTGGGTGGGGCTTGGGCGGCTTGCTCGAACCGGATACGCCGCAGGTTCGGGAAGGTGTCTTCGAGGGTTTCGGCGTCGCCGGGCAGGGTGACCCCTTCGGGGGTCTCGTACTCGGTGACCAGACGGCCGTCGTCGTCGCGGTACTGCACATCGACCCAGTCCCCGTGGGTTTTGAACAGGTGACCGGGACGGCATTTGGCGTTGAGGTTCTCACTCGACGTCGCCCCACCCCGGGCGGGGTCGGTGTGGTCGTACTCGGTGACGTGGTCGAGATCGCACGCGAACGCTGAACGGGTGCAGCCGGGTTCGGTGCAGTAGCCGTCCCGCACTCGCACGAAATCAGCACACGACGTGGTGGGCCGGTACCCGTTGCCGGGATGGGTCGCCGGATACACCACCGCGACACTCGCGGTGGTCTCGACGGGTCGATCGGGTTCGGCTGCGTCCGTTTCGTTTTCGCCGTGTGCGCCGGTCGTGGCGTCGTCGGCTCGGGTGTCCTCGGCTGGTGCCGGGCGCTGGGCGGTCCGCCGCTGGTCATCGTCGTTGGTGCTGGGGGCGGCGTAGGTGGGTTGGGTGCGGGCGGGGGTGACCGGGGCCAGGGTGGCGTCGGGGCGGGCGGCGAGGTCACGGACGTGTTCGTCGCTGATGATGCCGTGCTCGTCGAGGAACCCCACCCCGGGTGCCCCGGCCAGGGTCGCGGCATCGGTGACGACATGGATCACGACTTCGGCGCGGACCGCGTCGAGGACGCTCTGCGGGTCGGGGATGTCGGCAGTGCACGGCTGTTCGTCGTCGCACTGGCAGTCGAAGCTGGTGCGGGTCAACAGCGCGAACATCGCATCGGATCGTCGTATCCCCTGGTTGCGGCCATCCCGCTTACAGGCAGAGTCGGCGAGGATGGCGACGGCTTTGGCCGAGATCCGCACATTCTCCGCCGACATCACCGCGGTGAGTTCGGCGGTGCCGTCGGGCAGTTCGTGGGTCCACACCCCACGCTGATCCATCGCGTCTTTGCGGCGTTGCCGCACCGCATCCGGATCGTGGCGGAAGACCAGGCGGTCGACCATGTCCCGCAACCGCGCCCGATCCCACACACCCTTACGGCGGCGCACAGTATCGGCGATCTCGGCATCCAACGCAGGGGTGATCGGGTCATCGGCGGGGATCAGTTCGGTGCGGGAGATGACCAACCGGATCTGCCACTGCGACAGGACCCCGTCACGCAGCGTGTCCGCTACCTCGGGGAGCCGATCCCGTAGTGCGAGGGCCTCGTCGATGAGGGTTTCGGCGTGGCGGCGGGACACCCCGGCTTGGCGGGCGATACGGGCGGCGCAGTCGGCGTGACCGTCCATGACGAACCCGGACGCGCTGGTGGTGATCAGGCGGTCGGTCATCACCGCGATCGTCTGATAGCGGTGCCAGGCGAGGTAGGACTCGCCTCGCCGGGTGGCGTCGAGGCCGGCCATCAACATGACCATGTCGGTCTCGGCCGTGTGGGCAGGATCGACCCCGGCGATGTACTCGCTCGGTAGATCGGTCCACGCCTTCACAACGCCCCCCGACGCTTGTTTCGTCACCCCGGTGACCGGGGCGTGTTCTGTTACAGACCAATCTAAACCCGACCACCGACAATTTCGGATGAGTCTCCACGGCGCATCATCGTCGTTGACGAAATAGACTCTGAGCGTTGCGGTCTGAGGTCGGCGAGGTTCGCCGATAGCTGAGTTGTGCGGGTCGCCAGGTGGTTTCGACACGGCGACTCGCCTAACGGCTCGTTGCCGGCTCAACCAGCGGGGGGTGGGGGTGGTCGCCAGGTGGTTTCGACACGGCGCCTCGCTCCGCTCGGGGCCGGCTCAACCAGCGGAGGGGCCGCACAGTCGACGGAATCCTGCGCACGATCGACGAACCCTCCCCCTACAGCGAGTCCACCTCACTCATCGGGTCGATGAGGACCTTGGCGTGGTGTTCGGCGCGGCCGAGGGCATCGAATGCCGCTCCCACGCCGTCGAGACCGACCGTCGCGGTGATCAGCGGTGCGACGTCGACCTTGCCGTCGGCCATCATGTGCAGCGTGTCGTGGAACTCGGCGGGGTCGTAGGCGAACACGAACCGCAACTCGTGTTCCTTGTTGAGCGCCATCGCCGGGCGGAAGGTGTCGGGCTCCATGCACACCCCGACCACGACGATCCGCGACCGGAACGGCGCCTCGGTCACGATGTGCTCGATCATCCCGGGCGTCCCCACACATTCGAAGACGACGGGGCCCTTCGGTGTGGCACCCAGGCGGTCGGCCATGCGGAACACCGAGGACCACGGCGCCAAGGGGATCCGCCGCAGCGTCCGCATGGCGTCGAACGCCGCGCCCAGCAGATCCTGCGCGCGAGTGATGTACTTGCCGACCTCGGCACACCGCTCGAACGGCGACGACACCGTCGGGTCGACGACGATGTCGGCCCCCACGCGATGAGCCAGCACCCGGCGGCCGGGTGACGGGTCGCTCGCGATGACCGTGCGAACTCCGTCGGCCTTCAGCATCGTGATGACGGCCAGCCCGATCGGGCCGCAACCCACGACGACCGCGACATCCCGGCGTCCCACCTCCCCGCGTCGGACCGCGTGATGGGCGACGGCCATCGGCTCGGTCAGCGCAGCATGCTCGGCGGGCAGGTTCTCCGGGATCTCGAAGGTCATGTCCTCCGACACCAGGACGAACTGGGCGTACCCGCCCGGCGCGGACTCCGACAGTCCGGTCAGGTGGGCGTCGGCGCCGTGCCGGATCATCGGGACCGACACCACCGGGGTCCCGGGAGACCAGCGTTTACGGCAACCGGGCCCGTAGGAGACCACCTCGCCGGCGAACTCGTGTCCCATGACCACCGACTGCCCGGATCGCATGAATGCGTCGTAGCCGACCTCGGCGGACACCTGCGCCGTGGCATCGGCATGGACCCGGGCGTGCAGGTCCGAACCACAGATGCCCGCGCGGAGAACGCGGAGCAGTACCTGACCCTTGCCGGGCTCCGGGGTGGGGATCTCCTCGACCGTCAGCTCGCCCTGCCGGCACACGACTGCACGCATGCTCCATGAGTATCAGCTGACGGACCGGAACGGGCGTCGAACGCGCGCCACGCCCCCGCGCGACACCGAGCTCAGCCGAAGTAGACGCTTCCGCGCCGGCTCAGCATCCGGAAGAGGGTCTGCTGGATCTCTTCGCGCACGTGGTCGGTGAGATCGAAGACCACCATCGGGTCGTCGGCGGACGCCTCGTCGTAGGAGCCGGTCTCGATGGGCCGGCCGAAGTGGATGTGCCACTTCGACGGCAACGGCACCATGCCCAGCGGCCCGAGCCACGGGAACAGCGGGGTCACCGGGAAGTACGGCAGGCCGAGGATCTTGGCGAGCGGCTTGAGGTCGGCGAGCATCGGGTAGATCTCCTCGGAGCCGACGATCGACACCGGGATGATCGGCGCGGCGTTGCGCAGCGCGGTCGTCACGAACCCGCCGCGGCCGAACCGCTGGAGCTTGTAGCGGTCCTTGTACAGCTTGCCGATGCCCTTGTACCCCTCGGGCCAGACCGCGGTCAGCTCACCCGCGCGCAGCAGACGGTCGGCGTCGGAGTTGCACGCCAGCGTCGCACCGATCCGCCGCGCGACCTCACTGACGCCCGGCGTGTCGAAGGCCATGTCGGCGGCCAGGACCCGCAGGTACCGGCCCTCCGGGTGGTTGTCGCGCACGGCCAGCGAGGTGATCACGGCGTCGACCGGGATCGTGCCCGCGTGGTTGGCGACCAGGAGCGCCCCACCCTCGCGCGGCAGGTTCTCCACACCGGTAACCTCGACGCGGAACCACTTCTCGTAGACCTGCCGGATCGCCGGGAACCACACCGACTCGGTGAAGTGGGGATCGAATCCGAACTCGTCGACCTCGTACTCCCCCGCCATCCGTTCCCGGATGAACCCGGCGGTCGAGGTGAGGGTGTCGGCGACCGCGCCGCGCAGACCGCCCAGGCTGAACAGCGGACTCGATTTCGACGGACCGCGATGTTCGACGCCCAGCACCTCGTCGGGAAGGGTGATCTCGTCGCTGATCGGGGTCACCTGCGCGGGCGCGCGGCCGAACCCATCGGTGTTGGGGTGTCCGAGCGTCGACGATCCCCGTTGCGCCGCTGCGCTTTTCGATCGTTCACGACCGACCTGCTGACTCGGATGGCGTCGGCGACCCGACTCCCGGACACCCCGGGCATCGGGACCCGTCGGCGATGTGTAGAGCTGAATGACTTTCGCGGTACGTGCATCTGTCGCTCCGCCACCTGCCAAAGTGCTCACCCCTAGCTGAGTCCTGGGTTCGAAATCCGGGCCGGGTCAGGGCTCGGGTTGCTGCCGGCACTCGGACCGCCGGGGCGAACGAGTCGCGGCGTAGGAGCGCTGGGCGCGATGTGGGTCTGGCGTCCAAGTCTAGAGGTTGCACCCACGTTGCGCATGCTCACGGCGACTTCACCGCCATCATGACCCTGAATTTCACTGCAACTGGTGGGCGGCCGACACGACCCGTCGCTCGAACGATCTCCACGAATCGGACCCGATCACCGGCGTCACCCCGCTGCGTTCGATGAAGTCGTCCAACGTCTCCAGCGTCGTGTACCGCGGGACGAAGCCGAGTTCGGTCCGCATGCGGGTCGTGTCGAGCACCCGACCGTAGGTGAGGAACTCCGTCTGCGACGACCGCAGCTTCGCCGACCGCAGGTCCTGGAACACCCCCGCGATCGGCGCCAGCAGACTGCTCGGAACAGGCAGTTCGATGTGCCCGACGCGTCGGATCGCCTGCGTGAGCGTCACCACGCCCTCGCCCGAGATGTTGTAGGTGCCGACCTTCCCGGCGAGGGTGACGTGCTCCATCGCCGCAAGCGCATCCTCCTCGTGCAGGAACTGCAGGCGCGGCTGGAATCCGATCACCGTCGGCACGACCGGCAGGGAGAGGTACGAACTCATCCGGGTGGTGATGCGCGGACCCAACATGGCCTGCGGGCGGACGATGGTGATGTCGATGTCCTGACGCCGCCGACCGAGGCCGCGGACGTAACCCTCGACGTCGAGTAGATCTCGACCGTATCCCCGCTTCGGCTCCCGGGGAGCGCGCGTCTCCTCGGCGAAGTGCGACGGGTCGCGGCTGCCCGCGCCGTACACCATGGCGGTGGAACGCAGCACGAGGCGCTTCACCGATGGTGTGCGCTGGCAGGCCGCGCAGACCTGCATCGCACCGACGAGGTTGAACTCCTTGATCGCAGCGGAGTGCGGGGCGGTGTCGGCGATCGACGTCGCGGCGTGGACGACCGTGTCCACGTCATAGGCGGCGAGCGCCTTCGCGATGGCGGGACGCCGGATGTCCACCCGGAGGAACTCCGCTCGCCCCATCCGGCGGAGGAGATCCTTGCGCGGCACCCGCGAGTCCACGGCGAGCACCTTCTCGATGTCCGGATTGGCCGCGAGACGGGCCACCAGGTAGCCGCCGAGGAAGGTCGACGCCCCGGTGACCAGGACCACCCTGGGCGGTGCGGAGGTGGATTCGGCCATGCCCCGAGGCTATCGCCAGTCGGGCGTTCCGGCGCACCGAGGAATCCCGGAACGACAAAAGGACCCGCCGTAGCGGGTCCTGATGCCGAAGAAAAGCCTATTTACCGAGTTTGCGACGCTGCACCCGGGTCCGACGCAGCAACTTGCGGTGCTTCTTCTTCGACATGCGCTTGCGGCGCTTCTTGATCACTGAACCCATCGGGGCGCTTCCTCACGATTGACACTGATGTACTTGTTCGGCCCTGGTCAGCACTTCAGCCGGGTACGGCGCCGGGAGCGAAGCGACGAGCGGCGGTGCGTCACGTAGGGCTCACCGGCGCATCCAGGTACGCGACCACCGAGCCTACCGGGCGGCACGCCGGATCGGGAAATCGCGATGGCCGACGAGCGGCGGCCGAGGACGCCCACACGCAAAAGGCCCCGTGACCGGCGTGGGCCGGTCACGGAGACCTTTCGAAGAAACTGCTGTTCAGGCGTGGTGCGAAAGCCGGATCAGCCGGCGTCGAAGTACGACGTCTCCAGGTAGTCGTGGACCGCTTTCGCGTGCACACGGAACGAGCGTCCGACCCGAACCGCGGGCAGTTCGCCGTTGTGGACGAGACGGTAGACGGTCATCTTCGAAACGCGCATCAACGATGCAACCTCGGCGACGGTGAGGAACTGCGACGCCGAAGCCGCGTTGCTCACTGCGCCTGTCCTGTCACCAGGAGTGTCTGCAGGTGCCATGAATCACTCATACCTCCGGTGCACGCGTCGCGGCCGCAGGCTTCCCCTCCTGCGGACATCAGACACGCACGTGCTTAAAGAAGCTTAGCGTGGCAGATGTGAAAAAAGCGACGTGAGAGACCGGTATTTCTGAGATTCCTGTGACTCGACCCCAACATGCTGGGGTTTGTCGGCCGTTCGACCACAATTCATGGGGTGTCCGTGACGGCGTGTCCCTGCGCCAAACCCTCGACTTCCACTCGACGTCCGCCGCGGGCGCTGGCGGCCGCGCAGGCACGAGTCGCCTGGTAGACCGCGTGCCGCAGACCGTTGGCCTCGAACTCCCGGATCGCCTCGGCGGTGGTGCCGCCGGGCGAGGTGACGGCCGCACGCAGGTCGACCGCGGACAGCCCCGAGTCGCTCAGCAGGATGCCCGCGCCGCGAATGGTCTGCACCGCCATCTCCGAGGCCTGGGCACGGGTGAGCCCCAGGCCGACGCCGGCGTCGATCATCGCCTCGGCGAGCAGGAAGACGTAGGCCGGACCGGAACCGGACACCGCGGTGACCGCGTCCATCTGCTTCTCCGGCACAACCGTCACCCGGCCGACCGTCTGCAGGATCTTGACCACCGCCTGCAGCTGTTCGTCGCCGACGTACCGGCCGGCCGAGACCGCCGACATCGCCTCGTTGACGAGCATCGGGGTGTTGGGCATGACCCGGATGATGGGCGACCCGGCCTGCAGCGCGCTCTCGTAGCGCGACAGGGGCAGGCCGGCCACCAGGGTCACGGTCACTCGCTCGGATTCCGCGTTGTCCTCCGCCGAGGCGAGGATGCGCAGGATCGAGTCGACGTCGTCGGGCTTGATCGCCAGGAACACATACTGCGCCGACTCGGCCGCGCTCTTGACGTCGGTGACCAGCACGCCGTACTCCTCGGCGATCTCGGCGGCGCGGCTCTCCACCCGCTCGGCGACGACGAGGTCCTTGGTGGGGGTGCCTGCACCGATCAGACCGGCGAGCAGTGCCTCACCGATCTTGCCTCCGCCGATGATGGCGATGCGTTCGGACACGGATGTCTACCTTCCTGCGGGGATGAGGGCGAGCTGACGGGACTGTGCGACGACGGTCCCGATCGAGTCCACCACGAGGTGGTCCTCCTCGAACATCCCGGGGCCGACCTCGGAACTCGTCGCGGCGAAACGCAGCCAGCCGGGTGCGGGATGGCGCCGGACGTAGGTGGTCAGCTGCACCGTGGGCGCCCACCCGAACAGCGCCAGGTTCATGACGACCGGGGGCGAGATGTCACCGACCAGGACCGTGAAGTACTCGTCGGGTTCGACGCCCTTCGGCCGGATCCACCCGCGGACGAGCGGCTCGCCGGTCTCGCCGCGGACGACGGGGAACGTCTCCGAGTCGAGGACCAGGTCGATGGCGGCGCCGAGGTGGTTGACCTCGGCGATGGGCGAACCGTCGAGCGGGATGCCGGTCGACGACGGTTCCACGGGCACGGAGTCGAGGACCGTGGGGCCGGAGTGGTGCGGCCGGCCGCTGTCGGGACGGGCCATCGTCACCGACGAGGACACCACAGTCCGACCGAGTTGCACGGCGTCGACCGACAGGACCGTGACGGTGCGCCCGCGCTTGCGCACACTGATCACCAGGTCGACGTCCGCGGCATCGGGAGCGGTGAGGTAGTCGCTGGAGATCGCCACCGGGATCATCGCGGCCGCCGACTCGGCGAGCCGGTCGCCGTCCGGCGTGAGCGCGGTCAGCGCGGTCCGGGCCGCCTTCGCGACCACCATCTGCAGCGTGCCGCCGTGCACCTTGGGGCCGATCGTGAACGTCTCGTCGATGTGCGCCCGCAGGGTGATCGAGTCCGGACCGCCACGGTCGACCTCGGTCAGCTCCTGCACCTGGGTGATCTTGCTGGTCATCGTCCCGCCTTCGTCGAGGAGACCCGTCCCCCGACGAATCAGCTGCTCAACTGGCCGGTGGGCCCGGGGTGCAGCTCCCGTTTGAGATGCCGCCGCGCAAAATCTAGCGAACGGGCCAGCAGCGCGCTGCGCTCGGGTTTGGTGCGCGCGCTCCCCGTGGTGACCTCGAGCACAACCGCCCCGGCGAAGTCGCTCGCCGCGATGCGCCGGCACACCTCGGCGCAGGGCTGCGCCCCGTCGCCGGGGATCAGGTGCTCGTCGGTGGCGGCACCATTGCCGTCGGCGAGATGCAGGTGGTTGAGGCGCGAGCCCATCCGGTCGAGAAGAGCGAGGGCGTCGACGCCGGCGGTCGCGGTGTGCGAGAGATCGAGCGTGTAGTGCGCGTAGCCGTCATCGGTCGGATCGATCGACTTGCCGAACGCCGATGCCGCCAGACCGGGACCACCGCCGCGCTTGCTGAGTCGCCGGACCGAGGGCTCCCCTGCGCCGAACAGCCGGTCGGCCCGCATGGGAAACATGTTCTCCACGGCGACCGCGACCCCGCTGTCCGCCTCGAGTTCGTCGACGAGATCGTCGAAGGCGGCGACGTAGCCACGCTGCCACCGGAACGGTGGATGCACGACGACGGTCGACGCACCGAGATCCTCGGCCGCCTCCACCGCACGGGCCAGCTTCACGACCGGGTCGCGTCCCCACACCCGCTGGGTGATGAGCAGACACGGGGCGTGGATCGACAGCACCGGAACCTGATAATGGTCCGACAGGTACTCGACCCGCCGGATGTCCTGGCTCAGAGCGTCACCCCACACCATCAACTCGACGCCGTCGAAGCCCAGTTCGGCGGCGTAGGCGAAGGCCGCCTCGGTGTTCTGGGGATAGACCGACGCCGTCGACAGACCGATCGGGATCTCGGCGGACGGACGCGGGAGGTCAGGTCTCATCCGGTCCGCCCGCTTCGCTCCGCTCCCGACGGGTTCATCGGTTCACACCGGCTCACGCGGCCAACAACACCAGCGGCCCGATGGTGACCAGCAGACCCACGCCGAGCGCGAGCAGCGTCGTCGGCAGGTCCTTGGTGCGCCGGACCACATGCGACAGCGTCACGATGCCGAAGATCACCAGGACCGCGAGCACCAGCGCGAAGTACGGATTCCATCGCCACAGTTCGGTGAAACCCCAGAACAGGCCGACGCCGACCGCGAGGCCGACGATCGCCTGTCCGAACAACACCAGCCAGGCCTTCACCGGCGACTCCTCGGCGTCGTCGGTCGCCCGACCGTCCGGTGCCGGTGTGTCGACGGTGCCGGTCCGCTCGGCGGACTCCGCGTCCGCGGCCGAATGCACGACGTCCTGGCCGGCGTGCTCCGCCGTGGCGGCTGCCGAGTCGGGATCGGCGTCGTCATCGGAGGTCTCGTCGATGTCCGTGGTGTCGTTCAGGGCATCGAACTCTGCCGGGCCCTCGGGCTCGGCGGGACCCTCCGGCTCGCGCTCCTCCACCAGGTCGACCCGGTCCTCGTCGCCCTCGGAAGTGGACTCGATCGGTTCGATGGCCTCGGTCGGGTGGTCGTCGGTGGGGCGGCCTGCGGTCTGGAGACTCTCGGTCTCGTCCGAGCCGGTCCACCGACCGTCGGCGTCATGGGTCTCGGGGTGCGCCGCGGCGATCGCCGCCGTCGTCCCACCCGCGGTCGCGGCGGCGGCCGCGGTGGCTGCCCAGTCGTGCGTCGACTCGTCGCCGTCGGTGTGTGCGTCCGGGTGGTCGTCGGTGTGGCGATCGGGGTCGTTCCGGTCCCGGTTCTTGCCGCCGAAGAGCTTTCGCGCGAACCCGACGACACCCGACGGCCCCGTCTTCTTCGACGCCCCGATCTTGCGGGCCGGGCCCCCGGACCGGCCCTTGCCCCCCGGCCCGTCGTTCCCACTCTCCACGTCGGCGAAGTTGCGATAGGCGTCGAAGTCCATGACGTCGGAGAACCCGCCGTCGCCGCGCTCGCGGGGGCCGTCGGTTCCCGCATCGACCTCGGTCAGGTCGTAGGTGACCACGTCGTCGGAGTCGACGACCGACAGATCCGACCCGTTCTCACCCACCACCGGGATGATGCCGGTGACGGCGTTCGCCGACTCCTGGTCGACGGGAGCGGAATCTCGCGGCGGCGTCTGCCCGAGGCGACGTGCCACCGCCTCGGAGCTGAAGTCGCGCGTCGACATCGGCGGGACGGCTCCCTGGCCGTAACCGGGCATCCCGCTGGCGGTGCGGTTACCCGGCCGTGCCTGGTGCTGCTGGTCGGCGCGCGGCCGGTCGACGACGGGCTGATCGTCGGCCGGGCGGCGTGGGACCGGGTTCGTCGAACGCGGGAACGGCGCGGCGGCCGCGGCCGGACGGTTCCGCGGGGTCGTGTCCCGCTCCGGGGCACCGTTCTCCGGAGCCGTCTTCTCTGGAGCAGTCTTCTCCGGAGCTGCCTTCTCCGGGGCCGCCGTCTCCGCAGGCGCGGTGCTCGCTGGTGGGGCAGCCGGCTCGGGCCGGGTTGCGGGTTCGGGCCGGGTTGCCGGCTCGGGCCGGGTTGCCGGCTCGGGCCGGGCCGCGGGCGCCGCGGAACCCTCTCCCGCGTCGGCGACCTTCGGGATCTCGCCGGTCAGCTCGGACACCGAGAACGATCCGTCCCGGCCGGCGCGTCGGCGGCCGCGGCCGTCACGGGTACGTGCCGGCGAGTCCCCCTGGGACCCCTGCGAGCGGGCGAGAAGTTCCGACACCGAGATGGGTCGGGATTCGGGCTCCGAATCCTTCGGCATGTAGTGGCTCTCCGTCCTCGTTCTCGAACGTTTGGGTCCGGGTCTACCAGGGCGTCAGCCGACGCCCTCGCGAACGCCCTGCACCGGTGTCGGCTCCAGCGCGTCGGCCTGCTCCGCGTCGAGTCGGCGCAGGATCACACCTTCCCGGAGTGCCCACGGACAGATTTCCAGTGTATCGACTTGCAACGCGCGCATCGCCGCCTCGGCGACCAGCGCCCCGGCGACCAGCTGGCCCGCCCGGTCCGAGCTGACGCCCTCGAGTTCGGCGCGATCGGCCTTGGTCATGCGGGAGATGAAGGAGATGAGCTGACGAAGCCCGCTCGTCGTCAGTTCGCGGCGCACCCGCGGTCCGGCGCTCGACGGCGCCGCGCCGGTCAGTCGGGCCAGGCTCCGGAAGGTCTTCGACGTGCCGACGCACAGATCCGGCGCACCGGGTGCGAGCAGCTGGGACGCGGGTGCGCGGAGCTCGGCGTCGAGCCAGTCGCGCAGCACGCCGACCCGCCGCCGGTCCGGCGGATCGTCGGGCAGCCACTCGCGGGTGAGACGTCCGGCCCCCAGCGGCAGCGACAGCGCGACGTCGGGTTCCTCGTCGACGCCGTTGGACATCTCCAGGGAGCCGCCGCCGATGTCGAGAGCGAGGATGCGGCCGGCGCTCCAGCCACGCCAGCGGCGCACCGCCAGCGACGTCAACCTGGCCTCGTCGCGCCCCGACAGGACGAGCACGCGCACCCCGGTCCGCTGCTCGATCTCGTCGAGCAGGTCGTCGGAGTTCGTCGCATCGCGCACGGCCGACGTCGCGAACGCCATCATCTGCTCACAACCGGACGTCCGGGCGATGTGGGTGAACTCGTCGATCGACTCGATGAGCTTGGCGACGGCGCGATCACTCATCCGGCCGTCGGCGTCGATCTGTTCGGCCAGGCGCAGGACGGCCTTGGTCGAACTCATCGGGGTGGGGTGACCGCCACGATGGGCGTCGACCACCAGGAGGTGGACTGTGTTGCTGCCCACGTCGAGGACTCCTAAGCGCACGGGTCAACGGTAGTGCAGCCGCCTGCACCGCCCGATCCCGGCTACCGTGTAAAGGTGACCGCCATTTCGCCGTCCGCGCCTCGCATCGATCCCGCGCCGGAGGTTGAACTCGACTTTCCGCGCGAATGGTACGAATTCGCCGATCCCGCCGACCCCGAGCACGTCATCCGGGCCGATCTCACCTGGCTGCTCTCGCACTGGACGTGTGTGTTCGGCACACCCGCATGTCAGGGCATCCTCCCGGGCCGGGAGACCGACGGGTGCTGCAGTCACGGCGCGTATCTGTCCGACAAGGACGATCGCAAGACCCTCGCCCGCGGCGTCGCGATGCTGACGCCCGAGGACTGGCAGTTCTACAAGAAGGGCTCCGGCAAGGACCCGGTCGGCCCGAAGGGGTACCTCGAGGACAGCGACCTCGACGACGAGCCCGCCTTGAAGACGCGACTCCACAAGGGCGCGTGCATCTTTCTGAACCGACCCGGTTTCTCCGGCGGCGTCGGATGCGCGCTGCACTCGATGGCGCTGCGCAAGGGACTCGAACCGCTCACGGTCAAACCCGACGTGTGCTGGCAGCTGCCCATCCGTCGTGAGCAGGACTGGATCGAACGCCCCGACGGCACCCAGGTGCTCCAGACGACGATCACCGAATTCGACCGGCGTGGCTGGGGCGAGGGTGGCCACGATCTGAAGTGGTACTGCTCGGGTTCCCCCGACGTCCACATCGGGGCCAAGCAGGTGTGGGAGTCGTACGCACCCGAGCTCACCGCGCTGCTCGGCGAGGCCGCCTATGCGGCGCTGGCAGCGGCCTGCCGGCGCCGGAACGGGCTGGGGCTCATCGCGATCCACCCGGCGACGCAGGCCGCGACCGAGCGCCGCGAGACCGACGTCAAATACGAGCTGCAGCCCCCGGAGTAGCCCCCCGGGGCGCCGCGGCCCGGCCGGCTCACGCCTCGAGCTTGTACCCGAGGCCGCGGACGGTGATGAGGTGCTTCGGATTCGCCGGGTCGGGCTCGATCTTCGAGCGCAGGCGCTTGACGTGTACGTCGAGTGTCTTGGTGTCGCCGACGTAGTCGACGCCCCACACCCGGTCGATGAGCTGACCCCGGGTCAGGACGCGGCCGGAGTTGCGCAACAGATACTCGAGGAGGTCGAACTCCTTGAGCGGCAGGGTGATCGACGTTCCGTTGACCGACACGGTGTGTCGCTCGACGTCCATCCGGACCGGCCCGGCCTCCAGGATCCCGATCTCCAGACCGTCGTCGGGCACCTCCCCGCCGCGTCGCAGCACCGCGCGGATGCGGGCGATCAGCTCGCGCGCCGAATACGGCTTCGTCACATAGTCGTCCGCGCCGAGTTCGAGGCCGACGACCTTGTCGATCTCACTGTCGCGCGCGGTCACCATGATCACCGGGACGTTCGACCGGGTGCGCAGGGCCTTGCAGATCTCGGTTCCGGACATCCCGGGCAGCATGAGGTCGAGGAGGACGATGTCGGGGCTGACGCGATCGAAGGTCGGCAACGCCTGGGCGCCATCGGTGATGACGCTGGCCTCGAAGCCCTCTTTGCGCAGCAGGAAGGCCAGCGGATCCGCCAGCGATTCCTCGTCCTCGACGATCAGAACGTGGGTCAACTCTTGTTTCCTTCGGTGG
Organism: Gordonia sp. AC31; assembly: GCF_031844505.1. NCBI lineage: Bacteria > Bacillati > Actinomycetota > Actinomycetes > Mycobacteriales > Gordoniaceae > Gordonia > Gordonia sp. AC31. The sequence goes on from NZ_JAUZVK010000014.1 coordinate 70,112, forward strand.
GTCGGGCAGATGGGTCGTCACCCTCCGCGGAGGGAAGTGCGCGGGGCGGCGCATCGGGATCCGACAGCGCCTGCTGGGCGGCCGGCGGCCAGCCGGCGTCGGACAGGTCCTCCGGGATGCACAGCGTGAAGGTCGAGCCGGTGCCGGGTTTGCTCCACAGGTTGATGGTCCCGCCGTGATTGGCGGCCACGTGCTTGACGATGGCCAGTCCGAGTCCGGTGCCGCCGGTCATCCGGGACCGGGCCTTGTCGACCCGGAAGAACCGCTCGAAGACCCGCTGCTGATCCTCCGGCTCGATCCCGATCCCCCGGTCGGTCACCGCGATGGCGACCATCGGCCGCCCGTCGATCTTGATCACGCGGCGGCTGATCGAGACCACGGTGTCCGACGCCGAGTACGAGATGGCGTTCGAGATGAGGTTGTTCAGTGCGGTGAGCAGCAGCGGACGGTCGCCGCGGATGATGACGCCGATCGGACCGTCGGCGCGCAGTTCGATGGCCGCCGCCTCGGCGGCGAGCGTCGCCGCGGTCAGCGCGTCGTCGATGAGCGAGTCTACGTCGATGCAGGTGAACTCCGGTGTGACGCCGTCCTGGAGTCGGGACAACGCCAGCAACTCGCTCACCATGTTGCCCATGCGCTTGGTCTCGCCGACGACGCGGCGACCGAAGTGCTGCACCGAATCGGTGTCGTCGGCCGACTCGAGCAACGCCTCGGCGAGCAGCCCGATCGCGCCGACGGGGGTCTTGAGTTCGTGCGAGACGTTGGCGACGAAGTCGCGCCGGGTGGCCTCCACGCGTTTGTGTTCGGTGTCGTCGAGTCCGTACGCGACAACATAGCGTTCCTCGCCCTGCGCGACGATCCGCGCGTGACAGCGCACGTGCTCGACACTGGGCCGGGGCGTCCGGCCGGTAGAGACGAAACCGAGACTCGACATCGGCGGGCTGAACTCGAAGCGCCGTTCGACGCCGGTGTCGAGCACTTCCTTCACGGCCTCCCACACCGGGTCGGCCAGCAGCATCTCGCGTACGAGCCCGAGTTCGACGGCCCGCTGGTTGTACAGCACGACGTCGCGGAACTCGTCGACCACGGCGATGGCGGTCTCGGTGTTACGCACGACCATGCTCAACAGACCGGCCTTGGTCATGCGGCCGTCGTCGGTGGTCGCCTGCACGTCGGAGTCACGGACCTCGGCCGAGGCCGGCACCTCACGGGGACCGAGGGTCGCCTCGGGAACGAATTCGGCGGCGGTGGATGCGGAACGACGCGGGATGCGATCGAGGAACGCGAACCCTCGGGACCGGTCCCGGTCCCGGGTGCGTCGACCGATCACGACACCGAGGCAGAGCGCGAGTACGAACGCGATCGTCGCGGCGAAGATTGCGGCGGTCACAGGGGCAGCTTACGGCTCGACCAACACCGAACGCACATCTGACGAAGGTGTTCGACAGTTGTTCACGCGGAGTTGGCCGGAGTCCCTGCCGACGCGGCGGCGCGCTTCCCCGGTACCGGGGCGGCCGTGTCCGGACCGGTCATTGCGGAACCGGAACCGCCATGTCCGCGAACTCGGGGTGACGTTCGATGAAGCGCTGCACGTAGGAGCAGACCGGCACGACCTGCTTGCCGCCGCGCCGGATGTCCTCGAGGACCGCCTGGACCAATTGGCCCGCGTACCCGTGACCACTGAACTGCTCGCGGATCACGGTGTGCGTGATGACCACCTGGTAGGGCTCGGAGACGTAGTCGAGATAACCGACGATCTCGTCGTCGCCCTGGGAATCGGCGACGAGGATCGCCTCGTACCGCTCCTGGGCAGGTGAGTGCTCGATTCGCAGGGTGCCCATGTCCGCCATGCCGTCTAATGTAGCGCGCGCCACACCGTCGACGCCATGGCGAAACGTGTCACGTCTGGATGTCCGAACGGACCCCGACGACTACTTCTGCCCTTGGGCCGCCACCGCGGCGGCACCCGCGGCGGCCGCCTCGGGGTCGAGGTAGGTACCACCCGGGTTGAGCGGCTTCAGGTCGTCGTCGAGGTCGTAACGAAGCGGGTTGCCGGTGGGGATGTTCAGTCCGGCGATGTCGTCGTCGGAGATGCCGTCGAGGTGCTTGACGAGCGCGCGCAGCGAGTTGCCGTGTGCCGCGAGCAGCACGTTCTTCCCCGCCCGGACGTCGGCGACGATCGTCTCGAGGTAGTACGGGATGAACCGCTCGACGACGTCCTTGAGGCACTCGGTCAGCGGCACCTCGGGGAGATCGGCGTACCGCGCGTCGCCCACCTGGCTGTATTCGGCATCGGGTTCGATCGCCGGCGGCGGGGTGTCGTAACTGCGGCGCCACAGCATGAACTGCTCGTCGCCGAACTTCTCCTTGGTCTCGGCCTTGTTCAGGCCCTGCAGCGCGCCGTAGTGACGTTCGTTGAGTCGCCAGTCGCGGATCACCGGGATCCAGAGCCGGTCGGCCCGGTCGAGGGCGATGTGCGCGGTCGTGATCGCGCGGCGCAGCAGCGACGTGTAGACGACGTCAGGCAGCAGGTCGTGCTCGACGAGGAGCTCGCCCCCGCGTTCGGCCTCGGCCCTGCCCTTGTCGGTGAGCGCCACATCGACCCAACCGGTGAACTGGTTGGACGCATTCCATTCGCTCTCGCCGTGCCGCATCAGGATCAGGGTGCCGTTGCTCATGGCCGATAGTTTTCCACAGTCGGTGCGCACCCTCTCCTCACCGGCGCCTGAACCCCCGGCCGGACCCCGGCGCGCACCTGGTGACGACGAAATGGTAATGAACCGGTCGATTCGCCGCGCGAACGGCCATGGGCGGGTCTAGCGTTAGCGCATGACAGCCAGTACAGACGCCGGCGCGACCGGCCAGAATGCGGAGAAGCAGCCCGAGCTCAAACGCGTGTTGGGCTGGAAGCTGTTGTTGCTGTTTATCATCGGCGACATCCTGGGCACCGGCGTCTACGCACTCACCGGCCAGGTCGCCGGCGAGGTCGGGGGCGCGGCGTGGCTGCCGTTCCTCATCGCGTTCGCGGTGGCGACGCTGACGGCGTTCTCCTACCTGGAGCTGGTGACCAAATATCCCCAGGCCGCCGGCGCTGCCCTGTACGTGCACAAGGCTTTCGGCGTCCACTTCATCACCTTCATCGTGCTGTTCACCGTGATGTGTTCGGGTATCACCTCGGCGACCACCGCGTCCCGCGCGTTCGCGGTGAACATGCTGACCGGCATCAACGGCGGCGAGTCCCCGGATGCGACGCACCCCGCTCTGCTGTTCATCGCGATCGGCTTCCTGCTGCTGGTCATGTTCATCAACTTCCGCGGCGTCGCCGAAGGTGTGGGCACCAACGTGGTCCTGACCCTTGTCGAGCTGACGGGTCTCCTGCTGGTCATCTTCATCGCCCTGTTCTTCGTGTTCGGTGGCAACGCCGATCACTGGGATGCGGTGGTGGTTTTCGAATCGCCGGAGGAGAGGAACATCCTCATCGCGGTGTCGGCGGCGACGGCGCTGGCGTTCTTCGCACTGGTCGGATTCGAGGATTCGGTCAACATGGCCGAGGAGTGCAAGGAACCGACCAGGATCTTCCCCAAGGTCATGCTCAGTGGTCTGGGGATCACCGCGGTGGTGTACGTGCTCATCGCGATCCTCGCGGTCGCGATCGTGCCCGTGGGTGTGCTCGCCGAGAGCGAGACCCCGCTCGTCGACGTCGTGCAGACCGCCGCCCCGGACTTCCCGATGACCGAGCTGTTGCCGTGGATCTCGATGTTCGCGGTGGCCAACACGGCCCTGATCAACATGATGATGGCCAGCCGGCTGCTGTACGGCATGGCCAAGCAGGGTGTCCTGCCCAAGTTCCTGGCCTACGTCCATCCCGGACGCCGTACCCCGTTCGCCGCGATTGTGTTCACCACCGTCATCGCGCTGTGCCTACTGGTCTACGTCAGCGCCGACCCGAAGGGTTCCATCGTCGGACTGCTCGGCGGCACCACCGCGCTGCTGCTGCTCGCGGTGTTCACCGTCGTCAACGTCTCCGTCCTGGTGCTGCGCAAGGATCACGTGGGACACAACCACTTCCGCACCTATACGCCGGTTGCGGTGCTCGGCGCCGTGACCTCCGGGGCGCTCACCCTCCCGTTTGCCCGCGCCGACAACCAGCAGTACGTGATCGCGGCCTGGCTACTCCTGCTCGGCGTCGTGCTGTGGGCGTTCACCTACTGGCATCAGAAGCGAACCGGCGCCGAAGCGGCCTCCTACGACGACATCCCTCCCCACGAGATCCCCTGACGCACCGACGAGTATGACGTTGTGCCCGGCAACCGGGCACAACGTCATACTCGATGTCAGAAGCAGAGACTACTTGCGGAGGTCCTTGCGCAGGATCTTGCCCGAGGCCGACTTGGGGATCGTCTCGATGAACTCGACCGCCCGGACCTTCTTGTGCGGGGCCACCTTCGACGCCACGAACTCGATGACCTCGTCGGCGGTGATCTCCGCATCGGGCTGGCGCACCACGAAGGCCTTGGGGATCTCCTCGCCCGACTCCGCCTCGATCACGCCGATGACCGCGGCGTCGGCGATCTTGTCGTTGGTGAGCAGCAGCGCCTCCAGCTCGGCGGGCGGCACCTGGTAGCCCTTGTACTTGATGAGCTCCTTGAGCCGGTCGACGATGTAGACGCAGCCGGTCGGGTCGACCTGCGCCATGTCGCCGGTGTGCAGGTAGCCGTCGGCGTCGATGGTGTCGGCGGTCGCCTGCTCGTTGTTGAGGTAGCCCAGCATCACGTTCGGCCCCTTGACCCACAGCTCGCCCGGCTCCGACAGTCCCTCGCTCGGCAGCTCGATCTCGGCACCCGATGCGGGGTCGACGATCTTGTTCTCGGAGTTCGGCACCGCCCACCCGGTCGAGGACAGCGGGGGGTCCTGCTGACCCAGCAGGCCGGGGGTGTCGGCCGGGATGATGTGACTCACCGGCGACAACTCACTCATGCCGTAGCCCTGCAGCATGTGCAGGTCGAGACGTTTGGCGACGGCCTGGCCCAGCTCGTCGTCCAGCGGCGCCGCGCCCGACATAATCGTGTGCAGCGAGGACAGGTCGTAGTTGTCGATGATCGGGTGCTTGGCCAGCGCCACGGCCACCGGCGGCGCGATGTAGGCCATGGTGACCTTGTGGTTCTGGATGTTCTCGAGGAACTCGACGAGGTCGAACCGCGGCATCACGACCAGCGACGCCCGGTTGTACAGCGCCGCGTTCAGCAGCACCGTCATGCCGTAGATGTGGAAGAACGGCAGCACCGCGATCACCACATCGTCGGCGCCCATGCCCTGCAACGGTCGGATCTGCGCGACATTGGCGACCAGATTGCGATGCGAGAGCGCGACACCCTTCGGATTCCCGGTCGTGCCCGATGAATACGGCAGGACCGCGACGTGCGTGGCCGGATCGAACGACACCTCCGGTGCGGCCAGTCCGGCGCCCAGGAGGTCCGCCGCGTTCGGGTGTCCGGAGGCGTCCTGGCCCTCGCCGTCGAGGACGATCAGGTCGGCATCCGCCAGCCCGACCTCATCGGCGGCGGCCTTGGCCTGCTCCAGCATCGGCGAGATCGTCACCAGCATCTTGGCGCCGGAATCCCGCAGCTGCTTGGCGATCTCGGGTCCGGTGAAGAGTGCGTTGATCGTCGTCGCGGTGCCGCCGGCCCGCAGAATCCCGTGGAACACCGTCGCGAACGCCGGGATGTTGGGCGACAGGATGCCCACCACGTCGCCGACGCCGATCCCCCGCGACGCCAACGCGCCCGCCGCCGCCTCGATCTGCGAGATCAGCTGCGCATAGGTGGTCGTCGCCCCCGACTTCGGGTCCACCAGCGCGGTACGGGCGAGGTCCTCCTCGGCCACCGCGCCGAACAGGAACTCGAACACACTCACGTCCGGGATCTCGACGTCGGGGAACGGACTCGTGAAGCTCATGACACCTCCATTGGGGAATTTCTCGACAGCATCGTACAACGCATGTTGACACGATGTGACGTGGACCTCTCTCGAGAGAGTCTACGATTCGTCCGATTCGGCGATCGACGGATCCCCGGTGGTGCTCTGCGCGCCGTCGACGACCGACTCGCCCGGTACATAGCGGCCTTCGAGCGGCTCCCCCGCCTCCGGCAGGGATTCCTTGTCGATGAGGTGCTCGAACGCGAGCAGGTTGCGCAGCGACTCGCCGCGCGACACCCGCCACGCCCACTCGCGCTGGATCGAGGTCAGGAACCCGAGTTCGAGCAGGGTGTTGAAATCCCCGTCCGCGGCCTCGAGGACCTGCCCCAGGATCCGGTCGACCTCGCCGGAACTCAACCCGTCGACGGAGATCCGGCCCACGAGGTAGATGTCACCGGTGTTGTCGATGGTGTAGGCGACGCCGTACAGCCGGCGGTTGCGCTTCAGCAGGTACTTGTACACGCCGGCGTGGTTCTCGTCGGGCCGGCGGCACACGAAGGCCTCCACCCGGACGCCGTGCTCGCTCGCCGTCAGCAGCACGGTGGTCTTGAGTTTGCGTTCGCCGGGCAGCTCGACGACCACGTGATCGACGTCGGCCCCGCCGCCGCTCTTGCGTGCGAAGGCGATCTCGTTCTCGCCCAGCGTTTTCTCCAGCAGGTCGACGACCTCGTTGCGACTCACGGCATCCTCTCGTCGGTGGAATCGGAAACCCCTTGCGCAGCGGGCGACTTCGGTACAGCGTCAGACGGTGACCCGGTTGCGCCGACGACGCCAGCGGCGTCGGAGACGAGCCGAGGCCGCGGCCGTCGCGGACACCTCGGGCGACGCCGGGCGCTGGTGCGCGGCGAACGACCACATCGCCCGGCCGTAACTCTCGAGCAGCTGATCGACCGTGTGTTCCCAGGAGAACTGCTCGGCGTGGGCGCGGGCGTTGTGTCCGAGCTCGACGAGTCGATCGGGTTGCGCGAGAAGCTTTTCCAGCGCATTCGTCCAGTCCCCGACCCGATGCCCGTTGACCAGCACACCGGTCCGACCGTCGTCGACCGCCACCCCGAGGCCACCCACATTCGCGGCGATGACGGGCGTCCCGCAGGCCTGCGCCTCGATCGCGACCAGTCCGAAACTCTCCGAATGACTGGGCACGGCAACCACATCCGACGCCCGGTAGACCTGCACCAGACGGTTCGCCGGCTGGGGCGGCAGGAAGGTGACCGAATCGGCGATCCCGAGTTCGGCGACCTGATCCATCAGCGCGGTGGGCCGTTGCAGCCCCGACCCCGACGGCCCGCCGACGATGAGCACCCGCAGCCTCCGCCCGGTCGCGGCGGACTCACCGATGAGCGGCGCGACCGCGGCGACGAGGAGGTCGGGGGCCTTCAGCGGTTGGATGCGCCCGACGAACGTCACGATCATCTCGTCGGGGTCGAGGCCGAGCTCCGCGCGGGCGGCCGCGGCGGAACCCGGTGTGTAACAGTCGAGATCGGCACCAGGGGTCACCACGTCGATACGGTCGGCGGCGGCACCGTACATCGAGAGCAATTCGGTCGCCTCGGTCTGGGTGTTCGCGACCAGGCGATCGGCCTCCCCGACCACCTGCTGCTCCCCGATGACCCGCAGCTGCGGCTCGGCGGTGTCGCCCTCGGCCAGCGATGCGTTCTTGACCGCGGCCAGGGTGTGCGCGGTGTGCACCAGCGGTACACCCCACCGGTCGCGGGCGAGCCACCCCACCTGGCCGGAGAGCCAGTAGTGCGAGTGGATGACGTCGTAGTGACCGGGCGCCTGCGCGGCCTCGGCACGCAGGACCCCGGCCGTGAACGCACACAGCTGGGCGGGCAGGTCGCGCTTGTCGAGGCCCTCGAACGGGCCGGCGACGACGTTGCGCACCGTCACCCCCGGCGCTGCGGCGACCGACGCCGGGTCGGCCGACGACGTCGCGCGGGTGAAGATCTCGACCTCGACTCCCCGACGGGCCAGCCGCGTCGCGGTCTGCCAGACGTAGACGTTCATCCCGCCGGCGTCGCCGGTGCCCGGTTGCGCCAGCGGCGAGGTGTGCACGGAGATCAGCGCGACACGCCGCGGGGACGGGCTCGAGGTCATGGTCTCCACCATAGAGAAACGCCGTGTCGGGCGAGGAGTCCCCCGGCCTGCGGACACCCTGCACGCCCGTCGCCGCGATCACCTAGACTGCTTTCGGTAACGATTGTCATTTGCGTGAAGGTTGTCGATGAAGAAATCCCTGCTGGCCACGGCCGGTGTGCTGTCCGCCGCCGCCCTGGTGTTGTCCGCCTGCTCCAGCGACTCCGGCGGGACCGACGGCCCCCCGACCGTGGTCGCGTCCACGAACGTCTGGGGTTCGGTGGCGGCCGCGGTCGCCGGCGACAACGCCGAGGTGACCGCGCTGTACACCAACGCCGACGGTGATCCGCACGAGTTCGAGCCCTCGGCAGCGGACACCGCGACGATCGCCGATGCCGACATCCTCGTCTTCAACGGCGGCCACTACGACTCCTACATGGAGGAGGCGGCGGCCAACTCGGACGCGACGGCGGTCGACGCCTACGCCCTGCTCGGGAGCGACGAGCATGCCGACGAGGCCGGTGGCGATCACGGCGACGAGCACGCGTCCGGCGATCACTCCGACGGTGATCACTCCGACGGGGCCCACGACCACGCGCACGGCGACCAGAACGAGCACGTCTTCTACGACCTCCCCGTCGTCGCCCAGGTGGCCGACAAGGTCGCCGACGCGCTGGCCGAGAAGGACCCGGACAACGCGGAGACCTACCGCGCCAACGCCGAGACCTTGACCACCGGCATCGACGGTCTGCGCGCGAAGCTCACCACCATCCGGGAACAGCACGCCGACACCGAGGTCGCCCAGACCGAGCCGCTCGCGGGCTTCATGCTGACCGAGGCCGGGCTCGTCGACATCGCACCGGCCGGTTTCACCCAGGCCGTCGAGGAGGGCCAGTCACCCGCGGCCGCCGACCGTGCGGCACTGCAGGACATCCTGGCCGACCGTCGGGCGAAGGTGCTGATCTACAACACCCAGGCCGTGGACCCGGTGACACAGGCCATGCTCGACGTCGCGCGCTCCGCGGGCGTCCCGGTCGTGGAGTTCACCGAGACCCTGCCCGACGGCGTCACCGACTACGTCGTGTGGCAGGGCGCCCAGATCGACGCCCTGACCGCGGCGCTGGGTTCCGGCTCCAATTGACCGGGGCAGGCGACTCGACCGGAGCAGGCAAGGGCAGGCCGGTCGTGGAGTTCACCGGCGCCCGGCTCGCGTTCGGCGACCGGGTTCTCTGGGACGACCTCGACCTGACGATCGAATCCGGTGAGTTCGTCGCGGTCCTCGGGCCCAACGGCTCCGGCAAGACGTCGTTCCTGCGGGTTCTGTTGCACCAGTACGCGCTCGACCGCGGCACCGTGACCACCACCGACGCCGTGGGCTACATCCCCCAGCAGCACGCCGAGGACGACGCCGACCCGATGGCCATCCGCGGCCGGGACCTCGTCGGGTTCGGTGTCGACGGCGGCCGCTGGGGTGTCGGACTCCGGGGCCGGGCACGACGCCGCGCACTCGTCGACACCGCGCTCGGTTCGGTGGACGCCCTGCCATACGCCGACGCCCCGCTGGGCGTCCTGTCCGGCGGCGAGCAGCAACGGCTACGCGTCGCCCAGGCGGTGGTGAGCGATCCCGCGCTGCTGCTCTGCGACGAGCCGCTCGCCAGTCTCGATCCGACCAATCAACAGGTGGTCGTGGACCTCATCGATCGCCGGCGCCGGGACGCCGGGACGGCCGTCGTGTTCGTGACCCACGAGATCAACCCGATCCTGCCCTTTGTCGACCGGGTCCTGTACCTCGTCGACGGCCGGTTCCGCATCGGCGAGCCGCATGAGGTGATGACGACGGAGACGCTGAGCGAGCTGTACGGCAGCGATGTCGAGGTGCTGCGCGTCAACGGCCGTCTGGTCGTGATCGGCGGCGAGGACGCCCACCACTGCGCCGCCGACAGCGAACCGGGTGTCGCGAGGCGAGGCGGTCCGGCGTGAGCGTCACCCACCTCTCCGTCGACCGCTCGTTGAGCGACCTCTGGGATTTCTCCACCACCATCGACCTGCTCGGTTACGACTTCATGCAGCAGGCACTGCTCGCGATGGTGCTGCTCGGTCTCCTGGGCGGCCTGCTGGGCCCGCTCATCGTCGCCCGGCAGATGTCCTTCGCGGTGCACGGCGCCAGCGAACTGTCGGTGACCGGTGCCGCGGCGGCCCTGCTGATCGGGTTCAGCGTGAACCTCGGCGGCGTCATCGGCGCGGTCATCGCCGCGGCGGTCTTCGGTTTCCTCGGCAACAAGGCGCGGGAGCGCGACTCGGTGATCGGCGTCGTGATGGCGTTCGGCCTCGGCATCGGGGTCCTGTTCCTGGCCTTGTACGGCCGGATCGGGACCGGCTTCGCGTTGCTGACCGGTCAGGTCGTGAGCGTGGGCATCAACGGCCTGGTCGCGATCGCCATCACCACGGGCATCGTCGTCGTCGTGCTGGCCGTCATCTACCGGCCACTGCTGTTCGCCTCCACCGATCCCCGCGTCGCGCAGGCGCGGGGGGTACCCATCCGCACCCTGTCGGTGGTGTTCGCGATCATCATGGGCCTGGCGGCCGCGCAGGGCGTGCAGATCATCGGCGCGCTGCTGGTGATGTCGCTGATGATCACCCCGGGCGCCGCCGCCGCCCGCGTCACGTCGAATCCGACGCGCACGCTGGTGCTGTCGGTCGTGTTCGCCGAGGTCGCGGCGGTCGGCGGGTTGCTGATGTCGCTCGCTCCCAAGCTGCCCGTGTCGGTCTTCGTCACGATCATCTCGTTCGCGATCTACGTCGTGTGCCGGATCATCGGCAACCGCCGCGTGCATCGCACGCGCTGATCCGACAGAACACAACCACCGCCGGGCCGCCTCGCTCGCACCGCAGTACTTGTCATTCCTCGGCGAAACCGGGGTTGCAGCCGGCGCCGACCATGTCCTCCTCGGCGACGACCGGCCGGCCGGGTTCGAGGTTCCAGCTGGGCTTCTCGGGTTCGACGATGCGGGCGAACCGCCAGTGGCAATCGAACTGGGCCTGCATCCCGGGGGTGTCGGCGGTGGGGTCGAGAGCGACGACCTCCGCCCACGCGGCGGCCATCGCGCCGGGGTCGGTGGTGTAGCGCCCGGAATTCGTGGGGAACACCGAGAGGCTCGGACCGACCGCGGTGTCGGTCCACTCGGTCCGCTCGATGTACGGCGGGCGGTAGACGATCGTCGGCGCGCTCTCGGTGGGCGAGTACGGGCCCGATGAATACGGGGTGGGCGACGGGCTCGTCGTGCTCGAGCCGGTCGTGCTCGGACCCAGTGCTCCGGGGTCGACCGCGTCTGTCCCGCACGCGGACAGGACCGCGGCGACGGCCAGCGCGCCGGCCGCGGCGCGCCACCGCCGCCGCCCTCCGTCGGCCTCTCCCGCACCCGCCCTGCGCAACCCCGTCGACATACCGACACCCTAGGTGACGGGTAGCCTGCACCTTGTGGTCCGCCGGCGCACGCAGAAGCGGGCGGTCGGGTTGTTCGTCACCGCGATCGCCGTCGTCGTGCTGTGCCTCGCGGGGTGTGCGCGCACCCCCGATCCGGGACCTCCCCAGGTCACCCAGTCGCATCGGGCCTCGACCACTCCCACCGGCCTAATGCTCGACGGGAAACCCTGGTGGCCAGCGGGGTTCAACGCCTATCAGCTCAGCACCGACTGGTCGGTCAACCGCGGCTGCGGCGCCCAGGTCGAGGTCGACGGGTACTTCGACAGACTCCCGCCCCGTGCGCTGACCCGATTCAACCTGTACTCGGTCTTCGCCGTCGACAAGCGCAGCGGGCTCATCGATTTCGGGCCGATCGACCGGGTCTTCCGGGCCGCGGCCCGGCATCACCAGATGGTCCTGCCGGTCCTCACCGGAGGCTCGGGCGACTGTGAGGACGAGCGGTTCAAGGAGCGCGACTTCTACGTCGACGGTTGGCAGAGCCAGGAGATCGTCGGCGGGCTGACGTACGCGGAGTGGGTCGAGATCGCGGTGACCCGCTGGCACGACGAGCCGTCGATCGCCGGCTGGGAACTCGTCGGGGAGCCCGAGGCGAGCGAATGCGGTCCGGCCTCGTGCGACTGGGAGGCGCGAACGTGTCCCGACGATGCGACGGCCGTGTTGCGCTCGTTCTTCGACCGCGCCGGCGCCCATCTCCGGGCCTACGACGCCGACCGGCCGATCTTCTCGGGAGTGGTGGGCGGCGACCAGTGCGGCCTCGCGGGCGCGGGTTATGCCGAGGTCCTGGGCTCGGCCGGCGTGGACGTGCTCGACTTCCACGACTACCGCTCCGATGTCGACCCCGAATCGGGGCCCGCGGGCAGCAATCTGCGCGCACGACTGGCACAGGCCCGCGAGCTCGGAAAACCGCTGGTGGTCAACGAGATCGGGATACATGCCGGCTCATGTGGCTCGATCGCGAATCGGGCCGCGCAGTTCGAGACCATCGTCGCGCGCCATCGCGACGCCGGGGTCGCCGGCGCGCTGCTGTGGTCCTTCGTCCCGGACCCGCGCGGTGCGCAGTGCACGTACGACATCGGGCTCGATGACCCGGCCTGGAATGTGGTGCGCGAGAACTCCTCCTGACCACCTGCGATGGCCCGCGCGAGCTCACACCAGCTGATACAGCCGCCAGTCCGGCAGATCCGCGCCCTGGTTGCGCGCCTCGAGGACGAGAACCCCGATCTGGGCGCCGTTCTCGTAGATGGTCGGATACCGCTGGTTGACCGCGTCGGAGAGTCCCCGACCTTCCGGTGGGACGGTGAGGAAGTAGCGCACACCGCCGCCGACCGGGTCGTTGAGCAGCTGCGCGAAGTCGCGATCCGACGGGATGACGAACTGGCGCGGCCGCTCGGACTGGACCACCACCGCGAAGCCGTACACGGTGTCGCACAACACCGCGCCGTCGGGCAGGTCCAGACCGTCGAGATACTGCGCCAGCGCCCGCTCGGTGGAGAACGACCGCACGATGCGCTGCTCGCCGAGGTACTTCTGGTCCACCGAGTCCGGGCGCGGATCGACCACCGATCCGAGCGCGAACTCCTGGGGCGCGTACTTGGGTGACGTCATCCCGGCGGCGGTGACCGGGATCGCGGTGGCGACCACGACGATCACGATCGTCGCGGCGATCTTGTTACTCCAACGCGAGGCATAGGGGCGGGCCGGCAGAATGTCCGAATGCCTGCCCTCGCGACGCATCGGAACCTGCTCCCGCAGGGGCACAGACAACAGCGCGATGACGGCGGCGAGCAGGACCACGGTCATGTAGAGCCGAAGAAAGCCGAACGTCGAACCGCGTGAGTAACCGAAGACCTGAAACGCCAGCACGGCCACGATCAACAGTGCGGGCAACATCGCCGCAAGCCGATGACGTCGGGCACGGACCCCGATGACTCCGAGAATGAGTATCGGAAGCAGTGGCGCGAGGATGAAGATCTCGGTGAGGGAGAACCCGATCGCATCCCCGGTCGTCGACGACCCGCTACCGCCGGACTGCGCGATGATCGCGGCGTTGCCGTACTCAGAGGTGAACTGCGCGAACGCGTCACCCGTGATGAGCCAGCCCGCCGCCGCCCAGGCGAGGAAGGCCAGTGCGCTGGGCGCCACCACCAGGGTGATGGCGAGGAGCGTGCGCGACACCCGTTTTCGGCGGTCGCGACGTGTGTAGGTCACCCAGCCGACCACGAAGGCCGCGGCCAATGCGGCGGCACCGCCGTCGTAGCGGGTGAGATAGGACAGGCCGAGCGCGATCCCGGCCACCACGAGCTCGTGGACGTCGTCTGAGGAGACCCACCGGATCAGACGACGGGTGGCCCAGGCCAAGAAGAAGAGGTACGGCGCCTCGCTCATCCCGTTCGCGGCATAGAGGACGATCATCGGATTGATCGCGTAGAAGGTCGTGAAAGTGCCTGCCACGAGAGGACGCAGGCCCTGGTCGCGCGCGATCCCCGACGCCTGCACCACCGATCCGGCCATGAACGCCGACGACATGATCACCGCCGAGAGCGCCTGCGTCGTCATCTCCGGGATCCACGGGGTGAGCGCGGTCAGCGGCAGCTGGACGATGGCGGTCAGCGGGGTGAAGATGAATCCGATCGCCGCGAGATGCGGTGTCCGACTGAACAGCACGCTCTGTGCCGACTGCACCCTCGACAGCGCGTCGCCGAAGAACAGCTGCACCTCGCTGACGAGGTAGACCCCGATGACGAGGTACGGGATCCACGTCGCGAGGAAGATCAGCACCGAGGCCGGGACACGGCGGGTCACGTCGTCTCCTGCCCGTCGGGATCGGTGTCCGGTGAACTGCTCGTCGACAGACCGTGAAAGGTCTTCTCCCAGTAGGACGGATTGACCAGGATCTGCCACATGCCCTTGATGGCGGCGACACTCATCATCAGCCAGTACAGCGGGATGAGAAGGGCCGAACCGAGCAGTTCGCTGCGATCGTCCTCGCGGATCGCGACGAGGTTCATGTACAGCGCCGCCCCGTTGCCCAGCAGCAGCGAGATCAGCGACAGGTAGTAGATGGGTCCGGGGAACAGCTCGGCGACGACCGGTGGCTGTCCGCCGATCCACAGCGCCAGGATCAGCCAGAACACCATGTTCAGGCAGGCGATCACCGGGGTCCCGGCGATCAGCAGCGTGAAGCGCACGAACGCGACGGGCCCGAGGATGTGCCAGAGCTTGACCGGGTGCCGCATGTGGACGAGCCACGTCTGCATGTAGCCCTTGTACCAACGGGAGCGCTGGCGGACCCAGTTGATGGCATCGACATTGGCCTCTTCCATCGTGACCGAGTCGAGCACCAGGGTGCGGTATCCGTGGTCGGCGATCCGGACCCCGAGGTCGGCGTCCTCGGTCACGTTGTAGGGGTCCCAGGCGCCGATCGTGTCGAGGACATCGCGCCGGAAGTGATTCGACGTGCCGCCCAACGGGATCGGCGCTCGACTGACCATCATGCCCGGCAGCAGGAAGCCGAACCAGATGCCGTAGTCGGCCGTGAACCACTCGGTCAGCATGTTGTCGCGCACGTTGTGGAAGCTGAGCTTGCCCTGCACGCAGACCACCGAGTCGTCGCCGGAGTTGTTCAGCACGTACACCGCCCGACGCAGCTGCAACGGGTCCGGTTTGTCCTCGGCGTCGAAGATGGTGACGATGTCGCCGGTGGCGAAGTGCATGCCGTAGTTGCAGGCCTTCGGTTTGGTCCGCGGCTGCGCCGGGGGTGTCAGGACGACCGTGACGATCCCGTTCTCCTCCACCCCGCGCGCCGCCTCGATCGTCGGCTCGTCGTCCTCTTCCAACAGCAGCAGGACCTGGAGCTTGTCCCGTGGGTACTCGATCGTCTCCATCGCGGCCACCAGTTGACCCACCACCTCCGGCTCGCCGTAGGCCGGGACGAACACGGTGTAGGCGGGCAACTCGTCGTCGGGGATGGACCGGGCGTCCTCGTCGGAGACGCGGATGGCACCGTTGACCAGTCCCCGCCGGAAGATCACCAGGCGGTCGGCGAGGGTCACCACGTATCCGATCGTGGCGATCGAGACCAGGGTCGCGCAGGTCCCGACCGGTTCGATCACCATCGCGACGGCGATGATGCCGAGCAGCGTGAACCCGATGATCTTCTGAATCCGGCTGAAGGCCACCGAGGCCGACATGTCCTCGTCGGCGTTGCGGAGACGGTTCACGGCGTCTTCGAGGGCCTGCGCCCGGTAGCCCGGGTCGGCGAGCAGTTCGGCCACCGGACGCGTCGGTCTGGTGCTGCGCGCGACCCCCGGCTTGTAGGCGGCTGCGGCGTGCCCGGGGCCGGCCTTGTCGATGCTCATGCACCGGCCCCCCGAGCGGCCCCGAGCTGGGCCCGGATGAGCTCCCCGGCCAAGCCGATGAGCAGGGCCTCGTCCTTGAGTTGCGGGTCGGTGTCCAGCAGGACCGAGTTGCCCCGCAGCAGGATCGTCATCAGCGAGTTCATGTTCGCGAGGATGGTGATCCGCGGCTCCGGGAAGTAGGCCTCGGGCTCGTGGTTGTCGACTGCCCACAGCATGACCTGCTGGGTCCGGTTGCCGTTGTTCCATCGCCAGGACAACGCCGTGTAGGTGAGGTAGCGCTCGTCGTCGACGACACTCCACACCCGACCCCGGACCCCGTTCGACAGGTCCACCTCGATCGGAAGGCTCGTGCGTTCGCTGGACAGGTCGTAGCGGAAGATGTCCGGGTAGACGTCGAGGACGAGTGGCCGCCTGCTGTCGACGCTGTCGACGACCACCCGCCGGGGACGCGCGAACTTGTCGTAGGCGCGGTTGCCGCGGGTCTGCACCAGGACCTGGCGGATCAGCACGGACCCCGGCCCGTAGAGGCGTGACACCCACCCGTAGACACCCAGGGACTCCTGCCGCCAGCCGACCGGGACCACGAGCGGCTCACCGATACCGAGCTGCGGATAGCGATTGCTCTGGTAGTTGCTACCCACCGGCGGGGTGGGGCACAGCGCCAGCAGGACCGCCACGAGCAGCACCACCAGACCCGGCCGGCCCACGAACGGGACTTTCGGCGGACTGATCCGGCCGGCCTCGGGCGGCGACCACTGCCGGCCGCCGCGCCGCCGATAGTCGACCAGCATGTAGGCCGACGTCGCGAGGGCCGCGATCAGGCCCGGATAGGGCACGACGATGTTCCGGGGCGCGCCGAGCGCGTCGAGCACGAACAGCGCGACCAGGCCCACCGCACCGGCCAGCAGCGCCGCGACCAATTTTCGGCGCCAGGTCCGACCCACCGCGATCGCGGTCGCGGCGACGGCCATCAGCACCACCACGAAACCGGCGGCGAGCGACGTCCCACCCATGATCAGCACGACGGCGCGGACCGGCGGCGGGAAGATGAGCACCAACAGCAGCCACACCCACCGGTAGCGGGCGACCGGACGCAGCCCGAAGAGCAGAACCGCGGCGCCGAAGACGAACAACCACAGGGCGAGCAGATCCATGTGGGTGGTGAGGTACGCGCGCGCATAGCGCGGGTTGACCAGATACTTCATCGCCAGCGCGAGGATCAGCACCACGATGCCGACGATGACGTCGGTCTGCCGGTCGTAGATCGGCAGTTCGTCGACGGTGCGCCACGACACCCCGATGACGGCGATCAGCGCGAGGACGACCAGCACCGGGACGTAGAGGATGAGCGTCTGCGCCATCAACTCGTCGACGATCGCGACGATCGTGTTCCAGAACCCCAGGGCCGTGCACCCGATCAGGAACAGCCACCGGGCCGCCACCAGCCACTCCGGGTGATCGACAAAAGCGGGGTGCGGCGTCTCGGGCTTGCGGCGCGTGACGACGCCGACGAGCGTGGCGACCGCACTCGTCGCACCGGCCGACCCCGGATCCGGGGTCGACGGTTCCGGGTTCTGGGCCGTGGTCGTCGCGGGAGCCTCGGGCACGCCGGTCAGCTCTCGGCGGTCCGTTGCCGTCGACGGCGCAGGATGAGGGTCGCCGCGACGGCCGCCACCACGACGATGCCGACCCCGACGACCGCGAACGCCACCCAGGAGGTGTCGCCGGTCGACGATTCCGGCTGCTGCGCGTCGTCATCGACCACGAGGACGGGCTCCTGGCCGGACACCTGCAACAAGGCGTCGCCGTTCAGCGACGGCCAGCGATCGGGATCGGCGGCCAGCCAGTCGAGCAGGGCGTCGAGATCAGCGGCGTCGTTCGTCGACGTCGCGACCAGCACCGACCGGCCGGCATCACGGGCCACCTGCAGCGAACCGAAGCGCACGGTCGGCGACAGCAGCACCTCGGCGCGCCGGCCGTCCGGATTGAGCACCGAGACCGTGCCGCCGTCGGCGGTCACCGGCAGCGACAGCTCGGGCAATCCCTGGCCGTCCGCGGCGATGACGACCGCGGGGGCCGAGGCCGACATGGCGTCGTCGAGCGGTACGACGTCGACTCCGAGACGCACCGCCGACAGTCGCTGCAGGCCCGACATCAGTGCCACCGCGCGGGCGACGTCGGCGACGTCACCGCGGGTCCAGGCCAACGAGTTCCGCGGCATCAACGCCTGCGGCAACGATGCGAACCCGGATGGTGTCGGCGGGTCGGCGACCTCGGATCGCACCTCACCGGAGGAGTCCAGGCTCAGCGAACTCCGCACTCCCGCGCCACACTGCTCGCCGACGTCGCCGTGGTTGTAGGTGACGGTGACCTCGGTGAAACGCGTCAGCAGGTCGGCGGGGATGTCGACCCAGGAGTTGTAGCTGCCGGAGGAGTCGGCGGGCCAGGAGGCGATGACCCGGTCCCCGACGGACACCGCGATCTGGCCGCCCATCGGGGTGTAGGTGCCCTTCAGCTGGATTCGCACGTTCTGAGACGGCCGTCCCAGGCGCGTCTGGTCGACCCCGAACGAGATGGTCGGCCAGCCGGTCGCCGAGACGCGCTGATCCCCCACGCCCAGTTCGGCGAGCGTGGTGACCTCCGGCGCGAGTTGCGGTGCGGCAAAAGGCGGTCCGGCCACGGCCGCAGAACTGACGGCGATCGACGAGAGATCAGAGGTGAGGAACTCGACCTGGGTCTCCAGGTCGTCCTCGCTGCCGCCGATCCGCAAAACCGGCCAGCCTGCACCCGGCCCCAGGCTGAGTCCGTCGGGCAGGGCCGAGTTGATGACGATCTGCCGTTCGAGCGGTTCGATCTCCTCGTCGGGTGCGGCATCACCGCGCGGCAGCGAGTCCGTCTCGATCTCCACTGTCGCCGCACCGTAATTCGCGATCACGGCGGTCGCGAGCGACACGGCCGCAGCGCCCTCGGCGGGCCGCACGTCGTCGGGGACGAAGATGGTCAGCTTGCGCAGAACCGGCGGCAGGAACTCGGCGACGCTGTTCGGCGCGGCTTCTCGGCCGCCGTATGTGACGGTCGCGTTCTGGATGCGCAACCCCGAATCGGGGTCGAACAGACACGATCCGGCCGTGCGCAGATAGGTCCGCAGGACGATGTCGGCGGCGTTGCGTTCGACCCGCACGCCGCGTAGCGACAGCGAGATCGGCGAATTCACAGCCGGATTGATCGGCGTCCGCGAGATCAGCCGGCCTTCCTGCAGGACGTCGATGTTGCCGCCGGTGACGAAAGCGGGATACTGCGTGACGCCGCGCAATTCGGTGAGGGCGAGATCCGGCGGTATCGCGAGGGACAGACTCACCTCGCCCTGCTGTCCCGGGAACGCGATGGTCGGCGACGAACCGAGATCGCGAAGGTTCAGCGGCGCAGGCGGATCCCCCGGCGCCGCCTGCGCGGCCGGTGTCGACGGCGCCCCGATCGAGGCGATGCCGGCCAACAGCAGGCCCACCAGCAACAACGCCGGCCCACGCACGGCTACGTCGACAACGCGACTCGCCGCGGGTTTTCCAGGACACGTGCATTCGCCACCCTTCGAGTGACCCCCGTCCCGACCCTTAACGCCCCGAAGAGAACCTATCCCACGACACGGCTCGGCACATATTTTCACGCGATCGGACCGGTGGGCCGCCCGGTGCGAGTCATCCGTGCCATCTCGATTCGCCAACGATGCCCCGAACCGGCACCCGACTCTGCGACCATGTCCTGCAGGTCGACACGTCCGGCGAGATTCGAGGGAGCGCGATGCGACAGGTTCACGCCGGCGAACGCGTCGACGGCGGCGTCTACGTGGACATCGCCGACGCGACGATCTGGCACTTCACCGCCGGCGAGTCATACGGCCCGCCGATGGTCCTGCTCCACGGGCTGTTCGCGTCGGCGTCGACGTGGGGAACGCAGATCCCCGCCTTCCTCGACGCCGGTCAGCAGGTGTTCGTACCCGAACGGCCCGGTCACGGTCACAGTCCCGACCTCCCCGGCGAGTTCCACCTCGACCGGATCGTGGCACGCACGATCGTCTATCTCGAGACCGTCGTGCGCCGGCCTGCCAATCTGGTGGGATGGGCCGACGGCGGCACCGTCGCCCTGCTCGTCGCCCGGGACCGCCCGGACCTCGTCCATCGGCTGGTGTTCGTCGGCGGATACCTGAACCGTGCCGGCCGGATGGCCGACGAGTTCATCTCCCGGGTGTCTCGCCGCGACCCGGTGACGATGGACTACCTGCGCATCTACTACGACACCACGTCACCGGACGGGCCCGAGCATTTCGAGACGGTCTTCGACAAGGCGGTCCGGATGCTCGCCGCCGAACCGGAGTGCGAGGTAAGCGAATTCACCGGCGTCGAGGTACCGACGCTGGTGGTGGTCGGCGATCGCGGGCTCGTCCGCCTCGAGCACGCGCTCGAGCTGTCGCGGACGCTGCCGTCGGCCCGGCTGGCCGTGATCCCGGGCACCCACATCCTGCCGGTCGAATCGCCCGAGCTGTTCAACCCGCTCGTCCTGTCGTTCCTGGCCGCCGACCCCCCGTCGGTCTGGGAGTTCGGCTGACCCCCCTCCCCGACCGAAAGCACGACCTGCCCCTGCTCCCTGATCCGAGAGAACGACATACCCATTGCCCCCTGAGGTGTGAGGAGCGTCAGCGATTGCCCCTTTGCTCCCTGAGGTGTGAGGAGCGTCAGCGATTGCCCCTTTGCTCCCTGAGGTGTGAGGAGCGTGAGCGACGAGCCACGAAGGGCCTGGTGAGACACGTTGCGAAGCCCTTCGTGGCTCGCTTCGCTCGCACCTCAGGGAGCAGAGATGTGGATGCTGAGGAGTGTTCTCTCGTTGTGCACGACGGCCGCCTAGGCCGACGAATGCACCCGGTACCACGCCTGGCGCCGCAGGCTGTCCGGGTCGGCCTCGACGTGGTCGGGGTCGTCGAGGACGAGGACCTTGCGGTCGGCGGTGGTGTAGGCGGGCCAGCCGAAACCGGGGTCGCCGGTGCGGGCGAACCCGCCCCAGCGGGTCTGGACGTTCTTGGTGACCCGGCCGGTGGCGGGCCAGTCGGCAAGGGCGAGACCGGCACCCATCGGGGCCCGGTAGGCACCGAACACGCTGAACAGCTCGGTGGCGTGCGTGGCCCCGAAGCCCGTGGCCTCGAGCACCTTCGTCTGGTAGTCGTAGCGGTACACGTAGGTCGGGGCGACGGCGCTGTGCCCGTCGGCGAAGGCGCTCATCGGTGCCCAGAAGATCGAGTCGCCGGCCAGCCGGATGCGATCGCGGTCCCCGTCCTCGTAGTGCGAGGCGATCTCGCGCCGGACCTCCTCGTCCTCGACGCGCATCAGGGTGCGTTCGGCGTCGGGCAGGACGTTCCAGAGTTTGGCGAACAGCTTGCCCTCGTCGCGGTTGCTGCCGATCACGAGCGGCACCGGCTGCGTGAGCCCACCCGCGGCGGCGGCGAGCGGCGACCGCGGCAGCAGGTCGCCGTCGACGACGGGCGCGAACGGGATCGCACCACCGGCGGTCTTGGTGGCGAATCGCATCAGCCGGTTCCCCGCCGCCAGCAGCAACGCCGGGTTGGGCGAGGTGAGCAGACGCTGGGCGTGGACCGTGTCGACCGGCGGCTCGTCCCGTTCGAGAGAGGTCGCCCGACGTTGCGGGTCGCGCAACAGCCGGACGAACTCGTCCGCGTAGATCTTCGCCGCGTCCTGCTCGACGATCAGTTCCGGGGCGGGACTCTGCGCGATGGCCTGGTGATAGAGACCGGTCGTCGACGGGGCGGACAGCAGCGAGAGCACCGACGACCCGCCGGCGCTCTCGCCGAAGATCGTGACGTTCTCCGCGTCGCCGCCGAACGCCTCGATGTTGTCCTGGACCCACTGCAGGGCCGCGATCTGGTCACGCAGTCCGACGTTGGAGTCGAACGGACGATCCTCGGTGGCGAACTGACCGAGGTCGAGGAAGCCGAACGGACCGAACCGGTACTGGATGGTGACGACGACGACGTCCTGGGCACGCGCGAGGAAGGCGCCGTCGTAGAGCGGGGTGGCGGCCGTGCCGAGGATGAACGCACCGCCGTGGATGAACACCATCACCGGTCGCGGCGTCGAGGACACCACATCCGGCGAGTAGACGTTCAGCGTGAGGCAGTCCTCAGCCATCGGCGCGAACTTGCCCGGTGCGATGGCCGTGAACCGCTTCTCCTGGATGGCCGCTTTGGCCACCTTGGTGCAGTCGCGGACGCCGGGCCAGTCGTGGGCGGGCTCCGGTGCACGGAACCGGCGATGGGCCACCGGCGGTGCCGCGAACGGGATGCCTCGCCAGCTGATGGTCCCCTTGCGCAGCCGCTTCCCCCGGGCGCCCTCGACCACGCCGTTACGGGTGGTCACCTTACTGTCGAGTACTGCCATACCCACCACCGTAGACGAAACGACGAGTTCGTCTACCCGCCGCCGCACACACACCGATCGGGCGGTCCCCGCTGGTCGGCCACCACTACGATGCGCTCATGGGTTCCGGCGCGGCACGCATCGACCTCAACGCCGACCTCGGTGAAGGCATCGGCGACGACGCGGCGATGTTGGGGATCGTCACCAGCGCCAACGTGGCGTGCGGCTTTCACGCCGGCACCCCCGCGCAGTTGCTCGCCACCTGCCGGGCCGCGGTCGACGCCGGGGTCCGGATCGGCGCCCAGGTGTCCTACCCCGATCGCAGCGGCTTCGGGCGCCGGTTCATGGAGATGACGACTCCGGACCTCGTCGCCGACCTGGTGTACCAGATCGGCGCGCTCGACGCCCTCGCCCGATCGGTCGGCGGGGCCGTCACCTACGTCAAACCGCATGGCGCGCTGTACAACACCATCGTCCATCACGAGCAGCAGGCCGAGGCCGTGGTCACCGCGGTCCGCGATGTCGACGCCGGATTGGCGGTCATGGGGCTACCGGGATCGGAGGTGCTGTCACGCGCCCGACGGGCGGGACTCGACACCATCTCCGAGGCGTTCGCCGACCGCGCCTACACCCCGGAGGGCACCCTCGTGCCGCGCGGAACCGACGGCGCGGTGTTGTCGGACAGCGCCGAGATCGCGCGACGGGTGGTCGAACTCGTCACGACGGGCCGGATCGGCGCGATCGACGGAACCCTGATCGACGTCGACGCCGGATCGGTCTGCCTCCATGGCGACACCCCGGGCGCGGTCGGACACGCGCAGGCCGTGCGCGACGCACTCACCGCCGCCGGAATCGTCATCGGCGCGCCACCGGCCTGACCGGCCGGGAGGGATGCTGCCTAGCCGCGTCGCTGGCGGGCGAACTCGGCGAGGACCACACCCGCGGCGACCGAGGCGTTGAGGCTCTCGACGTCGCCGGCCATCGGAATGGACAGGATCGAGTCGCAGCTCTCGCGGACGAGGCGGGAGAGCCCCTTGCCCTCCGAACCGACCACGATCACGGTGGGGCCGCTGCCGTCGTAGTCGTCGAGGGTGACGTCACCGTCTGCATCGAGACCGACCAGTTGCGCCCCGGCGTCGGCCCAATCCTTCAATGTGCGAGTCAGATTGGTCGCGCGGGCGACCGGCAGGCGCGCCGCGGCACCGGCGCTGGTCCGCCAGGCGACGGCCGTCACGCTCGCGCTGCGTCGTGCGGGGATGACCACGCCGTGCCCGCCGAAGGCCGCGACCGAGCGGATCACCGCGCCCAGGTTGCGCGGATCGGTGATGTTGTCGAGGGCGACGAGCAGCGGCGGGGTGCCGCTGGCCTTGGCCTCCGCCATCAGGTCGTCCGGGTGGGTGTACTCGAACTCCGGCACCTGCAGCGCGATGCCCTGGTGCATTCCGTTGGTGGACAGGCGATCGAGTTCGGGTTTGCCGACCTCGAGGATGGAGATCGCCGAGTCGCCGGCGATCTTCACCGCCTCGGCGACCCGCTCGTCGGGCTCGGAGTTGGTGGCGATGTACAGCGCGGTGGCCGGCACGCCGGCGCGCAGGCATTCCACAACCGGATTGCGGCCGAGGACATACTCGGGGCCTTCGTCCCGGGCCCGCGCCCCGCCGCGGCCGGCCGCCGACTTCGACGCCGCCTTGGCTCGCTTGTGGGCCGGATGATACGGCCGGTCAACCGCTTTCGGTGTCGCGCCACGGGCCTCGAGGCCGCGGCGACGCTGACCACCCGACCCGACGGTCTGTCCTTTCTTGGTGCCGTCCTTGCGAATCGCGCCTCTGCGCTTGGAATTCCCTGCCATCACGCCTCACCCTTCAATGCCCATTGCGCACCGTCGGGGGTGTCGGTGACCTCGATACCGGCCTGCGCCAGCCGATCCCGCACCGCGTCCGCGGTCGCCCAGTCCTTGGCGACGCGCGCGTCGGCGCGTCGCTGCAATTCCGCCTGCACCAGCACGTCGAGTGCGGAGGTGGTGGCCGACTCGTCGGCGGCACCCGCCCACCGGTCGTCCAGCGGGTCGACGCCCAGAATCCCCATCATCGCGCGGACCGTGGATGCCGCCGCCAGCGCGGCGGCTCCGTCACCGGACTCCAACGCGGTGTTGCCCTGCCGAACCACGTTGTGCACGACCGCGAGTGCGGCCGGGACGCCGAGGTCGTCGTCGAGCGCGGCGGCGAACTCGGGGTCGACATCCCCGACGACCACCTCGCCCACGCGCGCGCCGACCCGGGCCACGAACGACTCGACGCGCCGATAGCCGGCGGCGGCCTCGGTGAGCGCGCCAGACGAGTACTCCAGCATCGACCGGTAGTGCGCGCTGCCGAGGTAGTAGCGGAGCTCGACCGCCCGGACCCGTTGCAGCATCGCGGGGATCGACACCACGTTGCCCAGCGACTTGCTCATCTTCTCGCCACCCATGGTGACCCAGCCGTTGTGTAACCAGTAGCGCGCGAACGCATCTCCCGCACCGTGTGCCTGCGCGATCTCGTTCTCGTGGTGCGGGAAGATGAGATCCATCCCGCCGCAGTGGATGTCGAACTCAGCGCCGAGCAGCGAGGTGGCCATCGCCGAGCACTCGAGGTGCCAGCCGGGACGGCCGGGGCCCCAGGGCGTCGGCCAGGACGGCTCGTCGGGCTTGGCCGCCTTCCACAGGGTGAAGTCGCGGGGATCGCGTTTGCCGGTCCCCGCGCTCTCGCCCTGATGCACGTCGTCGAGCCGGTGTCCGGACAGCGACCCGTACTCCGGCAGGCTCAGGACGTCGAAGTACACATTGCCGTCGGCGACGTAGGCGTGTCCGCGGTCGATCAGTCGCTCCATGTATTCGATCATCTGGGTGACGAACCCCGTGGCCCGCGGCTCGGCCGACGGCGGCAGGACCCCCAGCGCGCGGTAGGCGTCGTCGAACGCACGCTCGTGGGTGGCCGCCCATTCCCACCACGGCCGTCCCGCGTCCGCGGCCTTCCGCAGGATCTTGTCGTCGATGTCGGTCACGTTGCGCACGAACAGCACGTCGAGGCCCTGGTGGGTCAGCCAGCGCCGCAGGATGTCGAAGGCGATGCCGCTGCGGACGTGCCCGATGTGCGGAACTCCCTGGACCGTCGCCCCGCACAGGTACACCGACGCCTGGCCTGGGTGCAGCGGCACGAAGTCGCGCACCTCTCGGGAGTCGGTGTCATACAGGCGCAGGGTCACGACCGGCAATCCTACCGGACCCTGACCTGGCCACCTACGGCCCGAGCCGCAGGTGCGCGCACCTCACGCACGCTCACCGGGGACGCCGACCGGGCCGGCCGGCTCCGCGACGACGGCGGCGGCGGTCGCCCTCATCTCCGCGATGGTCGCGGAGAGGACCGCGACCGCCCTTTCGGTGGCGGGATGCCGCACGCGGACGTGGATCCCGTCCGCATCGCGCCAGAACCACCACTGTGCGGTGTCGGTCGGTTTGGCACTGGAGACCTGTTCGGCCCGTACCCCGCGGTGCGGACCCGGCAGCCGCGTGTAGTCGACGTAGGACATCATGAAGACGTCCGACCGGCGCTGGCGGAGCCGGTTGCCGAAGGCGAGGTAGACCGGGGTCAGCCCGATCTCGGCCAGCGGCAGGGCGGCGGCGAGCCGGGCCGTGTTGATCTCTGCCGCCGCGAACAGATCGTCGCCCGCGGTGATCCGCAGGGGCGCGTTGCCCACCGACCAGCCGACGCACCCGGGGCCCGCGCCGGTGCCGGTGGGCACCACGGTGGCGAGCTCGTCGGGCCCGCCGAGCGACTTGACGGCCATCGCCGCGCAGGTGAGCACCGCGGGGTACGTCCGTCCGCCGTGTCGGTGGACCGCCGAACTGAATGCCCGCGCAGTATCGCCCGGCAGGAGGGTCTCGACGATCGTGCGCATCTCCACGGATTCGCCCGCCGGGACACCGAGGTCGACGGGGAACTCCGGGACCTGCCAGTCGGTCGCGGCCAGGAATCGTCCCCACTCGACCAGTCGGGGGTCGTCGGGGGTCACCGCCGCCTCGTCGCCCGCGACCCGACGCAGCGCGTCCAGCCCGGACTCCGCGGGAGCGAGGGCCGCTCCGGCGAGCAGATCGCAGATCTCGGAGGACAGCAGCGCCATCGAGCGCGCGTCGACGTAGCAGTGGTCGAACCCGCAGACGAGGGTCGTGCTCGACGCTCTGCGGACGGCGGCCAGGAAGTGCGGCACCGGCTCGAACGGGTTGCACGTGGCGGTGATCCGTCCGGACAGGTCGGCCGCGAATCCCGCGGGCCCGAGCCCGGCGTCGGGTTCGGGCGAGTCCTCCTTGACGTCGACGCCGCCGTGCAGCACGCGCTGGTATCCGGTGTCGGTCGCCACGTAGTGGCTGCGCAGGACGTCGTGCCGCGCGATGACGGTGGACACCACCTCGCCCAGGCGCGCGAGCTCGAGCCGCTCGGGGAAGTCGAGCGTGAGCGCGATCCAGCCGGGCTGCCCCTGCGCGATCGAGCCCAGGTGGAATCGCTCGTTCTCCGACACCGGCGCGCTCGACGACGCCGCGCAGCCGCCGGGTATCGGGAGCCATCGGATCAGTTCCCCCGGCTCGACCTCCCAGGTCTCCGAACTCGAGAGCTTCACCGCTCGGGCCTCCCGCTCGCATAGTCGTCGAGGATGCCGCCGACACGTGCGAGGTGGTCGGCGACCGATGTGCGTGCCACGTCGTTGTCGGGGAGATGACACCGGACGACGAGGCCCGCGGGGGTCCGCGTGAACCACAGGTTGGCGTTGCGCGTGGGGCCGACACCACTCGAGGTCTGCATCGTCGTCAGGGCCGGGTCGTCGCCGATCGGTAGTCGCGCCAGATCGGTATAGGACACCATGTACGGGCTGCCGTCCAGGCCACGGAAGACGCCTTCGGCGGCCAGCAACGCCAGGACCCCGTGTGCGGGTGCCGAACTCGCGCGGCGCGCGGCGCGCACGCTGCGCCCGGCCGCGCGCACCACGTCGTCGAAGGGCACCGGCTCGGCGGGGAGCTCCACGGCGATCGGGGCGAAGTTGCACAGCCAGCCCTGGGTCCACGCGGTCCCGGCGTCGCGGGTGGCGAGCACCGTGGAGACGAAGAACCGCGACTCACCGGTGATCTCGCGGTGACGCACCGCCAGGGCGGCGTACAGGAGACCGGCGAATCCCCCGCCGGTCCGGTCCAGTCGGGCGTCGCAGCGCGCGAGCGCATCCGGATCGAGCAACCACTGCTCCACCGCGACCGCCGGGGCCGGGGCGTCGTCGGTGAGGCCCAGGTCGAGCGGGCACCGCGGTGCGCGACCGTCGTTGGCCAGCAACACCTCTCGCCACATCGCCACCCGCTCGTCGTCGGGCGGGAGCGCGGCCGCCGCGGACCGTTCGGCGAGCACGGCTTTGCCGAACGCGCCCGGCGCCGGCGGTGTGGGTGTCCTCCCCGCGCAGTGTGCACGGTAGAGCGCGGTGATCTCGGTCAGTGCGAGCACCGACGAATATCCGTCGCCGTGTGCGTGATCCGTGGCCACGAAGAACGTGAAACCGCCGTCGCCGACGGTCGCCGCCCACCAGGACCCCGGAACCAGTTCCGCGCGAGCCTTTTCCGATGCCCGACGCCCGACCCAGGTGCCGAGATCGGCCCCGTCCACGACGACGGATTCGGAGTCGGCGACCTCGATCACGTACTCCTCGGGCGGCGCCACCCACCGCTGGGGACCGTCCGGTCCGGGGCGGTAGTGCGCGCGCAGTTCTTCGTGCCGACGCACGAAGTCGGTGAGCGCCGCGGCCATCGCGCCCTCGTCGAGGACGGTGTCGAAACGCATGGCGGCGAGCAGGAATCCGGTGTGCACCTCGCCGCGACGCCGCTTGTCGCCCATCGTCGCCAGGTGGTCGGACTGCAGGAACGAGACCCCGCTCCCCCACTGCTGCGCGGCACGGCCCACTCGATCGGCTTCGCGCAGTTCCCATTCGACGGTCCGACCGCCGATCAGGTGGTCGCGCAGCGGGACCACCACCGAGCCCGGCGCACCGAACCGGGGCGTGGCGAAGACGGTCCGCACGGCGCCGGTCATCAGCTGCCGAGTGCGGCCGTCGACCCTCCGGTGTGCGCTCCGGCCGGCACGGATTCGACCGCACGGTAGGTGTACTCGCAGTCACCGTCGGCGACGATCGTCGTCAGGATCTCACGGAACGTGGAGAGGAAGACCTCGACGGCGGCGGCGTTCTCGTCGGCGGGGAATCGCGCGGACACGTTGAGCCCGGTCGGAATCCGGTTGATCCAGAAGTAGACCTCGTCGGCGTCGCGCGTCGCGCTGCGCAGCACCCGCGCCTGGCGAGGTGTCCAGTCGGCCGCACCCTCGGCATGACGGAGGTCGATGTAGGACACCACGAAGCCGGGCGGGGTCACGTCGCCGCCGATGAGTTCGGCCACCGGCGCGAACGGGGCCGCACCCACGCTCTTGTACTGCGTGGAGGTCGCCGCCACGGCCGTCAGCGCGTCGGTGAACTTCGCCGGCCGGCCGGGCCGGACCGCGACGGGGATGATGCCGACGAACCAGCCGACGGCTTCGCCCCACTCGATGGCGTTACGGGTGTGCACCGGGCCGATGAATCGCAGATCCGCACTGCCCGACAGCGCGGCCGAGGTCATGGACAGCGCGGTGTAGATCCCCGCCGTCATCGACGATCCGGCACCCTTGCACACCGCGTCGAAGCGCTTGGTGTCCGCGGCGTCGAGCAGCCAGTGCGACAAGGTCGCCTGGAACCCGTTGTCCGGCAGGCGTTCCGACACGATGGTGCGCGGCGACCCGGCCGGCACCTCGAACCGCGGGAAACGCGGGACGGGTTCGGGCTGCACGGCGGTCGGGGTGTCGTCGAAGAAGTCCCGCCACTGACTGACCGCGACGTTGTTCGCGTCGATCTGCTCACCGAGTCGACGCTCGGCGTCGCTGAAGTCGAGGTAGCTGCCGAACTGGTGCAGCGCGTGGGGTTCACCGGTCACCTCGGCGGCGTAGAGTGCGGTGAGCTCGCGGATGGCGAACACCTGGGTGTAGGCGTCCATCACGGTGTGGTCGGCCGCGAACACGAGCAGGAACCCGGTGTCGTCACCGGTCGGCTCCACGGTCACGGCGATGCAGTGCGGCCAGCTCAGCGGCGTGACCGTGCGATTGAAGTAGTCGGTGACCAGGCCGGAGACCTCGTCGGCGGCCAGGTCCGACCCGAAGTCGCGCTGGCGGACGGTGATCGAATCGGCCGATATGGTGATCCGGGTCAGGTCGCCCTGCGGATGCTCCGGTTCGTGGACGCGTACCGAGGTCCGGAAGGCCTCGTGCCGGCGATACCACGCGATGATGGTGCGGGAGAGAGCTTCCCGGTCGAGCGGATGCTCGATCCGGAAGGCGGTGCCGATCCACTGGCTGTACCACTCCGACCCCTCGCGGACCGCCCGGCGGGCGTGTTCGAGGTGCATGTAGGACAGCTGTCGGGAGTCCGTCTGCCACTCGGTGGCGTCGACCTGCGGCTCCCAGGCGGTGACGGTGCCGCCGGGCATCGAATAGTCGGTCAG
Organism: Gordonia sp. AC31; assembly: GCF_031844505.1. Taxonomy (NCBI): domain Bacteria; kingdom Bacillati; phylum Actinomycetota; class Actinomycetes; order Mycobacteriales; family Gordoniaceae; genus Gordonia; species Gordonia sp. AC31. The sequence goes on from NZ_JAUZVK010000014.1 coordinate 100,019, forward strand.
CTCGGTGTATTCCACAACTTCCTCCGTGTTCGCCACGCGTTCGAGCACCTCGGTGGACGTCCTCAACGACACCACCGCAGACCCAGACACCACAGCCGATCGCACCAACGTGGTTAGGACGCCCTTATCAACGGTCAAGACAGTAACCCGGATCCGCCTTGATTGATAGTTTGGCGAGCAAAATGAATGCGAGGCTATGCGGTGGCAAGAGTCGGCCGACAACCTGAACTCGAACGTCCGTAGGTCCGACTAACGTGCTCGTATGGCTCTGACCCTTAGTTTTGAGGTCGCCGGAGCGCTTTTCTGCCGTAGCAATGACCGCTGGGCGCGCGGGAGTCGCCCTTTGGTCCGTGACTCGGTGTGAAAGATCTCATCGTCAGAACCCCTACCGAACCGCGATTTCCCTCTCGTGTCTCCCGGAGAGGCGTCCGGTAGTGTGCGCGTCCTGCGGTGAAGAGTGCGGAGTCCGTACCGGCAATCACCTGACCCGATCAACCAACGGCAAGGCAAGCATGAATTTTGCATCCCTGGTCCGCCCCGACCGCACGTCGGCACCGGAGGCCGTCGACCGCCTGACCGCCGACGACGACCTGTTCGTCCGGATGGACGTCGTCCTCGGCCTCCCCGTCGTGAACCAGACACTCTGGCGGTTCCCCGGCACGGTCGACGTCGACACCATCACCGCACTCGGCCAGAAGTTGCGTTATGGGCGCCTGAGCAGGCTCGTCACCCGACACCGTGGACCGGGCCGCGCGTACTGGCGGTACACCCCGGAGGCAGGCGCGGTCTCGGTGCAGACCGAACCGGTACCGGCCGGCGACGAGGAGGCCTGGGGGCGGGCACAGGCGGACGCCCCGCTCGACTTCGAGAACGGGCCGGCGTGGCGGCTCGTCGTCGCCCGCGCGGCCGCCGACGACTCGGTGCTGGTCTCGCTGATCATCTCCCATGTCATCGCCGACGGCGGCACCGGAGCGGTCGCGGTCATCGAGGCCATCCACGGCCTCGACTACGTGCCCGGCGCCGAACCCGGCCTCGTCTCCGACGTCCGCGATGCGGCGGACCTGCTGTGGACCGCGGGCACGACCGCGGCGCGGATCTGGCGGGCGAGCCGGTCCACCCCGCCGCCCTCCCCCGTGCGGGTGACCGGCCGGACCACACCCGACACCGACGTCTCGAGCGCCGAGACCGCGCCGAATGTCACGGTCCTGATCCCGCAGGCGGACTACGCCGGGGCGGCGAAGTCCCGCGGGGGCACCGACAACAGTCTCTTCGCCGCCCTGATGGTCGGCATCCTCGAGCGCAGCGGTCGCGTGTCGGAAGGGGACGTCGTCCCGGTCTCGCTGCCGGTCTCCTCCCGCACGCTCGACGACCGGCGGGCCAACGCCAGCTCGGGCGCAACGGCTTTCGTGGAGGTCGTCCCCGGGCGCTACGACGACCTCACCGCGGTGCGCACCGCATGCAAGGACGCCTACGGCAGACTCGCCGCAAACTCGGGCGCCGTCGCGCAACGAGCCGTCGTGTTGCAGGCGCTGAGCCCGTCGATCACGCGGCGCCTGGCGTCCAAGGTGACCACACCGCTGTGCCTGGCGTCGAACGTCGGCCAGGCCCCCGACGAGTTCGCGACGCTCGGCACCGGAACCGCTGGTGCACTGTCGATCCGGGCCATCACCGCGACCGGCGACCCGGTGCGGTTGCGCGACCGCAAGGGCGGTGTCAGCGGCTGGCTCGCGATCAACGACGGCCACGTGATGTTCAGCGTCAGTTCCCTCGACCCGGTCCGCATCCCCGACGCCGCGTCCCTGCGGTCCCTCGTCGACGACGAGCTCGCCGCCTGGGGGATCTCGGGAAAGCCCTGGGGCGCATGAGGTTCGCATTCGCGGTCCACGGCAGCCGGGGTGACATCCAGCCGGCGATCGCGCTCGGCGCCGAGCTCACCCGGCGCGGACACGGGGTACGTCTGGCCGTACCGGAGGATCTGGTCGACATGACCGCCGCGACGGGTCTGCCGACCGAGGTGCTGGCACCGTCGACCGCCGAGCTCCTCGCGAGCCCTCTGGTGAAAGAACGCCTCAAATCGAAGAACCCGCGCGTACGTCTGCGTGCACTCGGCGAGGTCGCCGAACACGGGCGCGCGACCTCCGAGCGCGTGATGCGCGAGCTCGCCGACTCCTCGGATCTGCTCGTGACCGGTCCGCTCGCCCAGGACCGCGGCGAGGCGATCGCACAGAGTCGTGGAATCCCGTTCGTGCCGTTGCACTTCTGTCCGCTGCGGCCCAACGCGAGCCTCGACGTCCGCTACCGCCGCTACCCCCGGCCCGTCTCGCGAGCGATGTGGCTGCTCGCCGACCGCACCTATTGGCTGACGGTGCGCGGGGCGGACCGTCGACTCCGCCACGAACTCGACCTACCGGTCGCGAAAGGCCCACTCGGAAGCCGGCTCCGCGCGCGGGGCGTGCCGGAGATCCAGGCCTACGACGCCGCGCTCTTCCCCGGTCTCGACGAGGAGTGGGGCGCGCAGCGTCCGCTGGTCGGATTCCTGTTGCCCGACAGCGCGTCCCGGAGTGCGATGGCGGCCGGGAACGACGCGACGGCCGCCGCGCTGGACTGGATCGGCGGAGGCGAACCGCCGATGTATGTCGGTTTCGGCAGCATGAAGATCAGCAGCGAGCAGATCACCGCCATCGTGTCCACTCTGCTCGCCCGCGGCCTGCGCGTCATCGGGCACACCGAACACCCGCTGCCACACCACGACCGGCTGCTGCACATCGATGGGCCCGTCGACCACGAGCTCCTGTTGCCGCAGTGCGGCGGTGCCGTTCACCACGGTGGCGCCGGCACCACGGCGGCCGTGGCGCGCGCCGGGATCCCGTCGGTGGTCGCGTGGTTGAGCGCCGATCAGCCGATGTGGGCGGCCGCCCTGCGCAGAGCCGGCGCCGGAGCGGGCAATCGTCTCGCCCGGTTCGGCCCGGACGATCTGGCCCCCCTCACCGATCCCGCGGTGGCGGCGGGCGCGGCCGGTCTCGCCGCGCGTCTCACCCCGTCGGCCGAGGCCACCGGCCGGGCCTGCGACATCCTGCTGAGCTCGGGGAATTAGCCCGCGGCGTCCAGCAGCGCGGTGGCCACCGCGGCGATCCCCTCGCCGCGGCCGGTCATGCCCAGGCCGTCGGTCGTTGTCGCCGACACCGACACCGGGCCGCCCAGCACGTCGGACAGCACCTGCTGCGCCTCCGCACGGCGCGGTCCGATCTTGGGCCGATTGCCCACCACCTGTACGGCCGCGTTCACCACGCGGAGCCCTTCGGCCTCGATGAGAGTCCGTACGTGCGAGAGCATCTGGACTCCCGAGACACCCTCCCACTCCGGGCGACCGGTGCCGAACACGGAACCCACGTCACCCAGACCCGCCGCCGACAGCACCGCATCGCACAGCGCGTGGGCGCCGACGTCGCCGTCGGAGTGGCCTTCACACCCCGGTTCGTCGGGAAAATACAGACCGACCATCCAGCACTCGGCGGACGCGTCGACGCGATGGGCATCGGTACCGATGCCGACCCTCATCGCCCACCGACCATGTCGCGCACGATACGCAGGTCCCAGGGCGTGGTGATCTTCATGGCAAGCGGGTCTCCGGGGACGAGGTGGACATCGATTCCGCATGTCTCGACGAGGCCGGCGTCGTCGGTCGCGATACCGGCGTCATCGGCGTGCGCGCGGAGGAGGGCGTCACGGGTGAAACCCTGGGGGGTCTGTACGGCGCGCAACTCCTCGCGGTCGACGGTCCGCGTCACGCGTTCGAGACCGGCCGGGCCGGGCTCGACCTGTTTGAGGGTGTCGACGACGGGAACGGCGGGGACGACCGCCTGATGCCCGGCGCGGATCGCGGCGACGACGTCGGTGAACACCCGCGCGGGGGTGAGTGGTCGCGCGGCGTCGTGCACGAGCAGGATGCCGGCGTGGCCGGCGGCGGCGATGCCGGCGCGCACCGAATCCGACCGGTGAGCGCCACCGGCGACGACGCGCACGCCGGTCAGCAACGCCGACGCCCGATCGACGAGGTCGGCGGGCACCACGACGACCACGGTCGCCCCCAGCGAGGCGGGGATGTTGTCGATGCATCGCTCGAGAATCGTCCGTCCGCCCACATCCACGAAGGCCTTGGGCACCGGCTCACCGAGTCGGGTTCCCGACCCGGCGGCCGGGATGATGACACAGACTTCTGCGCCGGAAAGCTCCGGCGTAGGGGTCACGAAGAGTCCTGAACCAGGTACGACCGGCGGTCAGGAAGCGGCGGCGAGGACCTCGTCCAGCATGCTGGTGGCCTTCTCGTCGTCGGTGTTCTGGGCGAGTGACAACTCGTCGACCAGAACGCGACGGGCTCGGGTCAGCATCCGCTTCTCACCGGCCGACAACCCACGATCCTGTTCGCGACGCCAGAGGTCGCGGACGATCTCGGCGACCTTGATGATGTCGCCCGAGATCAGCTTCTCCTGGTTCGCCTTGAACCGGCGCGCCCAGTTGGTCGGCTCCTCGGTGTGCGGGGCCCGCAGAACCTGGAAGACCTGATCGAGACCTTCCTGCCCGACGACGTCGCGAACGCCCACGTACTCGAGCTTCGTCGAGGGAATCTGAACGGTCATGTCACCGTCGGCAACCTTGAGAACAAGGTATTCGATCTGCTCACCCTTGATGGTCCGGGTCACGATGTCTTCGACCCGGGCAGCACCGTGATGGGGGTAAACGACGGTGTCGCCAACTTTGAAATTCAATGTTCCTTGCCCCTTTCGAGTGAAGCCAGTCTAGCACGGGCGTTCCGAGGCACCCACCCAACGGTGCAGGTCAACGCGGTGAACAGGTTTCATGACAGGCTCTTGCGAGGTCGCGAGGGGTGCGCGGTGAGGGTGGGCTACCCCACCGGAGCTCCCCGTCGGCCTGGCGCGGGGTACGCCCCACCACGGTGTCGACCGGGCTCCCCGGCACCGCCCGCAGACCCCTGGGACGACGTGGGCTCGACCACCCGGCGACCGCTGCGGGGCCGTGGCGCCGGCGACGGCGAAAGACCAATCGGGTACCCGGCCGGACTTTTCCGCACCGCGCCCACTACGCTGCGTAGTGCAGGGTTTCGCGCGCTGCATGTCGGCTTCGTTTGACCTGGGAGGATCGGGTGTCAGTGCTATCACTTTCCGCGCGGCGGTCGGCGGTTCGGCCATCTCGCATGGTGACCGCGGTTGCCGCGATCGGCATCGCCGTCGCCCTCGGCACCACCGGCTGCGGTGCGGGTCAGATCTCGCAGACCGCCAATCAGCTGCCCGCGATCAACGGCGCGAACGTCAACTACGACGAACTCGGGCTCCGCGACGTGCAGATCCTCTACCCCGAGAACGACGCATCGACGGTCTTCGGCGACGGCGGACCGTTCGAGCTGGCGTTCGTCATCGCCAACTCCGATCCGCTGGTCTACTACCGCCTCAAGGAGATCAACCCCGAGGAGGGGCAGGTCACCTTCATCGAGGGCGCTGAGGCCGATGATCGCGTCATCCCGCCCAACGGGGCGCTGCGCGGCGGCACCCCGGTCGGCGCCAACCCCGAGTTCGAGAAGCGCCTCAGCGTCGAGCTCGACAACACCGGTGACACGGTCGCGGCGGGTCTGACGACCGAGCTGACGTTCGTGTTCGAGAAGCGCGAGGCCGACGGCCGCTGGGTCGATGCCGGCCAGACCACCGTCGACGCCCCGGTCGACGGCGGCGCCGAGCTCGAGCGCCAGGACGTGGCACGTAACGCCGAGCCGACCTTCTACAACCAGCATCACGGCGACGAGGGCCACGGCGAAGAGGGCTCCGGGGCCGGCACCGGCGAACACGGCGCCGACGGCGAGGGTCACGGCGAAGGCGGCCACTGACCACCGGTCGAACCACTTCCACGAGCGAGGCCCGGCACACGCCGGGCCTCGCTCGTTCTGTCGGCCCCGCCACCTAGGCTGACCGGGTGGCCAGAACCAAGACGTCCTTCCGCTGCACCGCGTGTGGCCATCAGGTGCCCAAGTGGGTGGGCCGCTGCCCCGAGTGCGGCGAATGGGGCACCATCGGCGAGGTGGCCGGGCCGGCACCGTCGGCGCGCTCGACCGCGGCGGTCGCACCGTCGAGCCCCGCTCTGCGCATCACCGAGGTCGACGCCGAATCGTCCGCCGCGATCCCCACGGGCATCGGCGAGCTCGACCGGGTGCTGGGCCGCGGCGTCGTCCCGGGCTCGGTCATCCTGCTGGCCGGTGAGCCCGGCGTCGGCAAGTCGACGCTGCTGCTCGAAGCCGTCAAACACTGGGCGGCACAGGACCGCACGGCGCTTTACATCACCGGCGAGGAATCTGCCGGGCAGGTCCGCATGCGGGCCGAGCGCACCGGCGCGGTGCACCCGAACGTCTACCTGGCCGCCGAGACCGACCTCGCGACGATCCTCGGCCACGTCGACTCCGTCGCGCCGTCACTCATGATCGTCGACTCGGTACAGACCCTCGTCGCCTCCGGGGCCGACGGCGTCACCGGCGGCGTGACCCAGATCCGGGCGGTCACGACCGCACTGGTCTCGCTCGCCAAGAACCGCGGGGTCGCGGTCATCCTCGTCGGCCACGTCACCAAGGAGGGCGCGGTCGCCGGGCCGCGGTCGCTGGAGCACCTCGTCGACGTCGTACTCGCGTTCGAGGGTGACCGGCACTCGACGCTACGCATGGTCCGCGGTGTCAAGAACCGGTTCGGGGCGGCCGACGAGGTGGGGTGTTTCGAACAGCGCGACGACGGCATCCATCAGGTCCCGGATCCCTCCGGAATCTTTCTGCATCAACGTGATTCGGATGTGAGCGGCAGCGCGACCCTGGTGACCATGGACGGCAAACGCGCACTGGTGGGCGAGGTCCAGGCGCTGGCGAACGGCACCGAGATGAACATTCCGCGCCGGGCGGTCTCCGGCCTGGACATGAACCGCGTCTCGATGGTGCTCGCGGTACTGCAGGCACGCGGGGGTCTGAAACAGATCGCGAAGAGCGAGGTGTATCTCTCCACGGTGGGCGGCATGCGCGTGACCGAGCCGGCCGCCGATCTCGCGATCGCGCTCGCCGTGTACTCCACGGTGAAGAACCAGCCGATCCCGCAGTCGACGGTGGTCGTCGGCGAGGTCGGGCTCGGCGGTGAGGTCCGTCGTGTCTCGGCCGTCGCGCGCCGACTCGCAGAGGCGAAGCGACTCGGCTTCCGGGAGGCGATCATCCCCGCGGCCACCGACGAGGAACTGCCGACGGGCATCCGGATCCTGCGTGTGGCGAACCTCGGCGACGCCGTCGGTCTCCGCGACGCCGATCCGGTGGACGCGCCCTTCTGACCCGTCCCCCTGGCCGCTGCGCCTAGGGGTACATCCGGCGTTTGTACTCCTCCGCCCGGGCGCTCTTCTCGACATGGGCGGCGAAGTGCTTCCGCACATCGATCGTCACGAAGATCGCGTGTGCGCTGGCCACCGGCTCGTCCGGATTACCGATGTGGGCGACCGCCTCGGTGAAGATCTTGCGGCGCTGTCGGCCCAGCAAGGTGCCGGTGAACTGCAGCGTCGAGCCCACCGGGATGGGCCGGATGTAATCAACCTCGAGATGCACCGTCACCCCGGAGGGCCCGATCAGGAGCGGGATCGTGCCCATCACCTCGTCGAACGCGGTGCTCAGGATGCCGCCGTGGATGACGCCGGGGCCGCCCTCCATCCGGGTCTCGACCTCCATCGACGCGTCGACGGTGAACCCCTCACCCGCATGCACCACCAGATGCAGGCCCTGCGGGGAGTCCGGTCCACAGCCATAGCAGGTCGGGTTGTGCATGCGGACGGGTTCGCCCGGCTTGGCCGCCTTCGGGTGGCGTTCCACCTCGTCCAGGTCGTCGGGCACCACGAAACTGCTGCTCTTCACACCCCGGTACCCTAGTCACCATCAGAACGGCCGATGTCGCGGGCATCCGGCCTTGCGCGGGTGGGCGCCGTCCCCGCGGGGACGGACGGGTAGCTGGAGGGAAGTCATGGTTGCCGAGGTGGTCAGATCGGAGCTGACGCGCGACACGGTGGCGCGCGTCGCGCCCGGCACGCCGCTTCGTGACGGCCTCGAACGCATCCTGCGAGGCGGCACCGGCGCCCTCATCGTGCTGGGGCACGACTCCGACGTCGAGAAGATCTGCGACGGCGGTTTCCACCTCGACGTGGAGTTCGCGCCGACGCGACTGCGCGAGCTCGCCAAGATGGACGGCGCAGTCGTGCTCTCCACCGACGGCAAGCGCATCGTGCGGGCCAACGTCCAGCTGGTCCCCGATCCCTCCATCCCGACCGAGGAGTCGGGCACCCGTCACCGCGCGGCGGAGCGGACCGCCATCCAGACCGGGCATCCGGTGATCTCGGTGAGCGCGTCGATGTCGATCGTGAGCGTCTACGTCGACGGCGCCCGCCGGGTCGTCGAGAGCCCGGACCCGATCCTGTCCCGTGCCAACGTCGCGCTGGCCACCCTCGAGCGGTACAAGGCCCGGCTCGACGAGGTGATCTCGGCGCTGTCGCGCGCGGAGATCGAGGACTACGTGCTGCTGCGCGACGCGATGTCGACCGCCCAGCGCATGGAGATGGTCCGTCGTGTGTCGGCCGAGATCGAGGAGTACGTCCTCGAACTCGGTGTGAACGGCCGGCAGGTCAGCCTGCAGCTCGAGGAGCTGATCAGCGACAACGACACCATGCGCGAACTGCTCGTCCGCGACTACTACGCCAGCCCCGAGCCGGCGACCGCCGAGGATGTCCGCCAGGCGCTCGAAGTCGTCGAAAACCTCAGCGACGCAGACCTTCTCGACCTCACCCTGCTCGCCGGGGCCTTCGGGTACCCGACGACGATCGAGGCCCAGGACACGGCGATGAGTCCCCGCGGCTACCGTCTGCTCGCCCGGATCTCGCGACTGCAGTTCGCCCACGTGGACCGGCTCGTGCGCAGCTTCGGGACCCTACAGGCGCTGCTCGCGAGCTCGTCGGCCGACCTGCAGGCGGTCGAGGGTATCGGCAGCATCTGGGCTCGCCACATCCGTGAGGGACTGTCCCGCCTGGCCGAGACCAGCATCGAGCGCTACGACTGATCGCGCCACCGAAATGCGGCTGAGTGAACTGGCAGCCGTTCAGTCTAGTATTCGGGCGTCTCGTCCCAGGACGATCACGGCAACGGCCGCGAGGCCGCTATCTGGACAGCAGTGCTCGTTCGATCATCTGCGCGTCATCGTTCGCGTCCGCCGACCACGCATACCAGTTGTGTCCGCCGTTCCGATAGTTGAACGAGATCGGCAGTCCGAGACGTGTCGATACGGCCTGGAGGGCCACCGTCGAGAACATAGCGCCAGACTCCAGCGCAACTCCCAGAGCTAGCGCGGTTGCCGCCTGCTGCACGAGCTTCGGACCCGATCCGGGATCAGCAGCCAATCGTTCCTGAAGGACCTGGTTGGCTTCGCGGAGTTCATTGCTGGTCGGAATTCCGTTCCCGGAGGAAACAATCACGGTCTGGCGAGTTCGCGCGACTTCGCCGATACGGGACAGGACGTCGTTCTGTGCCCAGCGGTTACCCGGCGCCTCAGGGTCTCCCCACATCGCGGTGCGTCCGTTCTCGATGTCGGCACGCTCACGCTGGATGGCAGGTATTCCCAACCACCCGAGCGGGTTGTCAGTCGGATAGTAGCCGGAGTAGGAACGGGCCACTTTGAACACCGTTGGATGGTCCAGCGCAAGGACGATCGCCGGACCCGCGGACATCGATACCCCGACGATGCCGTTGCCCGATCTCGGCACATCGAAGTTCCGCTGCAGATACTTCGGCAGTTCGACCCCGATGAACGAGCTCCATTGCGGCGGAATCGACTGACCGGTGGGCGCTTTCTCCCAGTCTGTCATCCACTCACCTGCACCACCGGCCGGAAAGACGAGAGTGTTGACGGAATCGTAGGCAGCGACGGTTTCAGGCTCCGCTGTCCACGTACTGAACTCCGGATTCGACCCCAATCCGTCCAGGAAGTAGATTCCGCGCCCTGCCTGGCGCTCTCGTGTGTCTGCGGCTCGGATCTGGACCGTGGCCTCTCGCCCGAGCGCAGTCGAGTCGAAGGTACATGTCTGTAGGTTCTGAGCGCGCTCGGCCGGCGTTCTCCAGACGCAACCCGCGTCAGCCCTGAGCATCTCCGGGTCGGATGCCACTGCGGGCCCGCTGCCCCACACCAGCGTTGATGATGCGCACGTCACCGCAACGCCCGCGGCAACCACACAGCGACGCATGAACGCCTTGAATCCGACTCGGATGAGAGACCTCCCCGCCAGACGAGACCGAGGTAGGAGATCTCATCATTGATACTCAACGAGTCGGTACTTTACCTAGCGAACGAATAGTTCGCGGTACCCGCCTGGCCGAGACCAGCATCGAGCGCTACGACTAGTCGCCTGGCCCGGCGAACGTGACCGTCGCTCAGGGCTGTTGGGCCGGGGCGACCATGTTGAACGTGATCGGGAACGATTCGCGTTCGCCGATCTTGCCGATGGCGGAGTAGGAGCCGGCGGGCACCTGGGTCCGCGGGCGCTCGCAACCGGGGCTGCTGGTGGTGCCCGACCAGGTGATCGTGTCCTTCACCTGCTGCGCAGGCTTGAGCACCACGTTGTTGACGGTGTTCAGCGGCGAGCAGTCGCGCGCCGACCACAGCGTCCGGGTGCCGTCCAGGGTGCGGACGATGACGTTCTGCACGGCCTTGCCGACGTCGCGGGTGCACTCGGACAGTCCCGCGTTGGTGGTCACGATGGTGAACACCGGGTTCTGTCCGATCGTGTAGGTGGGCTTGTCGGTGTAGAGGACCACCGAGATCGCCTGATCCGGGCACAGGGCCGGCCCGCCGGCCGCTCCGGGAACGCCTGCTGGACTTGCCGATTCGACCGGGGTCGCGGACCCCGCGGGCGGCCCCGCCGGAGCACCCGCCCCGCCGCCGGCGCCGCCCCCCGCATCCGGTTCACCGGAGGCGCCACCCGCCTGCGGTTCCGACGCGGGCGGCGCGGATGTCGTCGACGACGCCGATGAGCTCGACGACACGCTCGCGGTGGCTGCGGTGTTCTGCGGATCCCCGCTTCCCGACGTCATCCACACGATCAGTGCTACGACCAGACCGACCACGACCAGCGCACCACCCGCGGCGACGACGCGGCGTCGCCAGTAGATCTCGGGTGGCAGCGGGCCCTGGGGTTCGATCACGACCACAACGCTAACGGCCGGGTCTTGACTTCTGGTTCATCACGTGCGGCGTGTCGCAGCGGGAAAGCGGTCCCGAGCAGGCAAAGTCTAGAGTTCGCCTTCAGGTCCACCGCATGCGGAGACGAATACGACGTCAGGCAGACTCGGCCACCGCGGTGGGCGCCGGGCGTTCACCGATGTCCCCGTACACGCCCTGGACGTTCACCTGACCCTCGCTGAGCTGGTAGGTCAGGCCGACGATCGCCAGGCGGCCGGTACTGATCCGGTCGGCGATGATCCGGCTGCGCTGCATGAGCAGCTGCCCGGTCTCCACCACATGGCGGGCCTCGAACTCGTCGACTCGTGTCAGGCCCTCGCTACGGCCGGCGAGGATGCTTGGGGTGACCCGTTCCACGACGTCCCGGATGTAACCGCCGGGGATCTGGTTGTCGTCGAGCGCGTCGAGGGTGGCCTTCACCGCGCCGCAGCTGTCGTGCCCGAGGATCACGATGAGCGGTACCTGCAACACCTCGACGGCGTACTCGAGCGAACCGAGGACCGCCGAGTCGATGACCTGACCGGCCGTGCGGACGACGAACATGTCGCCGAGACCCTGGTCGAAGATGATCTCGGCCGCCAGGCGGGAGTCGGCGCAACCGAAGAGCGCGACGTGCGGGTGCTGGCCCCCGGCGAGTCGCGCCCGGTCCTCGATACCCTGGCTGGGATGCTGAGATTCACCTGTCACAAATCGGTTGTTGCCGTCGCGCAGGATGCGCCAGGCCTGCCGTGGTGTCGTTGCGGTCATGCCCAATAGTGTGCCATCGGGCCATCTGCTCGGTTGGTTCGATATGCATGAACGGGATCTTCCGTGGCGTGACCCGTCGTGTAGCGGCTGGCAGATCCTCATCAGCGAGATCATGTTGCAGCAGACGCCGGTGTCCCGGGTGGTCGAACCCTGGCGGGAGTGGGTCCGGCGATGGCCGGTCCCCTCGGCGATGGCGGTCGAACCGGCCGGGGAGGTCCTGCGGGCGTGGGGCAAGCTCGGCTACCCCCGACGCGCGCTCCGCCTTCACGAGTGCGCCAAGGTGCTGGCCGCCGACCACGGCGATCGGGTTCCCGAGGATGTCGAGACCATGCTGGGACTGCCCGGTATCGGGGACTACACCGCACGGGCGGTCGCCTGCTTCGCCTATGGACAGGCCGTGCCGGTGGTCGACACCAACGTCCGGCGGGTCATCGTCCGCGCGGTTCACGGGCGCGAACAACCGGCGAATCCGTCGCGGCGGGATCTCGCCGACGCGCAGGCGCTGCTCCCCCGGTCCGACGACGGCACCTACGCCGCGTCGGCGCCACGCTTCTCGGCGGCGCTGATGGAACTCGGCGCGCTCGTCTGCACGGCCCGAAACCCCAAGTGCGACAAGTGCCCTCTCGTCGACAATTGCACCTGGGTCGGTCTCGGCCGGCCGGCGCACTCCGGACCGCCGCGCCGGGTGCAGAAGTTCGCCGGCACCGACCGCCAGGTGCGCGGTCTGCTCCTCGATGTCCTGCGCAACACCGACGACGCCGTCGACCGAGCCGCACTCGACGTCGTGTGGACCTCCGACACCGCCCAGCGCGACCGGGCCCTGGATTCGCTGCTCGTCGACGGGCTCGTGGAGATCACCGCGAGCGGACGCTACTGCCTCGCCGGCGAGGCATAGCTCCGCCGGGACTCCGCCGAACGGCACCGAGACGGCTGTACCGGAACTCCGCTCGAGCCGGCGATGACAGACCTCATAATCCGTGCCGGGTTCATTGACCAGTCGTTTGATCGTTCGGAGATAGTCTCCCACCACGCCCGGATCGTTGCTAATGTCCCGATCCATGAGTCAGCCGCCGTATCCCCCTGTCCCGCCGCCGGACCCGCAGCAACCGGGCGGCTTCCCCGGGCAGCAGCCGCCCCAATACGGGCAGCAGCCGCCGCAGTACGGGCAGCAACCGCCGTACGGCCAGCAGCCGCCGCCGCAGCCGCAGTACGGCCAGGCCCCGCCTCCGCCGCCTCCGGGCGGGCCGCAGTACGGTGACGCCGGGGCCTATCCCGGAGCCCCGGATCCCTACGGCGCGCCGGGAGATTCGGGCAAGATCGACGTGGGCACCGCGTTCTCGTGGGCCTTCGGCAAGTTCAAGAACAACGTCGGCGCGATGATCCTGCCGGGCCTCGCGGTGTTCCTGTTGGGCGCAGCACTCATCGCGGTGGGGTTCTCCGCGGTGTCGATCTTCGGCACCACCGAGACCGTCGACTACGGCAATGGCTTCTACTACGAGGAGACGTCGCTCGGCCTCGGCGGCGGCATCCTCCTCGGCCTGGTGTACCTCGTTTTCATCCTGGGCCTCCTCTACATCCAGGCGAGCATCATCTCGGGCGCGGTCCGGGTGGCCAACGGCGAACCGGTGACGGCGAAGTCGTTCCTGACCCCGATCCGCTTCGGGCCGGTCATCGGAACCGCGATCCTCGTCGGCCTCATCACGGGTATCGGCTACGCGCTGTGCATCATCCCGGGCATCATCGCGATGTTCTTCCTGATGTTCTCGGTGGTCGCGACCATCGACAAGAGTCTGTCGCCGATCAACGCGATGAAGGCGTCCTTCGAGTTGACCAAGTCGAAGGTCGGCGACTCGATCCTGACCCTGCTGGTCACCTACGCCATCAACCTCGTCGGTGTGCTCCTCTGCTACGTGGGACTCATCGTCGCGGCTCCGGTGGCCCAGTTGTTCCTGGTGCACTGCTGGCGCCGGCTCAACGGCGCGCCCATCGCGCCGGCCGACCCGGCCTGACGCCACCCGTTCCTTCTCGGGGCGTACACGATTCGTCGTGTACGCCCCGAATTACGTTGCGCAGCAGCCTCAGCGGTCGAGGCCGGACAGAAATGCCTCCACCGCACCGCGATAGACATGCGGCGCGTCGTCGTGGATCAGATGTCCGGCACCCGGCACGCGGAGGTATCGGGCGTGGTCGTTGACCGCGCACATCGTCCGCATCTGCCCCGGCGGGGTGACCCCGTGCTCGGCCTCGATCAGCAGCGCCGGCACGTCGACCGAACGCCATTGCGTCCAGAAGTCGCGTCGGCCCCATTCCTCGGCGATCGCGGTCCACAACGGAATCCGGCCGTGTAACCGGCCGTCGTCGAAGGCCTCGAAGAAGTAGCGGCCGGCCACCGGCCCGAACATCTCGACGGCTTCGGCCTCGGAGGCGAATCGGTCCGGCCAGGACTCGAACCACGGGGTCCAGCTCGTGGTGGTCCGGCCGCGGAAGTCGGGGGCCATGTCCTCGACGACCAGTGCCGCGACGAGTTCGGGGTACTCCGCCGCCGCGCACCAGGCGTGCAGGGCTCCCATCGAATGCCCGATGAGGACCGCAGGCCCGCGGTCGATCCAGGTGAGGACCTCGGCGAGGTCGGCGACGAACCGCTCCGTCGCGAGTTCGCCGCCGTCGCAGGGTTCTTCGGCGTCGGCGCCGGTGTGGAACGCGGCGTCGTAGGTGAACACCCGGCCGTACCGGCGCAGCCACGGGACCTGGCGGCGCCATGTCCGTCCGCGGCCCATCAGGCCGTGCAGCAACACGATGGGCGGCGCCGCGCGCTCGACTGTGGCCGACGATCCGTTCGCGTTGTCCGCGACTTCGGGACCACCGTGGTCGCGAAGTCCGGTCTCCTGCGGAACCTCACCGTCGAACATGCCAGAACTGTAGTCGCAGAACCGCAGTGCCACCGACGACCGGCACGGGGCCCGACCGCCGTGTCGTCGTTCCCCAGACGACCGCCCGCGCGCAGCGCCTATGGTGGACGCATGTCTGTTGTGAAGATCAATGCCATCTCCGTCCCCGAGGGCGCGGGCCCCGAACTGGAGAAGCGGTTCGCCAATCGCGCCCACTCGGTCGACGGGTCCAAGGGGTTCCTCGGATTCCAGTTGCTGCGTCCGGTCAAGGGTGACGACCGCTACTTCGTCGTCACCGAGTGGGAGTCCGAAGAGGACTTCCAGGCCTGGTCGGCGGGTCCGGCCCGCGAGGCGCACTCCGGTGAGCGCGCGAAGCCGGTCGCCTCGGGTGCGGATCTGCTCGAGTTCGAGGTCGTGCTCGACGCGCGACCCAAGTCCTGAGACGAGCACGCCCTGACCTCTGAACCGGCGGCGGGCGAAACGCTCGTCGCGCCGATGTTCCCGCTCGGCACCGCCCTGGTGCCGAGCGCGGAACTGCCGTTGCGCATCTTCGAGCCACGCTATCGGCAGATGCTGGACGACCATGCCGACACCTCGACCGACCCGCCCACGGTCAGATTCGGCGTGGTACTCATCGAGCGCGGTTCCGAGGTCGGCGGCGGCGAATCACGCTGCCGGGTCGGCACCTTGGCACACGCCGAGATCACCGGCCGGCTGCCGGACGGCCGCGCGGCGCTGACCGCAATCGGCCGTCGCCGGTTCCGGGTCGAGGAGTGGCTGCCCGACGATCCATATCCCCGCGCCCGCATCACGGTGTTGCCCGAACGGACCCCGAGCCGCTCCGATCTGGCCCGTCTGCGCGACCTCGCCGAACGACACCGCGAGCTGATCCGGCGAAAGTTCCGCGCCGCCGGCGAGGACCCCGAGCCGATCATCGCCGCCTTCGCGCTCATCGACTCCGATCCCCGGGCCGCAGACCTCTCGCCCATCCACCGGTGGGCGGCGCAGACGGCGGGACAACCGCATGACCAGCAACGACTCCTCGAGGCCGAGGACCCGTCCGACCAGATCGAGATCCTCCACGACGTGCTGCAGGGGATGGAGGCCCGGGTGGCCTTCGGCAGTTCCTGACGACCACCCCTGGCATCAGAGTTAGAACGTGTTCTAGTATTGCGTGTGCCGTAGTTCACACCTGTCCATCGGCGGCTGTCGGCCGCCCTCGCCCGGGCAGGGCCCCGTCCTCTGAGGAGCACACGCGTAATGACCGAGACCGTGGAGTCCCAACCCGCCACCCTCATCGGCGGGGGCGATCAACCCCAGTTGCTCATCGGCGGCCGATGGGCCGATCCCCATTCCACCGAGACCCTCGAGGTCCACTCCCCCGCCACCGGTGAGCGCGTCGGTTCGGTACCGCTCGCCGATGCCACCGACGTCGACGCCGCGGTCCGCGCGGCGCGCGCGGCCTTCGACTCCGGGGTCTGGAGTTCGACGCCGCCCGCACAGCGCGCCGACATCATCGCGAAGGTCGCTGATCTGATCGACGAGCGGGGCGACGAGATCACCGCGCTCGTATCCGCCGAGATGGGCGCGCCGCCGAGCGCGATCAGCACCCTCCAACAGCTCCCCGGCACCGGTGTCCTGCGCGCCTACGCCAACGCGGCCCGTGACTACCAGTGGGAGGAATACCGCACCGGCCTGTTCGGCACCACCAGGATCACCCGCGAACCGGTGGGCGTCGTCGGCGCGATCTGTGCCTGGAACGTCCCGCTGTTCATCACCTGCAACAAGATGGGTGCCGCGCTGGCCGCAGGCTGCTCGGTGGTGCTCAAACCCGCACCCGAGACCCCCATGACCGGCAACTACGTCGCGCAGCTGTTCATCGAGGCGGGCGTTCCCGCCGAGGCGATCTCGGTGGTCACCGGTGGCACCGAGACCGGGCAGGCGCTCGTCGCGCATCCCGACGTCGACAAGATCACCTTCACCGGTTCGACCGCGGCCGGCAAGGCGATCGGCGCCGCCTGCGCCCAGACCCTCAAGCGGTGTTCGCTCGAGCTGGGCGGCAAGTCGGCCGCCATCGTCCTCGACGACGTCGACCTCGCCGCGAACGCCTTCATGCTGACGTTCCTCGGCCTGTTCAACACGGGCCAGGCATGCGTCGCGCAGACGCGAATCCTGGTGCCGCGCAGCCGACAGGACGAGATCGTGGCCGCGATGGTCGAGGCCGCGAAGGCGATGAAGGTCGGGCTGCCGTCCGATCCGGAGGCCCAGCTCGGACCGCTGATCACCGAGAACCAGCGGAACAAGGTCGAGGAGTATGTCGAACTCGGCAAGAAGGCCGGCGCCACGGCGGTTCTCGAGAGCGAGCGGCCCGCCGGACTCGACTCCGGTTACTTCCTCACCCCCACGATCTTCACCGGCGTCACCAACGACATGGCCATCGCGCAGGAGGAGATCTTCGGGCCCGTGCTGTCGGTGATCGCCTACGACGACGTCGACGAGGCCATCGCCATCGCCAACGACTCGAGCTACGGACTCGCCGGCACGGTGTGGACGAACGACGTCGAGCGCGGTATCGAGATCTCCACCAAGATCCGCACCGGCACCTTCGGGATCAATTGGTACGCCATCGATCCCGAGTCACCGTTCGGCGGTTACAAGAACTCGGGCATCGGCCGTGAGAACGGCCGAGAAGGTCTCGAGTCCTTCCTCGAGCACAAGTCGACGATGCTGCCGATGGGATACGAGGTGTCCACGGGTTAGACCTCCCGCCTCTCACAGGGGGGAACCGGGGCCGGACGACGTGTACGTCCGGCCCCGGTTCTTGTTTCGTGCCCGCCCACAGGCAGAGAGCCGCTGACTATTGCTCCCTGAGGTGCGAGGAGCGATAGCGACGAGCCACGAAGGGCCTGGTGAGGCACGCTGCGGAGCCCTTCGTGGCTCGCTTCGCTCGCACCTCAGGGAGCAGAAAGGGGCCCGCCCGCCAACTCGAGCACCGCTACCGCACCAGTGTCGACCGGGCGCTGGTGGGTCACCACGACGACGATGCGGTCGGGCCCGAACAGGTCCCGTTCGATCCCCAGGAGGCGCCGCAACAGCTCGTCGGAGTCCGCCTCGTCGAGATGCTCGGTCGGTTCGTCGAGCAGGACGACCGGCGCGGGATGCAGCAGTGCGCGGGCGAGCAACAGTCGCCGCCGCTGCCCGCCGCTCATCGCATCGGCCCCACCGGTGAGGACGGTGTCCAGACCGTCGGGAAGTGCTGCGGCCCAGCGGTGCAGCCCGGCGGCCGCCAGCGCGGCATCGATCTCCTCGTCGGTGATGTCACCGCGGGCGACGCGCAGGTTCTCGCGGACCGACGTCGAGAAGATGTGTGCCTCCTCGGCAAAATAGCATCCCGCCGAACGTAACCCGACGATCGAACCGTCGCCGACATCGACCGCCTCGACGTCCCCGGCCATCGGCGGCAACAAACCTGCGAGGGTGAGGAGCAGCGTCGACTTCCCCGCCCCGCTCGGGCCGGTGACCACCAGACGCGAACCAGGTCGCAGGTCGAGATCCACGCCCGCCGCGGGACCGAGGATCTCCCGACCTCGGTGTCCCCAGCGCAACCCCGTGGTCGTCAGACGCACCGGAGACCGATACACCTCGGCGTCGGCTACGTCGCCTGTTCCTTCGGCGTGCGCCCCGTCCACCAGCGCCATGAGCCTGGCCGCACTCTGTCGGCTCCGCTCGATCTGCAGCCCGGCCTCGGTGAGCGGCGCGGTGGATTCGAAGGCCGACAGCGGCAGGAGGACGAGCACACCGAGGATCATCGGCGTCAATCCCGCCCCCGAACTCACCCCGGCGAGCGAACCCGAAGTCGCCGAGGCCAATTCGACGGCGATGACGCATGCCGCGATCAGCGACGCACCCAATGCCAGCGGGGTCGCCGCCGCGGCGGATGCCTGCCACCGGATACCCCGGTCCGTGGCGTCGAGATGCCGCCGGTCGGCGGATGCGGACGCGGCCAGCACGTCGCGACGCCGACGCGCGACGACGAGTTCGGGCGCGTGCCACAGCGCCGTCGTGGCGGCCTCCGTGGCCTCGGACGCGGCCTGCGCGCCGTCGCGGATCGACCGGGCACCACCGCGTGCGGCCAGCCACGGCGCCACACCGCCGCTGACGGCCAGCGCGAGTGCGAGCACCACGGCCGCGGGCACCGAGACCAGCGCCATCACCACCACTGCCGCAAGCGATGTCGTGGCACCGATGCCGATCGGGATGAGGCCGCGGATGAGGGCGTTGCCGATCTCGTCGACGTCGTCACCGGTCCGGTTGAGCAGTTCACTCCGCCGCAACGTGACCGAATAACCCGGTGCGCCCGACGCCAACGCCGTGTACACGCGCTGCCGCGCGGTGGCCATGGCCTGCAGGGCGAGATCGTGGGTCGCCAGCCGTTCCAGATAGCGGAACACTCCGCGCGAGATACCCAGCGCCCGGACCGCGGTGATCGCGACCGACAGGTACAGCACCGGCGGCATCTGCCACGCACGGGTGATGAGCCAGGCCGACAGCGCCGCCAGGAAGAGGGCCGAGAGCGAGCCGCCGACACCGAGCGCGAGCGCGGTGAGCGCGGGACGCCGGCGCAGGCCGAGGAAGCCCAGTGCCCGGATCAACGGATCACCGCGCATGGTCCACCTCCTCGGCCGTGCCCGCGGCTGCTGTGCCGGTGGCCGCCGGGAAGTCCACCACCCGGTCCGCGTACTCGCGGGCGACTCCCCGGTGCGCCACCACGACGACGGTGTCCCCGGCCCGAGCGCGATCGCGGAGTGCGGCGAACACGTCGCGCTCGGACGCCTCGTCGAGGTGGGCGGTCGGTTCGTCGAGCAGCAGCAGCGGCGCCGGCGAGGCGAGGACTCGGGTCAGGGCGAGGCGTTGCCGTTGTCCCGCGGAGAGCCCGACCCCGCCGGTTCCCAGCACCGTGCCGAACCGGCCCGGCAGTCCACCCAGGACTGCGGCGAAGCCTGTTGCCGCGGACACCGATTCGAAGGCGTCGCGGTCCAGCGCGCCGAACAGCTCCAGGTTCTCGGCGACCGTGCCCGGCACGATCACCGGTTGCTGGGGCAGCCAGGCGATCTGTTCGTGCAGCGCCGCCGGATCGGCCTGACCGACCGGGGTGGACCCGATCAGCACCGATCCCGCGTCCGGAGCGAGCAGGCCCATCATCGCCGCCAGCATCGTCGACTTGCCCGACCCGTTCGGTCCGGCGAACACGGTCAGCGCCCCGGGTTCGATCGTCGTGCGGAGGCGCTCCGGTGCCCATCCGTCGCGCCCGTGGATGCCGACGTCGAGCACGGTGATCGGTTCGCCGGCGACGCTGACCCCGCGATTCCCGGTGGCGGACGGCGCGGCCGCGTCAGACGGCCGTGTGATGAGCTCGAGGACCTGCTCGGCTGCGGTGAGGCCGTCGGTGGAATTGTGGAACTGCATGCCGACCCGACGCAGCGGCAGGTAGGCCTCCGGCGCCAGGATCAACGCGAAAACGCCCGCGTACAAGGACATCTCGCCATAGACGAGACGGAGACCGATCCCCACGGCGACCAGTGCGACGCAGAGCGTGGCCAGTAACTCGAGGACGGCGCCCGACAGGAACGCGACCCGCAGCGAACTCATCGTGCTGCGGCGGTGGGCTTCACCGAGTTCACCGACCCGAACCGCCGGGGCGCCCGCCCGGTTCAGTGCGCGCAACGTCGGCAATCCGGCGATGAGGTCGAGAAGCTGGGCACTCAGCCGGCTCATCGTCGCCAGCTTGCGTGTGGTGCGATCCCGCGTCATCAGTCCGACGAGCACCATGAACAGCGGGATGAGGGGCAGGGTGACGAGGATGATGAGCGCCGACGGCCAGTCGGCGAACGCGATGACCACCGTGACGGTCGGCGTCAGAACCGCCGCAGCCACCAGGGCCGGCAGGTAGCCCGACAGATACGGCCCGAGGGCGTCCAGCCCGCGCAGGAGGACAGTGCTTGCGTGTTCGCGGATCGCCGTCAGCGATCGCGGCGACGTGCGGGCCGGATCGGTGAGGACATCGAGGGCCTGAGCACGCATCTCCGCGATCGCACGCTCGGCGGCGCGGTGCGCGTATCGGTCGTGTCCGTAGGCCATCGCGGCCCGGGCCGCCAGTGCTGCGGCCAGCACGGTCAGGTGAACGCCCTGCGCGGCGAACGACCGCGCCCCGGGCGACACGATCAGTTCCGAGACGATCGACGCCACCATCGCGGCCACCACGATGATCGCCACCATCTCGGCCACCGCGAACGCCGCGGTGACCCCGACATACCGCCGCGTCGTCGGCGAATACCGCAGCAGCCGGGGGTCGAGCGGAGGCCGGGCGGTGCGTCTCACTTGCTCGGGATTCGCAACGACGGAAGTCCGGCCGGGTCCGGGATGTGCGCGACCGACAGTCGCTTTCGGAACACCCAATAGGTCCAGGCCTGGTAGCCCATCACCACCGGGGTGATGAGCACGGCCGCCCACGTCATGATCGTAAGGGTGTAATCGCTCGACGACGTGTTCTCGATGGTGAGGTTCCACTGCGGATTCAGGGTCGACGGAATCGTGTTCGGGAAGAGCACGGCGAACAGCGTGGCGACCGTGCCGGCGATCGCGATGCAGGTGAACATGAATGCGTAACCCTCGCGGCGGATCTGGGTGGCGGCCACCATGCCCACCGCGGCGACGGCGGCGATGAGCACCGGAATCCAGGTCCACGAGCTGCCGTAGGCGAACTGGGTCCACAGCAGGAACACGGCGGCCACGATCAGTGTCGGCCAGGCCAGCCGGGCAGCGTAGCGAGCCGAATCCTCCTGCAGCACACCGGAGGTCTTCAGCGAGATGAACACCGCCCCGTGGGTGAGGAACGCGAGCAGGGTCGTGGCGCCGCCGAGCAGGGCATACGGGTTGAGGAGGTTGAAGAACCCACCCGTGTACTGGGCGTCGGCGTCGATCGGAAGCCCGCGCACGATGTTGGCGAACGCCACACCCCACAGGATCGCCGGAATCCACGAACCCAGCCCGATTCCGACGTCGCACCACACGCGCCAGCGGGGGTTGTTGATCTTGCCCCGCCACTCGATCGCGCAGACCCGCACGATGAGCCCGATGAGGATGAGGAACAGCGGAAGGTAGAACGCACTGAACATGGTTGCGTACCAACCGCCGAAGGCCGCGAACAACGCCGCACCCGCGGTGATGAGCCAGACCTCGTTGCCGTCCCAGACCGGGCCGATGGTGTTGAGGAGCGCGCGGCGACGTTTGTCGGGGTCGGCTTCGGGATCGTCGGCGGCGACCTTGTCGTCGCCACCGGTGTGACTCGAACCGAGGATCGGCATCAGCATGCCGACGCCGAAATCGAAGCCCTCCAGGACGAAATACCCGACGAACAGGAACGCGATGACCAGGAACCAGATTTCTTCGAGACTCATGAGCACGCTCCTCTAGTATGCGAACGAGAGCTGTTTGGGTTCATCGGAATCGGACTCGTCGTCGGTGTGGCCCGGCGGTCGCGCATCGTGTGCGGCCGGACCCTCGATGACATAGCGCCGCTGCAGCATGAACCACACGACGCCGAGGGCGCCGTAGAGCAGCGTGAACCCGATCAGCGTGACGAGCACGGTGCTCGCCGAATGGTTGGAGACACCGTTCTGCACCAGCATGCTGATCCGGAGCGGGTCGAGGTCGTCCTCCCAGTTGGGCGCCACGACCCACGGCTGGCGTCCCATCTCGGTGAAGATCCAGCCGGAACTGTTGGCCAGGAACGGCGTCGGGATCATCAACAGGGCGATGAAGCCGAAGCGTCTGGATTCGACCACCCGCTTACGGCGCGTGAACCACAGTCCGCCCAAGGCCACGACCACCGAGCCGAGCGCCCAGGTGATCATCGCCCGGAAGCCCCAGTAGGTCACGAACAGGTTGGGTGCGAAGTTCTGGTTCGCCGGCACGTTCGGCTGTCCGGCGAAGGCCCGAGTGTACTGCTCCTGCAGTTCCTCCACGCCCTGCAGGGTGGAGTCGAAGTCATGGTTCGCGAGGAACGACAGCATCTTCGGGATCTCGATGACGTGTTCGATGTTCTCGCAGTTGTTCTGGCGCCCGATCGACAGGACCGAGAAACCCGGACCCGTCTCGGTCTCGCACAGCGACTCCGCGGACGCCATCTTCATCGGCTGCTGTTTGAACATGATCTGCGCCTGGAGGTCCCCGGTGATGAACAGCGCGACACCGGAGACGATGGTGATCCACAACGCGAGTCTCGTGACCGGCCGCCAGAGGTCGCGGGCGTCCTTCTCGAGGTCCTCGGGTGTGGCGTCGACGTGGCTCGGCGAGGTGCTGTCCGGGATCTCGGCCAGGTCACCGGTGTCCGCGGCCTCGCGGATCTTCCTGGCCCGCCATGAGTTCCGCGCCATCCACCAGATGCCGATGGCCGCGACGAAGGTGCCGGCGGTGAGGAAGGCGCCGGCGATGACGTGCGGGAAGGCCGCCAGGGTGGTGTTGTTGGTGAGCACCGCGACGAAGTCGTTCATGGCAGGCCGGCCGCGTTCGTCATCCCATGTGACGCCGACGGGGTGCTGCATCCACGAGTTCGCGGCGATGATGAAATACGCCGACGCGTTCACGCCGATTGCGGCCAACCAGATACAGGCCAGGTGCACGCGGCGCGGCAGGCGGTCCCAGCCGAAGATCCAGAGCCCGATGAACGTCGATTCGAGGAAGAAGGCGACGAGACCCTCCAGGGCCAGTGGCGCGCCGAAGACATCGGCGACGAACCGGCTGTACTCGCTCCAGTTCATGCCGAACTGGAACTCCTGGACGATGCCGGTCGCGACACCGAGCGCGAAGTTGATCAGGAAGAGCTTGCCGAAGAACTTCGTGGCGCGCAGCCACTGCTCGTTGCCGGTGACATGCCACACCGTCTGCATCACCGCGATCATCGGCGCGAGGCCGATCGTCAACGGCACCAGGATGAAGTGGTAGACGGTCGTGATCCCGAATTGCCATCTGGAGACGTCCAGAGCGTCCATATCGCCTCGAATCGAGTTGCCGGCCCCCGGGCTGCGGGGGCAAGGTCGAAACCTGCCGGGTACCTACTACTAGCGGTAGTAGTAGGTCGTAGGCGCGACGTTACGCCTGGTCACCGGGCCCTTACAAGCGCCAAAGGTCCCGCCGACCAGTTCGAAGCGGTGTCTTCCCTCTCACCCACGCGGGTGTGTGCCCCAGGCGGACGAGATCAGGTGGGGGTGACCGGGATCAATTGTCGTCCACCGAGATGGCCCGGTCGACCAGATCGGTGAACTTCGCGGCGTCCGCGGCGACCGGCATCACGTACCGGTTGAGATGGGTGACCCGCGCCGCGAGGGTCACGCTGCTCACCAGCCAGACCGAGTCGGCCGCCACCAGATCCTCGGGCCGTAGGACGTCGGTCTTGGTCGTCCAACCCTCCTGTTCCGCGACATCGAAAACCGCACGCACGGTGGTCGATTCGAGAATCCCGATCTCGGTCGGCGGTGTGACCAGGGTGTCGGAGTACACGGCGACGACCGTGGCTCGGGGCCCTTCGAGGACGGCGCCCTCGCTGCTGACGAAGATCACGTCGTCGAAGCCCTCGGCCGACGCGTGGCGCAGGGCCGCCATGTTCGTGGCGTAGCTGAGGGTCTTCGCGCCGAGGAGCTGCCAGGGCGCCGTGGCGGCGAGGTCGATCGAGAAGCCGCGAGCGAGGGTGACCACCCGGACACCGTCCGCACGCGCCGCCGACACCCGGTCGGGCACCGCGTCGACGGTGACGTACGCGGTCGGCGCCGAACCGTGCTCGCGTCCGCGGGAGTAGACGAGCCGCAGCAGTGCCTCACCCGACGACCCGTGCTTCTCCGTCCACGCCTGCGTCGCGGTCTCGATCACCGCCCGCCACTCGTCGAGATCGGGCTTGTCGAGTTCCATCGCGGCCGCACTCCGGGCCAGTCGCTCGAGATGCAGTCGGACGCATCGCGCCCGGCCGCCGCGCACGAGAAGCGTCTCGAAGATGCCGTCACCGCGCACCGCGGCCAGGTCGTCGGCGTGGAGGAAGGGAGCGTCGGCATCGTGTCGGGTGCCGTCGAGGGAGACAAGGATCGAATCCGCCATGGATAGAAGGTTGTCATGCGTCGCAGCCCCGCGCCGAATCGACCCGTAGAATCGACGCGTGAGCCGCTCACCCATCCTGACCAGGCATTCCGAGGGCGGGGCGGTGCCCGGCCCCGGCGACCTCCTCTCCGCCGACACCGCGTGGCACTACGGCGACCCCCTCGGCGAACAACGAGCCGCACAACGTGGCGTGATCATCGTCGACAGGTCCGACCGCGCCGTTCTCGAGATCGCCGGCGCCGAACGCCTGACCTGGCTGCACACCATCAGCAGCCAGCACATCGCCACCCTCGCCGACCGGTCGAGCGCCGAAGACCTCTCTCTCGACCTCAACGGTCGTGTCGAAGAGCATTTCGTCCTCACCGACATCGACGGCGTGGCGTGGATCGACACCGAGGGTTCCCGCGGCGGACCGCTGCTCGACTTCCTGACCAAGATGGTGTTCTGGGCCAAGGCCGAACCCGCCGCGCGTGCGGACATGAAGGTCCTGACGCTGATCGGGCCCGGGGCCCTCGACGGTCCGGTCGCTGATCTCCTGGAGATCGGCGCGGACGCCGTCGTGTACCAGGCGGGCGGGTTGCCCGAGTCGCACCACGAGGACGAACCGCTCGGCTTCTGGCGGCGCATGCCCCCGCTCGGCGAGGACCGGGACCTGCCGGTCGTCGACCTCGTGGTGCCCGAGTACGTGCTGACCCGCTGGTGGGACACGCTGTCCGAGGCCGGCGCGCGAATGGCCGGCAGCTGGGCTTTCGAAGCCCTGCGCGTGGCCGCCCGCCGACCCCGGCTCGGCGCCGACACCGACGAACGCACGATCCCGCACGAGGTCGACTGGATCGGCGGTCCGGACGAGTTCGGCGCGGTCCACCTGGACAAGGGTTGCTACCGCGGCCAGGAGACCGTCGCCCGCGTACACAACCTCGGCAAGTCGCCTCGACGGCTGGTCCTGCTGCATCTGGACGGGAGCGTCGACGAGCGACCCGTCCCCGGCGACCCGGTCACCGCCGGCGGACGAACCGTCGGCCGGGTGGGCACGGTCGTCGACCACCATGAGTGGGGTCCCATCGCGCTGGCACTCGTCAAGCGCAACGTCGGCGCCGACGTGGAGTTGTCGGTCGGGGCCGAGTCCGCCGTCAGCGCGCGGATCGATCCGGATTCGATCCGCGACGACGATCGGGTCCAGGCGGGACGCGCGGCCGTGGAACGACTCCGCAGCGGTTCGGCGGCGCCGGGACGCAACGGTTGAGCACGGGTGTGGTGCTGGCCGTGTGCGCGGCCGGCGACGACGTGATCCTCGAGGGCATCGGCCCCTCCGCCATCGACAAGCGGCCCCGCAGAGGGCGCCTCGACGTCGACGAACTCGGTCTCGTCGACGACCACGTGGGTAACAAGCGACACCACGGCGGCGTCGATCAGGCGGTGTACGCCTACGCCGATCCCGAGGCGCGCCGATGGGCCGACGAGCTCGGACGTGAGCTTCCTTACGGATGGTTCGGGGAGAACCTGCGCATCGACGGGATGGCGGTCACCGATGCAGTCGTCGGGGAGCGATGGGAAGTCGGCACCGACGGGCTGGTCCTCGAGGTGACCATCCCTCGCGTCCCATGCAAGACCTTCGCGGTGTGGGCGGGCGAGCCACGGTGGATGAAGCGGTTCCTGGCGCAGGCAGATTTCGGCACCTACCTGCGCGTTGTCCGCAACGGCACGGTGGCGCAGGGCGATCGGATCACCGTCGTTTACCGCCCCGATCATGGCGTGCGGTCGCGTGATCTGCTCGCCGGCGGTGACGTCGAGGCGATCCGGTCGTTGCTCGCGCAGGACGATCTACCCGCGAAGGTCCGCCGCGAGGCGACCAAGATGGTGAACAAGTCGGAAAGACGCGTCGGCGCGGCAACACAGGGTGGACAACACAAATCCTAGAGGCGCGCTAGACTGGTCCCCACGACAGAATTACTTCAAGAGAACGGGGCCGCCAATTGTTTGGCCGCCCCGTCATTGTGCGAGGGGGTCCCATATGGGCCGCGGCCGGGCAAAGGCAAAGCAGACGAAGGTTGCACGTCAGCTGAAGTACTCCACTCCGAACACCGACCTGGAAAGCTTGCAGCGTGAGCTCTCCGGACAGGGCGATCCGGTTGTAGAACGACCGGATCCGGTGGACGACTGGTTGGACGAAGAGGAGTGGCGACGCGCTTGACGCGCACACTCTTCGGGCGTTGATCTCTCGACGCCCGGGATCACCCCACATTCTCTCCGCATGAGCGGACCCGCGGCGACGCAGGACCATGATTTCGTACGCACCACCCGTTTCTGATGGGTGGTGCGTGCTCATACGCACGTTCCGGGGTGATCCCGCCATGAACAGACACCGACGCCCGCCGAGGGAATCCGGCTCATCCCAATCGGGGGTGTAGGAGTTGGGGTCTGAAGCCGCCGGTCTCGAGCAGGCTTCGGGCGATGTAGTTGGTCAGGTTGCGGAACCCGAGTGCGGAGCCGCGCAGGTGTTCGAGCCGTCCGTTGAGCGCCTCGGTCGGCCCGTTGCTGGTGCCGGGTCGTTCGAAGTAGGCGAGCACGTCAGCGGCTCGCTTCTTCAGGGTCCGGCCCAGGGTGGTGAGCTCGGTGAGCACCTTGGGGACGCCGGCGCTGAGGTCGGTGATCAGCTTCTCCATGAGCTCGCGGCCACGTTGCCGGTCCTCGTGGCGATAGGCGGCGATCATGCGCTGGTAGACACCCCAGGTCGCCTCGACCTCGACGTGAGCGTCATCAACGAACAGCGCGCGTAGCCTGTCGCTCTGCTTGTCGGTGAGCAGGTCCTCGCCGGTGTGCAGCGTGCGCCGCGACTTGTAGAGCGGGTCGTCCCTGAACCCACGGTGCCCGTGGATCGCGAGTTGGACCCGGCGCCGGCACCTGTCGAGGGCGTCACCGGCCAGGCGCACGACGTGGAAGGGATCCATCACCGTGACCGCGTCCGGGATCTCCTCTGCAGCGGCGGTCTTGAACCCGGTGAAGCCGTCCATCGCGACCACCTCGACCACGTCACGGAAGGCGTTGTCGCGGTCGGCGAGCCAGGTCTTGAACGCCGCCTTCGACCGGCCCTCGACCATGTCCAGCAGCCTTGCTGGGCCGGCGCCATCGCGGACCGGGGTGAGGTCGATGATCACGGTGACGTACTTGTCGCCACGCCTGGTGTGGCGCCAGACGTGCTCATCGACGCCAATGACCTTCACGCCCTCAAACCGCATGGGGTCGTTGATCAGCAGCCGCTTGCCTTCAGCCAGGACCGCGTTGTTGGCGGTGTCCCACGCGACCCCGAGTCCCTCGGCGACACGGGCGACGGTGAGGTGTGCGACCACGATCCCTTCCAGCGCCCACCGCAGCCCGGTGCGCGAGAGCTTCGCGCGTGGCTCCGCCGCGGCGCTGGTGTCTTGGCGCCACACGTGTCCGCAGTCGGCACAGCGGTAGCGGCGCACTACAAACTTCCAGCACGGTCGGTCGCCAGCCCAGCGGCTCGTGGGCCAACCGCCGGATCACGGTGTCACGAGCAGCGCCTTCGCTGCCGCACCGTCGGCACCACTGATCTGGTTCCACCACGCGGCACGCGAGGACCGCACGATCCGGTTCAAGTCGTTGTCCGGTCACGCTCAGACCGAGGCCGTCGAGTCGAGCGAAGGCGGTCAGGTCTGGGCGGCCGAAGCCGGCCGGCGGGGTAGCGTCGGACACGTCGAGGTCCTTCGGATGGAAGGCGTAGGAACCTCCATCGTCGGGAGACCTCAACGTCTATCTCCGGACCGACGCGCTCGGCCGACCTACACCGTCATCTGAGAAGACCCCTGAAACGTCTTCGACGACGACGGGACCGGCGAGGAGAAGGGCGCGGTTAGCTAAAGGAATGGAGCTTGCTCGGCTCCGACGCCGCCGCAAGCTCCGGTGAAACGGTCGGTACTGGTCGGTCGTCGTCGGTCACCACCGGATGGCGGCGTCCCCACGCTCGGCGTTTGCGCAGGTCAGCGGCTCGTTCGCCCAGTGGGCGCATCAAGCAATAGACGCAAAGCCGACGTGATTAGGTCGTCGGCTCGATTCCGACAGGCGGCTCCGGCGAACAGCCCCTGACCTGCGGAAACGCAGGGCAGGGGCGGTTCGGTTCTGGTGGTCGCGCGATGCGCTGGCCTCACGGCTCTGCCCGACACCGACGTCGCTCTCCTCTGCGACGGACCCCTCGCCGGCTGAGCGCTCGCGGCCGGCATCCTGTCCGTGTGCCGATAGGCCTCGCACCGCTCGGCAACGCAGCGTGGCGTTGCGTTGCGTCGCGTCGCGACCTGGCGACGGCTCGGCGGGGCGCGATCGTCTAGTGCGTTGGCGGACTACGGGAGCTTGGACGCGAGGACGTCGGCCGGAAGGATCTCGGGTGCTGCGCCGAGGAGGTGCTGGTTGGCCATCAGGGCTGCGACGATGGCGCCGTTGGCGTGGGCGTCGCGAGCGGCCTCGTCAGGGAATGCATCGAAGATCCAGAAGGTGTCGGCGTGGGTCCTGACCGCGAACCAGACAATCGTTCCTACTTCTTCGTTGGCGAGCGCGACAGCGCCGGCGAGCAGATCGGCGAGCGCGTCGTGCTGTCCATCGGCCGCGACGATCTTGGCGACGAAGGCATACGGAAGTGATGCGGGTGTGGACATGAGGGGTTCTCCTAGGTGCCGAGGTTTCTTGGTGAAGCGAGTTCAGCGTATGACGAGCAAGGGCATGTGAGAAGTGGCGTATACGGCAGTATTGCTATTGTTCGCGCCATGCGTATCGGACTGATCGCGATCGACGGTTGCTTCGGTTCGGCTGTCGCGTCGGTCATCGACATCGTGCGGGTGGCCGACGGAGCCCGCGGCGATGTCGACCCGCGGATCGACCCGATCGAACTCGCCATCCTCGGACCGAAACGGAGAGTGACCACGACGGCATCGATGACCCTGTCGGTGGACCACCCGCTGTCGGAGTCCGCAGAGTTCGACGTGGTCGTCGTCCCTGCGCTTGGAACCCTCACGGCCGCCGCTACCAACGACGCCCTCCAGAGCCGAGATGCTCGTTCGGTCATCGCCTCGCTCGGGCGCCTCGACGACGCGACCACCCGGATCGCCGCGGCGTGCACCGGCGTGTTCGCTGTCGCCGAGACCGGACGGATGCATCATCGGCGGGCGACGACCAGCTGGTTCCTGGGGCCGGAGTTCCTGAAACGCTATCCGACCGTCGCCCTCGATCTCGACACCATGGTCGTGGTCGACGGGAACCTCGTCACCGCCGGCGCCGCGTTCGCCCACATCGACCTCGCGCTCTCACTCGTGCGATCGATCAGCCCCGACCTGGCCCAACATGTCGCCAAGCTCCTCATCATCGACGAGCGTCCGTCGCAGGCGGCCTTCGTCGCCTACGAACATCTTCGGCACGAGGACCCGATCGTCGTCGAGTTCGAACGCTTCGTGCGCGCCCGCCTGGACGAACCGTTCAACGTCGCCTTCGTCGCGCAGTCGCTCGGCACCAGCCGGCGCACCCTCGAACGACGAGTCCGTGCGGCGCTCAACCTCACTCCGCTCGGCTTCGTCCAACGGCTTCGCATCGAACGAGCTCGGCACCTCTCAGCAACCACGGACCTCACCTCCGCCGAGATCGCGCTACGGGTCGGCTATGCGAACGCCGAGACTCTGCGCTCCCTCCTGCGTAGGGAGCGACGCCGTTCCTGACCTATCGCCATGCCTGTAGCCGGTGTCCTAAGTGCTCGACTGGAACCACCTCTCAGCACGTCGCGTCGACGCTCCTGCGTCGCCCCTGGACGACCCACTCGACACGCCCGCAGCACAGGCCATGTGACGTGTCAAGGCTTCCCGGACGGTCGGGGTTGGGTGGCTGTGATGTCGCTGCGTTCTCGTCGAGGGGGTCAGCAGACTCGATCAGGGTCGATTGGGATGAGACGCGAAGGCGGTCAGGTCAGGGCGGCCGAAGCCTGCCGGCGGGGTAGCGTCGGTCACGTCGAGGTCTTTCGGATGGATGGCGTAGGAACCTCCATCGTCGGGAGACCTCGACGTCTACCTGCGGACCGACGCGTTCGGCCGACCTACACCCTCATCTGGGAAGAGCCGGGGAATCCCTCCGGCGGGCGTCGGTGTTGTGTGTGCGGCTGCTCCCCCGCTCCAATGTTCCTGCGAGGGTTGCGGATTCACCGATCGCGCTAGAAGCGCGGGTGCTCCCCGAGCAGGGTGACGCGAGAGTCGTTGTCCGAGCGGTCACTCGCGCGCTTGACGGTGCCGAGGACCCAGTTGTCGACGTGCCTTGCCGTCAGCACGGCCTGCGCGCGGTCGGTGTCCTCCGGCGCGACGACCGCCACCATGCCGACGCCCATGTTGAAGGTGCGTTCCATCTCGAGCTGTTCGACCCGACCGCGCTGACCGATGAGCGCGAAGATCGGGGCCGGCGTCCACGTGTTGCGTTCGAGCTCGGCCACGAGCCCGTTCGGGATCACGCGCGCGAGGTTCTCGGCGAGGCCGCCGCCGGTGATGTGCGCGAAAGTACGCACATCCGCCTCGGCGATCAGGGCCAGGCAGTCGCGGGCGTAGATCCGGGTCGGCTCGAGCAGCTCCTCCCCCAGGGTGCGACCGAACTCCTCGACGTGGCCGAACAGGTCCATGTGGCCCCACTCGAGCAGCACCTTGCGGGCGAGCGAATACCCGTTGGAATGCAATCCCGACGACCCCATGCCGATGACGACGTCACCGGCGCGGACGCGGTCCGGGGTGAGCACGTTGTCGGCCTCGACGACACCGACCGCGGTGGCGGACATGTCGTAGTGGTTGTCCTGCATCAGGCCGGGGTGTTCGGCGGTCTCGCCGCCGAGCAGGGCGCAACCGGCTTCGACGCAGCCGTCGGCGATGCCGGCGACGATCTGGGCCACCGTTTCGGGGACCACCTTGCCGACCGCTATGTAGTCCTGCAGGAACAGCGGCTCGGCGCCGCAGACGACCAGGTCGTCGACACACATCGCGACGAGATCGCGGCCGACGGTGTCGTGCTTGTCGATGGCCTGCGCAACGGCGAGCTTGGTGCCGACGCCGTCGCTGGCAGCGGCCAGGACCGGCTCCCGATAGTTGCCCTTGAGTGCGAACAGGCCGGAGAAGCCGCCGATCCCGCCGAGAACCTCCGGGCGAGACGCACGCTTGGCATGGGGCGCGATGAGTTCCACAGCCCGCTCACCGGCGTCGATGTCGACCCCGGCCGCCGCATACGACGCCGGGGTCGAGGTCCCGGCCGTCTCGTCGGCAGCAGCATCCCGCTCCGTCATCACCGCAGCACTCCCGTTCCAGAAAATATCGGTCGAACGTTGTTTCCGGCGTGTTCGCCGACGGGTCATACGGTACCGGAGGGCCTGCGGCACGAAATCAGGGCCGCATGACCGCGCTGACGTTGTCGTTCGGCTGGGTCAGCGGGTCCACCGAGCGGTCGCCGGCCGCGCTCGCCAGCATCTGTTCGAGGACCGCCTTGCCCATCGAGGTCTCCTTGGGCAGCTCGATCGGGTACTTGCCGTCGAAGCACGCAGCGCACAGGCTCGACGCGGCCTGGCCGGTGGAGTTGATCATCTCGTCGATGCTGATGTAGCCCAGCGAATCCGCACCGATGGCCTGGCGGACCCCCTCGACCATCCCGGCCTCGGACTCCATGCCATTGGCGATCAGTTCCGCCGGCGACGCGAAGTCGATCCCGTAGAAACACGGCCACCGGACCGGGCTCGACGCGATGCGGACGTGCACCTCGGCGGCGCCGGCCTCACGCAGCATCCGGATGAGCGCGCGCTGGGTGTTGCCGCGCACGATCGAGTCGTCGACGACGACGAGCCGTTTCCCGCGGATCACCTCGCGCAACGGATTGAGCTTCAGGCGGATACCGAGCTGGCGGATCGTCTGCGACGGCTGGATGAAGGTGCGGCCGACGTAGGCGTTCTTCATCAGTCCCTGGCCGTACGGAATCCCGGATTCCTGGGCGAATCCGACGGCCGCCGGCACGCCCGACTCCGGTACCGGGATGACCAGGTCACCCTCGGCGGGGTGTTCCTTGGCGAGGCGCCGCCCGATCTCGACGCGGGTCGAGTGGACCGAGCGGCCGTGGATCACCGAGTCGGGCCGGGCGAGATAGACGTATTCGAAGACGCACCCGCTGGGGGTCGGCTCGGCGAAGCGCGTGCTGCGCACGCCGTCGGCGTCGATGGCAAGCAGTTCGCCCGGCTCGATGTCGCGGACGAACGACGCGCCGACGATGTCCAGCGCGGCGGTCTCCGATGCGACGACCCAGCCGCGGTCGAGGCGGCCGAGCGACAACGGCCGCACGCCGTGCGGGTCCCGCGCGGCATAGAGCGTGTGCTCGTCCATGAAGGTCAGGCAGAAGGCGCCCTTGAGGGTCGGCAGCAATTCCATCGCGGCCTGTTCGATCGAGCTGTCGGCGGCGCCGTGTGCGAGAAGAGCACCCACGACATCGGAGTCCGAGGTGGCCGCCGAGCTCTTGATCCCCTGCTCCCGCGCACGCGCCGCGAGGTCCGCGGTATTGACGAGGTTGCCGTTGTGGCCCAGCGCGACGCCGGTGCCCGCGTCGGTGGTCCGGAAGATCGGTTGGGAGTTCTCCCAGGTGGTCGAGCCGGTGGTGGAGTATCGGCAGTGCCCGATCGCCACGTGACCACTCATCGCACCGAGGGTCTGCTCGTCGAAGACCTGGCTGACGAGTCCGAGGTCCTTGAACACGACCACCTGGCTGCCGTCGCCGACGGCGATGCCCGCGGCTTCCTGGCCGCGGTGCTGCAGGGCGTAGAGGCCGTAGTAACTCAGCTTGGCGACGTCCTCGCCGGGCGCCCAGACACCGAAGACACCGCATTCCTCACGCGGTTCGTTCTCGGGTTCGTCCAGCGGGGCCGGATCGATCGCACCCGAGCCGCGTGCGGAGCATCCGCCCGCCGGCGTCGTGGCAGCGAGCAGGTTCATGTGGGCGATCGAATGATCAGGCATCGACTAGCTCCCTGGGGCTGCGAATCGGTCCGTCGAGTGGGCTGGGAGACATGCGTGAGTTTACGGGTCGGTCGGCTCCCGATGCGAATCTTCCAGCGGTGTCGACCGGCGGGTCATTCCCGACGCCCCGGTCGAGTGATGCATCACACTCCTACTCCCGGTCGCCCGGCGGGCCGATCGGGATGAGCGGCAGCAGGTCGGCGATGAGCGCCGCGCGATGCCCGGACGCATCCACCAGGCCCGCGGCGAGGGCGTCGTCGTAGGTGAGGACGCCGGCGACGAGGAGCAGCCAGGTCCGCGGCGCCATCTCGACGACGTTCGGCGGCGTTCCGCGGGTGTGACGGGGACCTTCGATGCACTGGACCGCGACGAACGGGGGCACCCGGACCTCGACCGAGTTCCCGGGGGCGAGCTGCTCGAGCGTCCGGGCCGATCGACGGACGGCGTCGGCGAGGGCGGCGCGCCCCGGGGTCGGCACGGTCGGGTCGACGAGCCAGTCCGAGACCGCCAGCACCGCGGCCCGGACCTCGGCGGGGTCCACTCTCCTGCGTGGTGGCACCCTGCCATCTTCGCAAGAGGATTCGTGCCGTTGCGGATCGGGCAGTATTGACCGCATGGGAGCCGAGGTGTCCAAACAGCAGTTCACCGGCGAGGACCGGGTTCGTTTCCGGCGTCAGGTGGGTCGCGGCACGGAAGCGATCGCGCGGATGCTCGCCGACGGGCTGTTCACCGACCAGGGCCGTCCGCCGAAGCCGTTGCTCGGCATGGAGGTCGAACTGAACCTTGTCGACGAGGCCATGCAGCCCGCGATGGCGAACGCCGCCGTCCTCGAGGCGATCGCCGATCCGGACTATCAGACCGAACTCGGCCAGTTCAACATCGAGATCAACGTCTCGCCGCGACCGTTCACGACCGACGACACGATCTCGCTCGAGCAGGCGCTGCGGACGTCCCTCAACCGGGCCGAGCAGCGGGCCGCACAGACGTCGAGCCACCTGGTCATGATCGGCATGTTGCCGACGCTGAAGTCCGAACACTTCGCGCACCACTGGATCTCGGCGAACCCACGCTACGACCTGCTGAACGAGCAGATCTTCGCCGCCCGCGGCGAGGACCTCGAGATCGACATCACCGGTGTCCCGCTGACCGATGGGCACCACACCGAGCACCTGCGCACCTCGACCGATTCGATCCTGCCCGAGGCGGCCTGCACCTCACTACAGCTACACCTGCGGGTCGCGCCGGAAGACTTCGCTTCGCACTGGAATGCGGCACAGGCCATCGCCGGGGTGCAGGTCGCCCTGGCCGGGAACTCGCCGTTCCTCGCCGAGACCGCGTTGTGGCACGAGAGCCGCATCCCGGTCTTCGAGCAGGCCACCGACACCCGGCCGCTGGAGCTGAAGAACCAGGGTGTCCGGCCGCGAGTGTGGTTCGGGGAGCGATGGATCAACACGATCTTCGACCTCTTCGAGGAGAACACGCGCTACTTCCCCGCACTCCTTCCCGTCTGCACCGACACCGACCCGCTCGCCGAACTCGACGACGGACGCATCCCGACCCTCGACGAACTGCGTCTGCACAACGGGACCGTGTACCGCTGGAATCGTCCGGTCTACGACATCCACGAGGGACAGGCCCACCTGCGCGTCGAGAACCGCGTGCTGCCCGCCGGTCCCACGGTCGTCGACACGATGGCCAACGCCGCGTTCTACTACGGCGTCGTCCGGGGCCTCGTCGAATCCGACCGGCCGCTGTGGTCGCGGATGTCGTTCAACGCCGCCGCCGAGAACCTGCAGTCCGGCGCCCGCACCGGCATGGAGTCGCAGCTCTACTGGCCCGACGTCGGCTGGGTGCGACCCGACGAACTCGTCCTGCGCCGACTGCTCGTGCTCGCCGAGGACGGACTGCAGCGGTTCGGCGTTTCCGACAAGGCCCGCAAGCGCTACCTGTCGGTCATCGAGGGCCGGTGCATCTCCCGCCAGACGGGATCGGTCTGGCAACGCCAGGCGGTCGCGGCCCGCGAACGCGCGGGCGAGAGCCGGACACAGGCGCTGCACGGGATGCTCCGCGACTACGTGACCCAGATGCACGAGGGCGAGCCGGTGCACACCTGGGAGGTCTGACACCCGCCTCGGCCCTCGTCGACGGACCTGCTTTAATGGAAACAATTCCCATTAAGGAGGCTCCGTTGAAGGTCCGTGCATCCATCCGGTCGTTGAAGAACCAACCCGGTTCACAAGTGGTCAAGCGCAAGGGGCGCATCTACGTGATCAACAAGGGCAACCCCAGATTCAAGGCGCGCCAGGGCTGAACGTCGTCGGGCGGCGGCCCCGCCCGCGGGCACCGGCAACCTCGAATCCACGATCGTCGGTTTCGTCGACACCGCGCTCGCCGCCCAGAACGCAGTCGTCGCCGCCGAATCCCTGGAATTCGGAACGGTGTTCGTCGGGTCAATACGCAACCACCCCCTGGCGGTGGCCGACGAACTCGGCCTACCCGACCATGCGGTCGCGACCTTCGGTCTGGCGATCGGACGACCCGATCTGACCGAGCCCGCGGGTATCAAACCCCGCCTGCCCCAAGCGGCGGTTCTCCACCACGAGACCTACGACGCCGAGTCTGCGGACTCCCACGTCGAGGCATACGACGAGGTCCTGTCCGGTTACAACGTCGGTACGGCCTCGAGGGAGACTGGAGCACAAAGGTTCTCGCTCGTCTCGCCGATGCCGAGTCGTTACATGGCCGGGAGCGACTGCGTGCGCAGCTCGAGGCACGCGGGCTGCCGTCGTGGTGATCGTGTTCGCTTGACCCAACCGACAACCCTCATCGCCCCGCCGAATCCTACCGGTCGCCACCGACAAGCTCCCGCAACACAATGAATCTGATTCACATTGCCGGGCAATTGTTTTCGTGGCCAAGTCAGCCGAACTCGTGTACACTCGAACGTACATTCGCAGCAACGGTTCTCGGGGGAGGTGACCGTCATGCCCAGCACCACACCACTCGCCGACCACGGCGCGCCCGTGTCCCGCGCGGCCGAACTCGTCGCCGAACTACACGCGAACCTCGACGAACTACAGACCGTCGACTTGTCCTCGTGCACCGACGAAGAACTGATCGACGTCGCCGCGGAGACCGAACGCGCCATCGCACGTCTGACCGTCGCCGGTGACCGGCAGATCGATCAGGCCGAGGCCCGCGACCTGCCCCGAAAGGCCGGCTGCCGAACACTCATGCAGTACATGACACACCGGCTACGAGTCTCGAACCCGATGCGCCGCCGTAAGCACATGGACGCCACCGCCCACCGCACCAGCCTCGGCGGCGAGCTCCTCCCACCCGAACACCCCTGCCTCGCCGAAGCTTTCGCACAAGGCGCAGTCGGCACCGCACACGTACAAGCCACCCTCGACGTCCTCGACCGCATCCCCGGCACCATCGACCACGACATCAAGGTCGCCGCCGAACGACAGATGGCCGAGATCGCCGAAGCCCACACCCCCGCCGAGATCACCCAGCTCGGTGCCCGCCTGCTCGCCCACCTCGACCCCGACGGCACACTGACCGACGACACCGACCAGAAACGACGCCGCGGCCTGTGGATCGGACGCCAACGAGCCGACGGCACCGCCAAAATATCGGGCACCCTGACCCCCGCACTCGCCGCCCGACTCACGATGATGTTCGCCGTGTGGGGCAAACCCGGACTCAACAACCCCGACGACCCCCAGTCGCCCCACGGGCCGGCCGGCACCGCCGACCCCGACGCCCTGACCGCCGCCGCCGACCGCGACGGACGCACTCTCGCCCAGACCAATCACGACGCCCTCGACGCCGCCCTGGCCGCCGGTTTCGCCGACGGGACTCTTCGCACCGCGGGCTGCCCGTGCAGCTGATCATCAAAGCCGACCTCGGGGACCTGATCCGCGAAGCCGGACTCGCGACCACCGCCACCGGCACCCTGCTGCCCATCCGGGACTTGATCGCGATGGCCGGTGACGTCCAACCTTGGTTGGCGATCTTCAAAGACGCCACCACCGTCCCCCTGCACTTCGGACGGGGCAAACGCCTCGCCACCCGCGAACAACGCCTCGTCTCGTTCGCCCGCCCTGACGGGGAGGTGTGCTCGGCTCCCGGTTGCGATCAGCCCGCCACCCAGGTCGACATGCATCACGCCCAGAAGGACTGGGCCAAAGGCGGTCTCACCGACATCGACGACCTCGCACCGGCCTGTCCCCGACACAACCGGATGGTCGGCGACCAGCCCGGCCAATACACAACACGGGTAGTCCGCGACGGACCCGACGAAGGCCGCTGCGCCTGGCGACTCAACGCCGAACCCGGCGCGCCACCCAACCCCGAAAACATCAACCGCCGACCCGACATACCCAAGCGGTTGCAGGCCCACCTAGAACAGGTGCGGCGAGAGATCCACGGACGCACCACGTCCGGCGATGAGCCACGCCCACATGACGCGCGCCGATCATGGTTGAAAACCAGCCACGTCATCGACGTCCGACCACCCCGCCCAGGACCACGCACACCCAGGCCGTCCCTCGTCGAAGCACACCTCATGGAGTTACTCGCCAGTCGATGACTCGCGCCTGTCGGATCACATCGCCCGCCGTCGTCGAGCGCGGCTACTTCTGCGCGAACAGCCCACGGCCCGTCACTAGCGGCAGGTCGAGGGCCGTGACCAGGCCGGGCTTCGCATCGACAACCGCCGCAACGGAATTGACTAGACGCATCGCGGTGACGATCATGCCGGAGACGTTGTGGTCGCCGTTCTCGCCGTGATGCCCGAACTCGACGGTCATCTCGGGTTCGCCGGAGATGCTGATGCGATAGCAACCGTCGCCCTCGTGCGGGGTAGGCCAGTCCGGGCATTGGTCGGGATGGGTGCGCGTGTAGTGCTCCAGCACAACGCGATCCACGCCGTCGACCTGGCCGACGACCTCGAAGCGCACCGCGGCCATCGTGCCCTCGGGGATCTCGACGGAGACCGTGGAGTAGTCACGATCGGCCGCCACCCGATCGACGCGTTCGACAAGCGGCTCGTCGAGCACGAGGTCGAGGCCCGCGGCGATCTGTCGCACGACACTCCCCCACCCCATCGACAGGATGCCCGGCGCGAACAGCAGCGGCGTCGTGTCCAGCGGCTGCCCGAAACCGAACAGATCCCGCATCACCACCGGCTGGTAGTAGGTCGAGTAATCGGCGATCTCCTGACAACGCACCTGGTCGATCCTCTGGGACAGGCTCGTCATGGCAAGCGGCAGCGCGTCGTTCGCGA
Organism: Gordonia sp. AC31; assembly: GCF_031844505.1. Taxonomy (NCBI): domain Bacteria; kingdom Bacillati; phylum Actinomycetota; class Actinomycetes; order Mycobacteriales; family Gordoniaceae; genus Gordonia; species Gordonia sp. AC31. The sequence continues at coordinate 139,407 of NZ_JAUZVK010000014.1, forward strand.
AGCCCGGATCGATTCCGTTGACGTGCAGACTCGCCCCGCCCGTCTCGCCCGCGGTCGCGATCCTCTCCAGGAGTGAATCCGGCAGGATGCCCTGCGGGAACTGCAGGACCACCGGACCGCTCGACACCACGTTGATGCCGTTCTCCACGAAGTGGATGAGGTCCTCGATCGACTCCATGACGCGATCGTCGGTCATGGCGGTGTGCACGATGCAGTCCGGCCGCAGGGCGATCAACGCATCGCGATCGTCGGTCGCGGCGACACCCAGCTCACGGTCGAGCCCGGCGAGTTCGCCGGCGTCCTTGCCGACCTTGGCGGGGTCGGACACCCACACGCCCACGAGTTCGAGGTCGGGCCGGGCGTCGATCCCGGCGATGGCATGTCGTCCGACGGTTCCGGTCGACCACTCGACCACGCGCAATGTCATGCGATCCAAACTAGAACACGTTCCAACTTCGCCGTGCGGATTCGGCGAGATGCGCCTCGCCAGTGGTGTGTCTCGGAAATAGGTGGCCGGTATCCGGTGGAGCGATCGGCGGTCTGGCAAGGCGGAGGAGGGAGGGATAGCGGAGCTATCTCGACCGACGACAACGCAGCCAGGCGCCGATCGAGCGCTGGAGACCAGTCGTTTATTTCCGAGACACACCACTAGAGTCGGGAGCTGTGACCGCCACGTCGCCCCCGGACCCCGCCGGCCCGATCCACATCGACCACGACGGCCATCGGACGATGCTCAAGTGGCACCGCGGCCGGCGGCGCGCCGACGACACGGCGTTCACCGCGACCCGGATCGTCGAGGGCATGCGGCTCGGCGCGAGTATCGAGATCGATCTGGTGATCCACGCCGAGCGCGGTTTCGCCGTCCTGCACGACCGCACGGTCGACCACGCCACCACCGGCACCGGCGTGGTGTCGGCGCTCCCGGCGTCGTATCTGCGGGAACTGTCCCTGCGGGACAACCGCGGCCGGCCCGTCGACGAGCACGTCCTCCTGCTCGAGGACCTGACCGAACTCTTCGACGGCGTCGACATCGCGCCCACCGCGTCCCTCCAGCTCGACTTCAAGGAGGACGACGCCGCGCTCGATCCCGAGGCCGTGGCGGTGTTCGCCCGCAGTGTCGCGTCCCACGCTCGGCACTACATCTTGTCGTGCGGCGACGCCGCGGCGGTCGACACGTTGACCTCGGCCGCACCGGGCATCCGGATCGGTTACGACCCTTGCCATCACGGTGCCGCCGACGCGACGATCCGCTCCGGGGACTTCGACGGCTTCGTCGACCGCGCGGTGGCGGCATCGCCGGAGGCCGAGATGGTGTACCTGGAGAACCGGCTGATACTGGCGGCCGACCACCGCGGCCACGACCTGATCGGCGCGTTCCACGAGCGCGGTCGGCTCGTCGACGGGTACACGGTGACGCGGGTCGGACCGCGCGTCATCCCGGACATCAGGCGACTGCTGGAGTTACGGGTCGACCAGATCACGACCGATGATCCCGAGGCCCTGGCGACGCTCGACCTCGACGCCCCCGCACGCGATCCCGGTTCGCGGCTGGTGCGCTGGATCCGCGGCAGCAGCCGACGCTCAGACGTGCAGTGACCAGAACGGTTCGACAGGGATGTTGCGGACGACGAACCAGGCCAGCACGACCACCAACACGACGACCCCGGAGTAGCGGAGGTGCTGCCAGCTGCGAACCCGGCGGCCGGTCCACAGTCGCAGGCAATAGGCGCCGAAGGCGAAGAGCAGCAATCCCATTGCGAGCACCCCGACGGCGTTGTAGTGCATCGCCGCCGGGACATCGCCGTGCAGTAGCGAGTAGATCGCCCGTAGCGACCCACAGCCCGGACACGTCACCCCGAAGATCAGCTTGGTCGGACAGACCGGCAGGGTGCCACCAGGCGTCGTCGGATCGCCGAACCACACTGCCGCACAGACCATCCCGGTTCCGGCGACGACCGTCGCCGGACCGAGGTACCGATGCTTCGAAAGGGCCGACACCCGTCCGAGGACGGCCCTCTCGAAACGCTCAGTACGTGGACGTGGTCGCGGAGGCGCCGAGGAGGATGACGAAGAGGACGACATAAACGATGATGATCAGGACCCAGATGATGACCGACGAGATCGCACTCCACATCGCCCACTTCTTCGCCTCGTCGGCCGCCTTCTGCGCACCGGCGTAGTCGCCTGCGGCCCACAGCTTGCTGACGGAGGTCGACTTCACGATCGACACGATCCCGAGCGGCAGACAGCAGAGCACCGTGGACAGGATCGCCCACACGAGGTTGTTGTCCGGTTCCGGGCCGGCCGGATTCCCGCCCGGGAACCCGCCGTACGGCTGCTGTCCGTAGCCACCCGCGCCGTAGTTCGGCGGCTGGTTCGGATCATTGGGGTAGCTCATCTGCGCCCTTTCGACTCGGTCAGAGAACTCCAGGAGCGTAACCGTTCATCACCGGGCGCGACATGCCTGGAAACGATATTGATTCCATTGACTTACAACGGAATCCTCGCAGGCCGGACCGTTGCGCGATGCAACTAGGCCGTGCTCTAGACCGTGTCGCCGAACAACCTCGGGAGGGTGCCCTCGTGCGCCTCACGGAGTTCGGCGAGGGGCACCGAGAAGTAGTCCTGGACCTCGACGGCGTCGCTGCCCTGGTCGACCACACCGATGCGTGTCCACGGCATCGAACGCGCGTCGAGCATGGCGGTGAACCGCGATTCCTCGGTGCGCGGGACCGCCACGAGCACGCGCCCGGCCGACTCGGAGAACAGCCAGACGAACGGGTCGGCGTCCTCGGGCAGCAGGACGCGGCACCCGGTCTCGCCGGCCAGGGCCGCCTCGACGACGGTCTGAATGAGGCCGCCCTCGCTGAGATCGTGTGCCGCGGAGATCAATCCGTCGCGGGACGATGCGGACAGGATCTCGGCGAGCAGGCGTTCGCGTTCGAGGTCGACCTGCGGCGGGACGCCACCGAGGTGGTCGTGACTGACCTGGGCCCAGATCGAGCCGTCGAATTCGTCGCGGGTCTCACCGAGCAGGATGAGTGTCTCGCCGGGTTCGGTGCCGATGCCGGTCGGGATGCGGCGGTGCACATCGTCGATGACGCCGAGGACGCCCACGACCGGGGTCGGCAGGATGGCCGTCGCACCCGTCTGGTTGTAGAAGCTCACGTTGCCGCCGGTGACCGGGATGCCGAGCTGGGCGCAGCCGTCGGCGAGCCCCCGGACCGCCTGCTGGAACTGCCACATCACCGCCGGGTCCTCCGGGGAACCGAAGTTGAGGCAGTTGGTCACGGCCTTCGGCGTCGCCCCGGACACCGCGACGTTGCGGTAGGCCTCGGCAAGCGCGAGCTGCGCGCCGCGGTAGGGATCGAGGAAGGTGTAGCGGCCCGACGCGTCGGTCGCCAGTGCGATGCCGCGCCCGGACTCCTCGTCGATGCGGATCATCCCCGAGTCGGCGTGCTCGGCCAGGACGGTGTTGCCGCGCACGTAGCGGTCGTACTGGTCGGTGATGAACTTGCGGCTGCACAGCGCGGGCGAGGCCAGCATGGCCAGCAGCGTCTCGCGCAGCTGGTCGGATGTGCTCGGGCGCTGCAGCGGTTCGGTCGTCGACGCGATGACGGTGTCCTGCCAGTCGGGCCGGGCGACGGGACGCTCGTAGACCGGACCGTCGTGGGCGACGGTGCGCGGCGGCACGTCGACGACGGTCTCGCCGTGCCAGGTGATGACCAGCTGATCGCCGTCGGTGACCTCGCCGATGACGGTCGCAAGCACATCCCACTTGCGGCAGACCTCGAGGAATTTCTCGACGTTGTCCGGGGTCACGACGGCACACATGCGTTCCTGCGACTCGCTGGAGAGCACCTCCGCCGGGGTCATGCCCTCGGCGCGCATCGGCACCTTCTCCAGGTCGATGTGCATGCCGCCGTCGCCGGCTGCGGCGAGTTCGCTCGTGGCACAGGACAGTCCGGCACCGCCGAGATCCTGGATGCCCACGACGAGTCCGGCGTGGTAGAGCTCGAGGCAGCACTCGATGAGCACCTTCTCGGTGAACGGGTCGCCGACCTGGACGCTGGGCAGCTTCTTGCGATTCGGACCCGAGCCCTCGGAATCGTCGAAGGTCTCCGATGCCAGGACCGAGACACCGCCGATGCCGTCGAGACCGGTGCGCGCACCGAACAGGATGATCTTGTTACCCGCGCCCGAGGCGAAGGCCAGGTGCAGGTCCTCGGTGCGCAGCACGCCCGCGCACAGCGCGTTGACGAGCGGGTTGCCGGCGTAGCTGGCGTCGAAGACGGTCTCACCGCCGACATTGGGCAGGCCGAGGGAGTTGCCGTAGCCACCCACGCCGCGCACCACACCGTCGACGACGCGCCGGGTGTCCGGGGCGTCGGCCGGGCCGAAGCGCAGCTGATCCATGACCGCGATCGGGCGTGCGCCCATGGCCATGATGTCGCGCACGATGCCACCGACTCCGGTGGCGGCGCCCTGGTACGGCTCGACATAGCTCGGGTGGTTGTGCGATTCGACCTTGAAGGTCACCGCCCATCCGTCGCCGATGTCGACGACGCCGGCGTTCTCGCCGATGCCGGCCAGCATGCTCGCGCGCATCTCGTCGGTGGTGGTCTCACCGAAGTAGCGCAGGTGCACCTTCGACGACTTGTAGCTGCAGTGCTCGGACCACATGACCGAGTACATGGCGAGCTCCGCGTCGGTGGGCCGGCGACCCAGGATCTCGCGGATGCGCGCGTACTCGTCGTCCTTGAGACCGAGTTCGCGGAAGGGTTGCGGATGGTCCGGGGTCTGGGCAGCGGCTGAGACGGTATCCACCTGGGCACTCACCCGGACAAGTCTAGGCGTGCGCGGGCGGTTGCGGCCGCCGGGGCGCCTCGGGTGCGCACCCTGGGAGATCTGCGACGGATGTCACGCCGGTCTAGCGATACTCTGTCTCCGGCGACCGCCCCCGGGGCGTGTCGTCGTGGTACCCGGGGAGAACGGTTCGGGGTCGGTGTGCGCCGATGGGACGACACAGGGGGAAACGATGGCCGATGTCCGCAAGGCGAGGGCACTCTTCGAACTCGGCGTCCTGTCCCTGAACATCCCGGTCGAAGGTCAGGAACCGGTCGACAATCCCGCTCAGGCCGCCAAGGCCTTCACTCGAGCGACCGAATGGGACCCGGCCCTGGGCGACGCCTGGATCGGCCGGCTGGCCTGCGGCGACAGCAGCAACGAGGTCCTCCTGGGCCTCTATCGTGCCCGCGGGTCGATCGGCGCGGAGCAGCGCCGACTCGGGCTCCCGCCCGGCACGATCGCGGGGCGCTGGTACACCGGGATGCTGATCGACTTCCCGGCGTCGAATGCCGTCGAGGCGACCGCGGCCTACGCGGCCAGTCTGGTCCGCGGCGCGGACTTCGCCGGTGCGGAAGAGGTCCTCGACGAGGTACCCCCGGCGCACCGCGTGCCGATCGTGGATTTCGTCCGCGCGTTCCTGCACTTCGCCACCCAGCGCTGGCCCGACGTCCTGACCTCGCTGACCAGGTCCGACCGGTGGAACGACCCGTACATGCAGGCCGTCGCCGACTTCATGGCCGGGACGTCGTGCGTGCATCTCGGCATGTACGGCGAGGGCATGCGGCGCCTGCAGAACGCGGTCGACGGCCCGATCCCGTCCTGTTCGACGCAGGCGATCTTCGTCTACGGCCTCGCGCTGCGCGAGCAGGGCCACGAGGAGAAGGCGAAGTCGATGTTCGAGCAGGCCTACGCCCGTGACCCGTCGCTGACCGGCGCGGCCGACGCCATCCGGTCGCCCTCCTACCGGATGCCCCCCACGACGCCCGAGCAGATCGCCGAGCGCACCGACCGGTGGGACCCGAAGTCGGTGCCCGATCGCGCCGAGTCCCTGGTGTCGACCTCCGGGGACCCCGCCGAACAGAATTCGCTGGTGACCGAGGCGCAACGGGAACTGGCCGAACAGATCGGGCTCGAGTCGGTCAAGCAGCAGGTGGCCAAACTGCAGTCCACCGCGACCCTGGCGAAGGTCCGCGCCGACCGCGGGCTGTCGACGTCGGCCCGCAGCCTGCACCTGGCTTTCACCGGACCGCCCGGCACCGGCAAGACGACCGTGGCCCGCATCGTCGCCAAGATCTACTGCGGCCTCGGCTTCATCAAGTCCGACAAGGTCGTCGAGGCCACCCGCCGCGACATGGTCGGTGAACACCTCGGCAGCACCGCCATCAAGACCGCGGCGCTCATCGACTCCGCGATGGACGGCGTCCTGTTCATCGACGAGGCGTACACGCTCATCCAGCAGGGGCTGTCCGGCGGCGACGCGTTCGGTCGCGAAGCCGTCGACACCCTGCTGGCCCGGATGGAGGACGACCGTGACCGGCTGGTCGTGATCATCGCCGGCTACGACGCCGAGATCGATCGGTTCCTCGCCTCCAACGACGGACTGGCGTCGCGCTTCGCACGCCGGGTGCGCTTCGACTCCTACACTCCCGACGAACTCGCCCGCATCGCCGATTTCATCGCGCGCAAACGTGATTCGTCGTTGACCCGGGAGGCGATGGTCGAGATCGAGCAGGCGTGCGCTCCCCTGTATCACGACGTCCGCGAGCATCAGGGCACCGCGCGGCGCGCCACCGATCTCGCCGGCAACGGCCGTTTCATCCGCAACATCATCGAGGCGGCCGAGGAGGAGCGCGAGTTCCGGCTCAGCACCGCAGGCGACTTCGACTCACTCAGCCAGGACGACCTGATGCGCATCGAGACCACGGATGTCCGGGCCGCCATCTCAGGCGTGCTCTCCGGCCTCATGCGCTGACCGCGCCCCATCCCATCCCGCACCACCGGGTCACCACCCGGACCGCTTCCCGAGGAGTTCCGTGATGTCTGTTCCCGCCCGCCGATCCCGCCCCGCCGAGCTGGCCGCGGGCCTGTCGATGGCCGCGATGATGATGCTGGCGATCGGTGCGTGTTCGTCCGACGATGCCGCGCCCGCGCCTTCATCCGACAGCGCGGTCCCGACCACGAGCGCCACCGAGACGAGCAGCCCCGCCACATCCGCGGACAGCAGCCGGGCCAGTGCGTCACCGTCGCGCGGCTCCGAGTCCGGTTCCGACACCGGGTCCGGCTCCGCGTCGACCATGACGTGCACGGAGTTCCGCGAACTCGACGACGCCCGGCGGGCGGCGGTCCTGACCGATCTGGACGTGACCGACAATGTCCAGCAGGTGGCCACCGTGGCGGCGACGGTCTGCCTGACGCGGCCCGACGACACCATCGCCGCTGTCGTCGCCGAACTCCTCCCGCGCTGATAGTTTCACCAGCTATGAGCAACAGTCCGTGGTCCCTGCTGCACGGGCCGCTGTTCAGTCGGGACAACCCACTCGAACGCAAGCACGCCGCGCCGCGCATCAGTGCCTACATCTACGGCAACATCCTGATCCTGGCCGTGCTCATCCCGTTGCACGTCGAGGACGACTTCGTCGGTATCGCGATCCTCGCGGGCACCGCCGCGTCGACCTTCATCGCGCACGTCTTCGCCGAGGGCGTCGCCCGGCGCGTGTCCGACGGCAAGGTCGAGCCGACGCGATCAGAGGTCCTCGGTCATCTCCGCGACTCGGTGCCGATCCTGACCTCGGCGCTCCTGCCCTGCGCGATCCTGTTGCTCGGCCTGATCGGCTGGATCGAGCCCCGTACCGCCCAGTTGATCGCAGAGATCGTGATCCTTCTGCGCATCGGCGGCACGGTCTTCGTCATCGACCGGCTCAACAACGAACGGCCCAGCCGGGCAACGCTGTTCAGCTCCGGAGCGGTCACGCTGGTGGCGACCGTGATCGTCGCGATCAAGGTCGTGGTCACGCACTGAGGCGCTCGGACGTCAGCCGCCGGCACCCTCGGTGGTGACCGTGAGGATCGCCTCGGTGAATTCCGGCCGGCAGATGACGAGGTCGGGCAGGTAGGTGTCCTCGTTGTTGTAGACGAGGGGCGAACCGTCGATCCGCCCGCACCACAGGCCCTTCGCCTTCGCGACGGCGACGGGTGCGGCCGAATCCCACTCGTATTGGCCGCCGGCGTGGACATAGGCGTCGGCCTCGCCGCGCACCACCGCCATCGCCTTGGCACCGGCGGAACCCATCGGCAGCACCTCGCCGGCCATCGCCGCGGCCACCTCGTCGGCGAAGGCCGGTGGGCGCGAACTGCTCACGACGACGCGCGGGACTCCGGTCCGGGGCCGGGACGCCAGGCCTTCCACGGGCTCGACGGCGGAACCGTCGTCGAGGTAGGTCACCCCGAGGGCCGGCAAGGCGACCGCACCGGCGATCAGCCCGTCGTCGGCCGACCACAGCGCGACGTGCACGGCCCAGTCGCTGCGCCCGCCGCCGGGTTCGTAGGTGCCGTACTCACGCGTGCCGTCGACCGGATCAATGATCCACACGCGCGACGCCGACAGTCGCGACTTGTCGTCGGCCGATTCCTCCGACAGCACGGCATCGTCCGGACGCTCCTGTGCGAGACGCCCAAGGATGAACTCGTCGGACCGCCGGTCGCCCTCCTGACCGAGCTCTTTGCCCGTCAATCCGCTGGAGCGGCGGATATCGAGCAGGAGTTCACCTGCGGCGGTGGCCAGTTCACCGGCCAGGGCACGATCGTCGGTCACGGGGTTCCTCTCGGTCGGGATACCGGTGGCAGGACGCGGCGCTTCGCGCCGGACGGCTACGAGGCTGCGCTCACAGACCCAGGTTACGCAGGACCAGGTCGGCGACCTCGGACGGCGGGCCGTCGTCGGGGGTGATGTGCAGATCCGGGTCGGACGGACGCTCGTAGGGCGAGTCGATGCCGGTGAACTGACTGATCTCCCCCCGCCGCGCACGGTCGTACAGCCCCTTCGGATCGCGTCGTTCGCATTCGGCGAGCGGGGTGTCGACGAAGATCTCGTAGAACGGCAGCCCGCGCTCGGCGTGGATCTCCCGGGCCCGCTGCCGTTCCTCGGCGAACGGGCTGATGAGCGAGACGATCGCCACCGATCCCGAGTCGGCGAACAGCGCGGCCACCTCGCTGGTCCGGCGGATGTTCTCCCGGCGGTCGTCGTCGGAGAAGCCCAGATCCGAGTTCAGGCCGTGCCGCAGGTTGTCCCCGTCCATCAGGTACGCCGGACGCCCCTCGGCGACGAAGCGCCGCTCGAGTTCGACCGCCAGCGACGACTTCCCGGAGCCGGACAGACCGGTCAGCCAGATCGTCGCGCCGCGGTGCGCACGGTGCTCGCGCCCGACCTTCGTCGCCTGCCACACGACATGACTGTCGTGACTCACCGGCGCCGTGATCATCCCCGCGCCGACGGTCCGGTTGGTGGCCTCGTCGATCAGGATGAAGCTGCCCGTGTCGCGGTTGCGCCGGTACGAGTCGAAGGTCACCGGCTCCTGGGTGTGCAGGGTGACGCGTCCGATCTCGTTGAGCGACAATCCCTCCGCGTCCTCGTCGCGGTGCAGCGAGTTGACGTCGAGGCGATAGTTGAGGCCGTTGACCTGCGCGCGGGTCAACCGGGTTCCGCAGAGCAGCTGATACCGGTTGCCCGGTCGCAGTTCGGCGTCGTCGGCGAACCAGCACACCATCGCGTCCAGGTCGCGTCCCACGTACGGCCGGTTGTTGGGGCGGGCCAGCATGTCGCCGCGCACGATGTCGATCTCGTCGGCGAGTTCGACGGACACGGCCATCGACGCGAAGGCCTCGTCGATCGGCTGGCCACCGGGCGCCCAGATCTCGGTGATGGTGGTGCTGAAACCGCTGGGGAGGACGACGATCTCGTCGCCCTTGGCGAGCACACCGCCGGCAACGGTGCCCGCGTAGGCGCGGTGGTCGGCGCCGTCGCTGCGCTGCGGCCGGATCACGTACTGGACGGGCAGACGGGTGTCGATCAGGTTGCGGTCGGAGGCGATGTAGACGTGCTCGAGGTGATTCAGCAGCGGACGCCCCTCGTACCACGGCATCGCCGCGGACTGTTCGACGACGTTGTCGCCCCGCAGCGCCGACATCGGGATGAACGTCAGGTCGACGACGTTGAGCTTAGTCGCGAAATCGACGAAGTCGGCGCAGATCTCGTCGAAACGCTCCTGCGACCAGTCGACGAGGTCCATCTTGTTCACGCAGACCGTCAGGTGCGGGATGCCGAGCAACGACGACAGGAACGCGTGCCGCCGCGTCTGCTCGAGCACGCCCTTGCGCGCGTCGATCAGGATCAGCGCGAGATCGGCAGTCGAGGCACCGGTCACCATGTTGCGCGTGTACTGCACATGGCCGGGGGTGTCGGCGATGATGAACTTCCGCCGGGGGGTGGCGAAATACCGGTAGGCGACATCGATGGTGATGCCCTGCTCGCGTTCGGCGCGCAAGCCGTCGGTGAGCAGCGCGAGGTTCGCGTACTCGTCGCCGCGCTCGGCGCTGGTGCGCTCGATCGACTCGAGCTGATCGGTGAAGATCGCCTTCGAGTCGTAGAGGAGCCGACCGATGAGTGTCGACTTGCCGTCGTCCACCGAGCCCGCGGTCGCCAGACGCAGCATCTCGGTCGCGCCGCCGGCGGCGATGAGGTCGCCCATCAGAAGTAGCCTTCCTTCTTGCGGTCTTCCATCCCCGACTCGGAGATCCGGTCGTCGGCGCGCGTGGCGCCCCGCTCGGTCAGCCTCGTCACCTCGATCTCTTCGATCACCTTCATCACGTCGTCGGCGCCCGACAGCACGCAACCGGTGCACGTGGCGTCACCGACGGTGCGGAACCGGACCGTCTCGGTCCGCACCTCCTCACCCGGGAGCTCTTGCAGGAAGCGGGTTTTCGCGAGCAGCATGCCGTCGCGCGGGATGACCTCGCGCTGGTGCGCGTAGTAGATCTCGGGTAGATCGATGTCCTCCGCCGCGATGTACTGCCAGATGTCGAGTTCGGTCCAGTTCGACAACGGGAAGACCCGGATGTGCTCGCCCTTGGCGTGCCGTCCGTTGTACAGCCGCCACAGTTCGGGCCGCTGCTCGCGGGGGTTCCATGCGCCGAACCCGTCTCGGAAGCTGAACACGCGCTCCTTCGCGCGCGCCTTCTCCTCGTCGCGCCGGGCGCCGCCGAAGACCGCGTCGAATCGGTTCTCGGTGATGCCGCGCAACAGCGCGGCCGTCTGCAGCCGGTTGCGGCTGGCCCCCGGCCCGGTCTGTTCGACGACCCGTCCCGCATCGATGTCGTCCTGCACGGAACTGACGAGCAGGCGAACCCCGGTCTCGGCGACCACGCGGTCGCGGTACTCGATCACCTCGTCGAAGTTGTGCCCGGTGTCGACGTGCATGAGCGGGAACGGGATCGGCGCCGGCCAGAAGGCCTTGCGGGCCAGATGGAACATCACCACCGAGTCCTTGCCGCCGGAGAACAGCAGCACCGGACGCTCGAAGGTCGCGGCGACCTCGCGGAAGATGTGCACCGATTCGGCCTCGAGCGCCGCGAGATGCGAGAGCTCATAACCGTGGTGACGACGACGCCGGTCCTCGGTGTCGTCGGGACGACGTCCGTCGTCGGCGTCGATGGTGATGGCCACCGGAGCAACCCCCTTGACATGTCGAATATTCGACACTATGTGTTGACAATGTGACACAAACCGTAGGTGACTTCTCCGACGCGCGTCAACCGGCACGTGCGGCGTCGCCACCGACCGCCCGGGTCGTCCGCATCGTCGAACTCCTCGCCGACGCCGAACAACCGGCGCTGACGCTGGCCGAGATCGTGCGTCAGACCTCGATGTCGCGCGCCACCGCACACGCCGTCGTCTCCGAACTCGTCGACTGCGGATGGCTGATCCGGGACCCGTCGGCAGGCACCTTCGGCGTCGGACCGGCCTTCGTCGGCCTCGTCCGGAACGCCGACGGCGCCGACCACCTCGTCCGGTGGGCCGCATCTGCGGCGCGCGACCTGTGCGAACGGTTCGACGTCCCCTGTTTCGTCGCCCGACGGACCTCGGCCGACGCGGTGACCCTGGCGTCGCACGCCTTTCCGCCCCACCTGGCACCGGAAACCGCGCAGCATCCCTGGTTGCGCAACGGCAGCCGCATCCGGCTCCGCCCGCCGATCTGTCGGGAGTTCATCGCCTTCGACCCGGACGACGCCCGGTCGAACTGGATCGGCCAGGCCGCCGAGTCCACCCGCACCCGCCTCCGCATGGTGCTCGACGTCGTCGCCGAACGCGGCTATTCGATCGAGCGAATGACCGACGACCACGTGGCGATGATCGAGGCCCTCAGCTCCCTCGACACCATGTCGGACACCCTGCGTGCGCGGGTCGGCGACCTGCTCACCGAGCTGTCGGTCATCGACTACCTACCCGAGGAGATCGACGCCTGCGCGACCGACGGCACGGGTGTCCCCGTGGTCACGATCGGCGCACCCGTTTTCGACGCCGCCCGGCGAGTGGTCGCGGCGATCGTCGTGTGCCCGAACAGGACCCTCGATGTCGACGAGCTCCGCACGCTGGGCGAGGAGACGCGCGCGGCCGCCGACGGGATCTCGCTCCATCTCGGACGAGAAGACAATCGGTCGATCGAATGAACTCGCCGCGCCGAAATCGCCACGAATCGGGCTTTCTGCGGGAAACTGACCGATGATCGCGCGAAGCGATCATCGCCACCAGCAAGGGAGTCGAGACATGCCCGGCACGAAGACGATCACCCGGTTGGCCGCCGCCGCCATCGCACTGACCTCGGCCGCCGGCCTCGGGGTCGCAGCCACCGGCGACGCGAACGCGGTGTCCCGCGAGTATCCGCTGTCGACCTGCGTGGGCCTCAGCCCGAACGTCGTCGACGTCCCGTTCCTGGCGCGGCGCACGATCGTCAGCACGTATGCCGGCAACGCCTACATCGCCGCCGACTTCACCAGCTACTTTCCCGGCGGCTACCAGTCCTCGGCCCGTCTGGACTGGCACAACCTGGCCACCGGCAAGCGCGGCTCCAAGGTCAGCAACGTCCGCGTGAACCCGCCCTACCAGGGCGTCCACTACTTCGTGATCCCCGTCAACCAGATCGGCAAGGGCCGGGTGAACGTGACCTTCAGCGCGGTCAACCGGAACGCGCTCTGGAGCGTGCCGTCCACGAGCTGCAGCGGGAGCATCGTCATCCCCTGAGCCGGACCGCCACCGATGACTTCCGGGGGCACCCAACCGCCCCCTAATCCGAAAGAAGCGACCCCATTGCTCCCTGAGGTGTGAGGAGC